>RFGT01000204.1 GCA_003696975.1 Nitrospirota bacterium | reverse complement strand
CCGGCAAGATCGGGAACTGGTGAAGTCGATGGTCAATGGATTGATCGGACGAAAGTTAGGAATGACTCAAATCTTTGACGAGGAGCGATGCGCCTTGCCAGTGACCGTCATTCAGGCTGGTCCATGCGGAGTGACTGCACTGAAAACTCAGGACCGAGACGGCTACGAAGCTGTGCAGCTTGGGTTTGAGGAAGTACCTGAACGAAAATTGGCGAAACCTCAAGTGGGACATCTGCGGGCCGCAGGCCAAAATCGTTTGTGGCGTCACCTTCGCGAATTTCGTGGTGCGGCCTCCTGTCAAGTCGGTCAAATCCTTACAGCAGACTTGTTTAAGAAAGGGGAGCGAGTTGCGGTTCAGGGGATCTCGAAGGGGAAAGGGTTTCAGGGGGTAATGAAACGGCATCACTATGGGGGTGGGCCGGCTTCGCATGGATCCATGTTTCATCGCGCGCCTGGGTCGATTGGAAGTAGTTCTTTTCCATCTCGCGTGTGGAAGAATAAGGGGCTTCCAGGCCATATGGGACACCGTCGAGTGACGGTCAAAGGACTGACTGTCGTAGATGTTCGTCCAGAGGAAAATCTTCTCTTTGTGAAGGGAGCAGTGCCTGGACCGTCCGGTGGACTTGTTGTGATTCGCAAGATGAAAGAATAAAAAGGTGTGTAACACAAGATGGCTGTGTGTCCTGTTGTAGATATTCACAACCGTCAAGTGCGGACGGTTGAATTGGCTCCCGAGATTTTTGAGGCAGAGCCACACCAAGGACTTGTGCATGCTGCGGTTGTGATGCAACAAGCGGCAAGTCGTCAAGGGACGGCTTCAACGAAAGGGCGTGGAGAGGTCAGCGGGGCTGGGCGAAAACCTTGGCGGCAGAAACATACAGGCCGAGCGCGAGCGGGTTCTATTAGATCCCCAATTTGGCGGCATGGGGGTGTGGTGTTCGGACCGCGGCCTCGTCAGTATGGGTTTCCGCTTCCTAAAAAAATGTATCGAATAGCGCTCAAGAGTGCATTGGCTTCGAAGCGTGCCAATGGGGAGTTGATTGTCTTGGATGCTCTGCCTTTGCCTGAGCCCAAGACGCGATATGTGGCATCGGCGTTACGGCAATTGGGCTTAGAGCGAACAACGTTATTTGTGGTGGGGCCTGAATCTTCCGGTGTGAAGCTGGCGGCCCGGAACATTCCTGGGGTGAAAGTTGTCGAGCCTCATGAGTTGAACGTGTATGATGTGCTTCGATACGATGCATTGCTGGTATTGGAAAATCAACTTGCCAAGATTCAGGAATTATGGGCGTAAAACGAGATCCTGTTGATATCCTAATCAGGCCCCTCCTGACGGAGAAAATGACCGCGCTCCAAGAACGTTGCAATCAGGTGGCATTCGTCGTGGCTAAGGATGCCACGCGGATTGAAATTCGTCGTGCCGTAGAGGCGGTCTTAAATGTCAAAGTGAAATCCGTGAACGTCATTAATGTGTTAGGTAAGCAAAAGCGTCAAGGCCGATTTATGGGAAGGCGCCCGAGTTGGAAGAAGGCTATTATTACCTTGAAGGAAGGGGAAAAGCTCGAACTATATGAAAGTGCATAAGAGTGCATAAAGATTGAAGACGCAACCGGCTAAGAGGTTAGTTTTCTCCTTCCATGATTGGCGTAGAAAGGGATCTATAGTATGGCTTTAAAGGAATATCGGCCTACCTCGCCAGGGCGGCGAGGGATGACCAATATTACCGATGAAGGATTGGCTCATGTTCGGCCGGAGAAACGGTTGACGGAATTTCTAGGGCACTCTGGCGGAAGAAACAGTCAAGGTCGTATTACTGTACGATTTCGTGGTGGTGGTCATAAGCGCCTTTACCGGATAATCGATTTCAAGCGCGATAAAGTAGGAGTTCCGGCAAAAGTGGTTCGATTTGAATATGACCCGAATAGAACGGCCAGAATTGCCCTCCTTCATTATGCCGACGGAGAAAAGCGATACATCTTGGCTCCGATTGGGTTAGAAATTGGTATGGTCGTGCAGTCTGGACCTGATGCAGAAGTGCGACCGGGAAATGCTTTGCCATTAGCGGCCATGCCGATGGGAACAATGGTTCACAATGTGGAGTTGAAACCTGGGAAGGGAGGGCAGTTAGCGCGAAGTGCTGGAGCGTTTGCTCAGGTTATGGGGCGGGAAGATGGATACGTCCAACTCCGCCTGACGTCTGGGGAAATGCGGCGGGTGCTGGGAACCTGTATGGCGACGGTGGGGCAGGTGGGAAATCTCGACCACGAAAATGTCAGCATTGGCAAAGCCGGCCGTTCGCGATGGATGGGCCGACGTCCTCATGTGCGTGGGGTGGTGATGAATCCAGTAGATCATCCCCATGGTGGAGGCGAGGGAAAATCGGGTCAAGGCAATCCTCATCCTGTCTCGCCGTGGGGAGTTCCTACGAAGGGATTCAAGACTAGAAAAAAGAACAAACCCTCATCACGACTTATTATTTCGCGTCGAACCAGGTAGTCGAGAGGAGGGAGTTTACACTATGCCACGATCTGTTCATAAGGGGCCGTTTGTTGATGAGCATCTGTTGAAAAAAGTTGAAAAAATGAACGTCGCCCGAGAGCACAAGCTCATTAAGACATGGTCTCGGCGTTCAACAATTGTTCCGGAGATGATTGGGCATACCTTTGCTGTACATAATGGAAAAAAATTTATTCCCGTCTACGTAACGGAGAACATGGTAGGGCACAAACTTGGGGAATTCGCGCCCACGCGCTTCTTTAAGGGGCACGGAGCAGCTAAAACGGAAAAAGCTGTTCCCTTAAAATAGGCTACAAAGGAGAAGAAGAAGTTGAGGGAGAGAAAGAAGAAGGGCTGAGCCGTGTGGCTCAAGAGAGCGGAATCTTAGAAGCGCGAAATCAATGGTGAAGAAATGGCCGAAGCGAGAGCGATTCTGCGATTTGTGCGGATGGCCCCACGAAAGGTGAGAATGGTGGTGGATGCAATTCGGGGCCGTGAGGTGTCGGAAGCCTTCACGCTGTTGAAGTATATCCCTCGTGCAGCATCTGGAGTGGTAGAAAAGGTGCTTCGTTCTGCTGTGGCGAATGCTGAGCAGAAGGAATTGGGGGATAGTGAGTCTCTGGCTATTGTCAAAGCCTATGTTGATGGAGGGCCGACCTTGAAGCGATTTCGAGCACGATCGATGGGCCGAGCGCATCCGATTCACAAGCGGACGAGTCATATTACGATTGTGGTGGCACCAATAGAATCCCTTAAAGGGCACCGTTAAGGGTTTGTTTAATAAAAACTAAATCGAAAATCGAGGCATCAAAAAGGGACAGAAGGGCAGATGGGACAAAAAACGCATCCGTTTGGGTTTCGATTAGGGTATACGCGAACGTGGAATTCCCGATGGTACGCCAAGAAGGATTTCGTCAAACTTTTGCATGAAGATGTACAAATTCGTAAGCTCGTTAAATCTCGTCTCTACCATGCTGGTATTTCTCGGGTGGAGATCGAACGATCAGGCAATCAAGTCAAGGTAATTATTCACACTGCTCGTCCTGGTATTATCATTGGGCGAAAGGGTGCAGAAGTGGACAAACTGAAAGCCACGCTGGAACAACAATATGGACGGGAAGTGTATGTGACCGTGAAAGAAATCAAGAAGCCTGAATTGGACGCCCAGTTAGTGGCCGAAAACATTGCCTTGCAATTAGAGAAGCGGGTTTCCTTCCGGAGAGCGATGAAACGCAGTGTGGCTGCAGCGTTGCGGTTAGGTGCTCAGGGCGTACGGGTGTCGTGTGCTGGTCGACTTGGAGGGCATGAGATTGCACGTACAGAATGGTATCGAGAGGGCCGAGTGCCGCTTCATACCTTGAGGGCTGATGTGGATTATGGATTTGCAGAGGCGCATACGACAATGGGGCAAATTGGCGTGAAGGCGTGGATTTATAAAGGTGACGCTCAACTTCCTACGCCATCGCGGACAGAGCAAACCATGAGTCTTCTGTAGCCGATAGCGTGCCAGGTGAGATGAACAAAAGGAGCAAGTATGCTTGCACCTAAAAAAGTCAAATTTCGCAAGGTTCAAAAGGGCAGAATCCACGGGAAAGCCTATCGGGGCAATACAGTGTCGTTCGGACAGTTTGGATTGAAAGCGCTGGAGCCTGGCCGGATTACTGCGAGACAAATAGAGGCTGCTCGGATTGCCATGACTCGGCATGTGAAGCGGGGAGGAAGAATCTGGACGAGAATTTTCCCTGACAAGCCAGTTACAAAGAAACCTGCGGAAGTCCGGATGGGAAAAGGGAAGGGGAATCCGGAATTGTGGGTAGCCGTGGTGAAGCCGGGTCGTATTCTCTATGAGATGGACGACGTGAGCCAGCATGTTGCCGAGGAAGCCTTTCGACTGGCGAGCCATAAGTTGCCAGTAGCCACGAAGTTTGTCGTCCGTGGAGAGTTGCCTCTGATATAGCCAGGAACTCGGAGTTAAGGCTTTTTCTCTTGTTATGGATGCGAAAGAGTTGCGCAGTCTAGATCCTGCCGAGCTTGTTGAAAAGATTCGTCAATTGAAACACGAGTTGTTTCACCTCCGGTGTCAATTGGCAATGGGGCGTATTGAGAATCCCATGCGCGTGAGGCAGGTACGCCGGGATATCGCACGCGCCAAAACCATTCTTCGTGAAAAAGAATTGCAGGGAGAGAAGGTTTAAGAGCTTAAATAGAATTTTCACTGTGTCATTTTATGACAAACGATAGGAGTAGGAGACGTCAGGTGGTGTTGCATGGTACAGTCGTGAGCGACAAGATGGATAAGACTGTGGTCGTAGCTATCACTCGGCTAGTACCCCATCCCTTGTACGGGAAGGTGCTGCGCCGAATCACGAAGGTGAAGGCTCACGATGAACGCAATGCGGCACGGGTTGGTGATCGCGTCAAAATTGTGTATTCACGGCCCATCAGTAAAACCAAGCATTGGCGCGTCGCGGCTATCTTGGAGCAAGGGGAACAGGCTGCACAGGTGGGATTGGCTCATACAACACTACAACACGGGTCTTCTGTTTCCTCAGAGTAGGAACGGGACATTTTGAAGAGGCAGGGAATTTTGGGATAGTCTCGCGAGTCCAACGATTATGATTCAAAATTATAGCTATTTAGAAGTCGCTGACAATTCAGGTGCCAAAAGTGTCCGGTGCTTTCATGTCTTAGGGGGGACGAGGCGCCGGTATGGTGGAGTGGGTGATGTGGTGGTCGTCTCTGTACGGGAAGCTATTCCCAAGGCCTCGGTGAAAAAGGGTGATGTAGTGAAAGCCGTGATTGTGCGAACGAGAAAAGAGGTCCGTCGAGAAGATGGATCTTATATCCGATTTGATCGCAATGCCTGCGTGTTGGTAAATAACCAGGGTGACCCTATTGGGACACGGATCTTTGGCCCCGTGGCTCGGGAACTGCGGAAGAAGAAATTCATGAAAATTATTTCCCTAGCTCCAGAGGTTATTTAAGGTTATTTAAGTTGCGAGGAAAATCTCGGCACGGAACGAGCAGAACGGATGGATGCAATGCAGCGAAAAACAAGAATCAAAAAAGGTGATACTGTGATGGTGATCGCGGGTCGGGAGCGAGGGAAAATTGGAAAAGTACTAGCCGTCCGGCCTGCTGAAGGGAAAGTGCTTGTTGAAAAATTGAATATGATCAAACGGCATACCAAACCGACAGCAAAGAATCGGCAAGGTGGCATTTTGGAGCGAGAGGCTCCGCTCGCGTTGTCGAATGTGATGCTCTATTCCGATTCAGCCAAGCGTCCTTCACGAGTGGGCATTAAGATATTGGCGGATGGAAGAAAAGTGCGATTTTTAAAACAGAGTCCCGAAGAAGTTTTGGATAAAGTGTGATGAGCAAGAGAGGCACCTCGTCACTTCATCAAGAACCAGAAACCGCTGCAATGGCTGAAGACCTCACGCCTCGGTTGAAGGTGAAGTATCAGCAGGATGTGATCCCTCGCATGATGAAAGAATTCTCGTATCGTAATCCCATGCAGGTGCCGAAGTTGGAACGTATTGTTCTCAATGTCGGCATGGGGGAGGCAGTGCAAAATGTCAAATTGCTTGAGTCAGCGGTCAAGGAGTTGAGTGTTATTACGGGGCAAAAGCCGGTGATTACAAGGGCCAAGAAAGCTATTGCAGGCTTTAAAATTCGTCAGGGTATGCCGCTTGGGGCCAAGGTCACGCTGCGCGGCAATCGCATGTATGAATTTCTTGATCGATTGATGAGCATAGCGTTGCCTCGTATTCGAGACTTTCGAGGAGTCTCACCTAAGTCTTTCGATGGGCGAGGGAATTACACGCTGGGATTAAAGGAGCAGTTAACGTTTCCGGAAATCAAATACGATGACGTGGCCTCTATCCATGGTATGGACATTACCATTGTCACTACTGCTAAGCGAAATGAAGAAGCCAAAGCGCTGTTGGCCTATCTTGGCATGCCCTTTCGCTCGTGATGTCATGGTGAGAAGGGAGAGAGCAGAGAGAGGAGTTTGAATGGCGAGAAAAGCGTTGGAAATCAAGGCAACTCGTTCGCCAAAGTTTCCGGTGCGGCGATATAATCGTTGCCCCTTGTGTGGAAGGGTACGCGGATTTCTCAGGCGATTTCGCATGTGCCGCATTTGTTTTCGATTTCATAGCCTTCGGGGTGACATTCCTGGTGTGACGAAATCTAGCTGGTAGTGTAAGAAGGACCAGGGCGTAATGAGAGCGTTCGAGGTTATGGCGTGACGAAGTAGGGTTGGTATCGATGTCAATGACTGATCCCATTGCTGATCTCTTTGTTCGCATTCGAAATGCTGCTGCGCGTGGATATGAAACGGTGTCGGTTCCCGCCTCGCGCGTCAAGGCTCATATTCTCTCTGTATTTCAACAAGAAGGGTTTATTCACCACTTTGAGCAGACAACGGAAAATAGTCACCCTGTGTTGACCATTCACTTGCGGTATGTGGGCGGACGGGACAAAAAATCCGTAATTACGGGAATCCGTCGTATCAGCAAGCCTGGCCGCCGTGTCTATGTGGGCAAGACTGAGATCCCGCGTGTCATGGGGGGGCTAGGTGTGGCTGTGCTCTCGACCTCAAAGGGCATCATTCCTGATCGCGAGGCGCGGCGCTTGGGTGTGGGTGGAGAGGTATTGTGTCACATTTGGTGATGTGAGCATCATCCAGAAAGGACTTAAGGGTGTTAGGAATTGCTGCTACGGTGGTTGGGAGTAGGTTGTGGGTTGAAGGAGAGAAGGCGTGTCGAGAGTAGGACGTAAACCCATTCCACTGAGTCCGGACGTGCAAGTTGCGGTGACGAATCGTCACGTTTCGGTTAAAGGTCCGCTTGGGGAATTGGAATGGGATGTGGCGGAGGGTATTACAGTGTCAATCAAAGACGGGATGATCTATGTTGAGCGAGCAGATGATACTCCCCGACTTCGCGCTCTTCATGGATTAACCCGCATGGAATTAAGCAATCTGGTGGATGGTGTGACAAAAGGGTATGAACGTACGCTCGAATTGACGGGGGTAGGGTATCGGGCGCAAGTTCAAGATCAAACTCTAACGCTTAACGTGGGGTTTTCTCACCCTGTTGTGGTAGAACTTCCTCCAGAAGTCAAAGTCACGGTTGATCGACAAACCGTGATTTCTATTCGAGGGATTAGCAAACGATTGGTCACCCAAATAGCTGCCAATATTCGGAGTATTCGGCCTCCAGATGTCTACAAGCAGAAAGGCATTCGATATATGGGTGAAGTCCTTATCAAAAAGGCTGGAAAGGCCGGCAAAAAGTAGACGGAAGTGCGTGTATGAGCCAGACGGTTAAACGGAGACGGTTTGAGCGACGGAAACGGCGAGTACGCAAGCGTGTCTTTGGGACACCAACGCGCCCTCGGCTGAATGTCTACCGCAGTAACGCTCACATCCACGCGCAGATTATCGACGATACGATTGGTCACACCTTGGTCGCGGCTTCCTCCTGTGAGCCGGAGCTTCGGAGTCAGTTGAAGTCCGGAGGAAACAGAGAAGCCGCTCGTGCTGTTGGTCGGCTCGTAGCGGAACGTGCTCGAGCCGCGAATATTACCGCGGTGGTCTTTGACCGAGGCGGACGTCTGTACCACGGCCGTGTGCAAGCCTTAGCTGAGGCTTCGCGCGAAGCGGGTCTTGAGTTTTAACGAACTTGGAGGGAGGAGGATACACAGTCGGTGCGGGTTAATCCAGACGAACTGAATCTGAAAGACAAACTTGTGGCCATCAATCGTGTTGCCAAGGTCGTCAAAGGCGGAAAGCGGTTTTCGTTCTGTGCTCTCGTGGTTGTGGGGGATGGGCATGGGTGGGTAGGGGTTGGAAAGGGCAAAGCGGCAGAGGTCCCTCCGGCTATTGCCAAAGCTGTTGGGCAAGCGAAAAAGCATTTGATGCATGTGCCTTTGAAAAACGGGAGTATCCCGCACAATGTTCATGGGTACTTTGGTGCGGAGCATGTTCTCTTGAAGCCCGCTAAAGAAGGGACGGGCATCATTGCCGGAGGTGCGGTCCGAGCAATCTTGGAGGTTCTAGGGGCACACAATATCATTGCGAAAACGCTGGGTCGCGGGAATCCATTCAATGTGGTCCGGGCGACGCTGGATGGTCTTGCACAAATCAAAAACCCTGATGAGGTTAGACGAATGCGCCGGACTGAGTCCAACGGTGAGCCCTCAGAGAAGGCCTCATCTTGACCGGTGAGTGAGAAGACCAATGTCTACTGGTATGCCACATGAAAGTCCACCAGGATATCTGGGCATCACGTTGATACACAGCCCTATTGGTCGACCTGCATGCCAGCGGGTCTATCTTCGTGCTCTGGGGTTACGGAAACTGCATCAGACTGTCAAGCGGCCAAAGACTGCTCAAGTCTATGGATTACTGCGAAAAGTCCAACATCTTGTTCGGGTCTCTGACGATGAAACTTCATGAATTGCATCCCTTGCCTGGAGCCAAAAAGAAACGGCGTCGTGTGGGAAGAGGTCCAGGATCTGGATCAGGAAAAACCGCGGGCAGAGGGCATAAAGGGCTGCTTGCACGGGCTGGTCGTCCTAACTTGGAAGGGTTCGAGGGGGGGCAAATGCCTCTGGCAAGGCGTCTTCCCAAGCGAGGGTTTCGCAATCCGTTTTCAGTGGACTATGCCATTGTTAATTTGAAAACCCTCGCGACATTGCCGGCGGCTTCTCCCATTACTCCAGAAGTCTTGCGTGAGAAAGGTCTTATTAAGCACCGAACCCGCCCTGTCAAGATCCTGGGTGTTGGCGAGCTGAGTCAACCATTGATCATAGAAGCCCATAAATTCAGTCAAACAGCAATTCAGAAAATCCAGCAAGCTGGCGGACAAGCCAAGGTCATCAGCCGTGCTTGAACGGCTCATTACGAGCTTCCAGAACATTCTCAAAATTCCAGAGTTGCGCAGCCGGGTCATATTCACCTTGGCGATGCTGGCGGTGTACCGCATTGGCGCGCATATTCCTACGCCAGGAATCAATAACGAGGAATTAGCCAAGTTTCTCCTTGACCGAGGAGGGGCGCTGCTGGGATTTTTAGACATTTTTTCCGGAGGGGCGTTATCAAGACTGACGATTTTTGCGCTGGGCATCATGCCCTACATTAGCGCCTCGATCATCTTACAGCTATTAACGGTTGTCATTCCCCATTTGTCGAAGTTGGCCAAGGAGGGAGAGCGAGGCCGCAAAACCATTATTCAATATACGCGATATGGAACGATTGGCATTGCGCTTGTGCAGGGATTTGGGATTGCTCTCGGGCTTGAGGGGATGAACCAAGGTGCATTCGTGATCGAGCCCGGTTGGCCTTTCCGCTTTATGACGGTCATTACACTGACAGCAGGCACAGCATTTTTGATGTGGCTTGGGGAGCAGATTACTGAGCGAGGCGTCGGGAATGGCATCTCTCTCATTATCTTTGCGGGGATTGTGGCTCGCCTTCCCAGTGCCATTGTTCAGACATTGGACCTGTATCGAGTAGGAGAGTTGAGCCTCGTGTTCCTCCTCTTACTCGGTGTGGTGATGCTTGCAGTGGTGACTGCCGTAGTATTTTTGGAGAGTGGACGGCGAAAAATCCCAGTGCAATATGCTAAGCGCGTGATTGGGCGAAGAGTTTACGGGGGGCAGAGCACCCATATCCCACTGAAAATCAACACAGCGGGGGTGATCCCGCCGATCTTTGCCTCCTCGATTATTGCATTCCCTGCAACGATTACAGGGTTTATCCAGGTTCCGTGGGTGCAGTCGCTTGGGGCGCAACTGGCTCCAGGGTCGCTAGTGTATACCTTGCTCTATGTTGGACTCATCATTTTCTTCTGTTTCTTCTATACCGCAGTTGTATTGAATCCAGTGGACATGGCGGATAATATGAAAAAATATGGGGGGTTTATCCCGGGAATTCGCCCGGGTCAACGGACGGCAGACGATATTTATAAGGTGTTGACCAGGATTACCTTCGCTGGGGCGATTTACCTGGCGGTAGTGTGTGTTATTCCTGAGCTCCTCATTTACCAACTGAACGTTCCGTTTTATTTCGGAGGGACGTCCTTGTTGATTGTAATTGGTGTAGGGCTTGATACAGCCCAACAGATTGAATCGCATATGTTGATGCGTAACTACGAGGGGTTTTTGGCCAAAGGGCGACTGAAAGGACGGAGCGGGTAATGGGGAAGCGATGGGTGTTTCTTGGGGCACCGGGGGTAGGTAAGGGAACCCAAGCCGAGATCGTGGCGCAGAAATTTGGCGTCTGTAAGATTTCCACAGGAGATCTTTTACGTGAAGCCGTAACCCAAGGAAGCGAGTTAGGGCAAAAGGCGCAGCAGTATATGGATCGAGGGGAGCTCGTTCCAGATGAAGTGGTGATGGGATTAGTGCAGGAAAAAATCGCCACTTGTTTGAACGGATTTGTGCTTGACGGATTTCCTCGAACCGTGAAACAGGCTGACCTCCTAGCGTCGTTTCTCGAGCAGCGTGGGCAGACTTTGGATCAGGTCGTGTACTTCAGTCTATCCCAAGAAGAAATTATTCGCCGATTGACGGGACGGCGAATCTGCACCCAGTGTCAAGCCGTATATCATCTTGATTTTTCTCCGCCGAGGAGGGAAGGGGTGTGCGATCGCTGTGGCGGGCCGTTGCAGCAGCGCCGAGATGATCAACGGGAGACTGTAAGCTCTCGTCTTTCAGTCTATGAAGCGCAAACAGCTCCGTTGATTGCCTATTACCGGGAAAGACAGGTGCTTGCGGAACTTGATAGTTCAGGCTCAGTGGAAACCGTGCGAGATCGATTGCTTGCTTTACTGAATCGCTCCGAACGTGCATGATTGATTTCAAGACCGAGGAAGAGATTGAGTTGATGGCTGCAGCGTGTAAAGTAGTTGCGGAGACCCAGCAAGTCTTGGTAAATGCCGTGAAGCCTGGGGTTACGACTCTGGAATTGGATAGACTGGCAGAAGAGGTTATCTGCGATCTAGGGGGTATTCCTGCCTTCAAGGGTTACCGAAACTATCCCAAGACTCTGTGTGCGTCTGTTAATGACGAAGTGGTGCATGGCATCCCGTCTGCACAGAAGGTTTTGCGAGAGGGAGACATTATTGGTCTGGATTTGGGGGCCATTGTTCGGGGATTCTATGGAGATGCAGCTATTACAGTAGCAGTGGGCTCTATTCCCGAATCTGTCAACACATTGCTGCGGGTTACCAAGGAGGCGCTAGAGAAGGGGATTGAGCAAGCTGTGGTGGGAAAACGGCTTTCGGATATTTCACATGCTATTCAATCTCATGTGGAAGCGTGGGGCTTTTCGGTGGTGAGGGATTTTGTAGGACACGGGATTGGGCGGCAATTGCATGAGGAGCCGCAAGTCCCCAATTATGGCAGGCCCGGTCAGGGACCTCGACTGAAGCCGGGCATGGTGCTAGCCATTGAACCTATGGTAAATATGGGTAGTTATCACGTGCGGGTTTTGGAAGATCAATGGACAGCCGTCACCGTGGATGGAAGCTGGTCTGCCCATTTTGAACATACGGTTGCGATTCAACCAAGTGGGCCACCTCGTGTGCTGACCCAGTTGTAATGACAAGAGCCAAAACCCAGCTTGTTCCATGAGTTGAACGTATGGGCAAAGAGGATGTCATTGAAGTTCAAGGGGTGGTGACAGAGACACTTCCCAACGCGATGTTCAGAGTTCGTCTTGAAAGCGGACAAAACATCTTGGCTCATATTTCTGGTAAAATGCGGATGCATTTTATTCGAATCCTTCCCGGAGATAAGGTAACGGTGGAACTCTCCCCGTACGATTTAACTCGAGGGAGAATTACCTATCGGTTTAAGTAGAAATAAGGTGCCAAATTTCTCAAAAAAAAGGGGAATGTTGTGAAAGTTAAGTCATCTGTCAAACCCATTTGCTCAAAATGTAAAGTCTTTCGTCGCCGGGGAGTGGT
Organism: Nitrospirota bacterium; assembly: GCA_003696975.1. Classification (GTDB taxonomy): domain Bacteria; phylum Nitrospirota; class Nitrospiria; order Nitrospirales; family UBA8639; genus J031. The sequence continues at coordinate 21,447 of RFGT01000204.1, read as the reverse complement.
CCGCGTTCGGTGCGTCAATCCTCGACATAAGCAACGGCAAGGTTAAACAGGGAAAGCTTGTGCGAACGTGCTAGGAAAACGCTTGGACATGTTTGAAAGTAGAAAGGGATAACCAATGGCTCGGATTGCAGGTGTTGATCTTCCAGCCAATAAGCGAATCGATGTAGGATTAACCTATATCTACGGGATCGGTCCATGGAGTGCTCGAACCATTTTGCAGCGAACAGGCATTGACGGCTCAATCCGAGTCAAGGATCTTCGAGAAGAGGACATTGTCAAACTACGTGAGACTATTGACCGAGACTTTAAAGTCGAAGGGGATTTGCGAAAGGATGTGACGTTGAGCATTAAGCGATTAATTGACATTGGATCGTATCGAGGTCTTCGACACCGACGAGGCTTGCCGGTCAGGGGACAACGGACTAAAACGAATGCACGGACTCGTAAAGGTCGAAGGGCGGCTATTGGCCGTTCGAAGAAGTAATCTTACATGACGATAACCTTCCACGTGGTCGAGCAGCACAGCACATAGGGAATATCCAAAAGGTCGGATTCATGAGCGTGAAAAAAGGCAAAAAGAAAGAGAAGAAAATCGTTCAGGCGGGCATTGCCCATATCCAAGCATCCTTTAACAACACGTTGGTGACGATTACTGATATGAACGGGAATACGATTGTTTGGTCGAGTGCAGGAAGTTTGGGGTTTAAAGGCTCAAGAAAAAGCACTCCATTCGCTGCTACCAAAGCAGGGGAAGCTGCCGGTCGGAAAGCCATGGAACATGGAATGCGACAAATTGATGTGTATGTCAGTGGGCCAGGAGCTGGCCGGGAATCAGCTGTGAGGGCCTTGCAAGCTGCCGGGTTGCGGGTCAACCTCATTCGAGATGTGACCCCAATTCCGCACAATGGCTGTCGACCGCCTAAGCGCAGGCGGGTATAGAGGGGAAAAGACCTGCATGGCCTTCGTTTTCGCCCAAATGGCGTACAAGAAGAAGAGATAAGAGAGGAGAAACGTGGCAAATTATTTAGGTCCTGTATGTCGAATTTGTCGAAGAGAGGGTGTCAAACTCTTTCTCAAAGGCACCCGGTGTATGACAGAGAAATGTGCGATTGAACGACGGAGTTATCCGCCAGGACAGCATGGTCAGAATCGGACTCGGGTGACAGACTATAGCATTCAGCTTCGCGAAAAACAAAAATTGCGCCGAATGTATGGTGTGCTCGAGCGGCAATTTCGTGGATTATTTAGACGGGCCGAACGGCAGCCTGGGGTCACGGGCGAAAACTTGCTGAGCCTCCTGGAGCGGCGGTTGGATAATGTGGTCTATCGACTTGGCTTTGCTCAATCTCGTAGACAGGCCAGACAACTGGTCACCCATGGCCATGTACTCGTTAATGGACGGAAGTCTAATATTCCTTCAATGATTCTCTCTGTGGGCGATGTTGTGGAACTCAAGGACAAGAGTCGGCAGTTATTGGTTGTCCAGGCAGCCTTAGATGCGGCTGAAGCACAAGGTGTGGTCTCATGGCTGGAGCTTGACCGGGAGGCCTGTAAAGGGACTCTGCGCGCGTTGCCCACGAAAGAAGAGATTAGGGCCCCTGTCAATGAGCAAGTAGTTGTGGAATTATACTCCCGGTAAGGAACAAGCAGCGTGGAGTGCTTTAGCTAATCGAGAGAAGCTGATGAAAGCGATGACAAGGGGGGAGCAGGCTTTATGATCAAGGAGATGAAAGATTTTCAGTTACCCACGCGGCTGGAGTTGGACAAAGACACCGCCTCATCCACGTATGGACGGTTCACGGCTGAGCCCTTTGAGCGAGGGTTCGGAACCACCATAGGGAACTCGCTTCGGCGAGTCTTATTGTCTTCGCTACCTGGAGCGGCTGTTACGTCGGTGAAAATCGAGGGTGCTTACCATGAGTTTTCCACGCTTCCCGGCGTGGCAGAGGATATTACCATTATTATCTTAAATATCAAGAACTTGCGGCTGAAGTTGCATACTGATAAGGCTAAAGCCATTCGTCTCAAGAAGAAAGGGCCGGGGGAGGTTTTGGCCTCGGATATCCAACATGACGCGGAGGTGACGATTTTAAATCCTGATTTGCATATTGCCACCCTTGATAAAGATGGCATGTTGGATATGGAAATGATTGTCAAACCAGGTCGGGGATATGTGCCGGCTGAGCGGAATAAGGAGGAAGGACTTCCTATCGGCGTGATCCCGGTCGATTCGATTTTTTCTCCAATCAAGCGCGTGAATTTCCAGGTTGAAAATGCTAGGGTGGGGCGAATCACCGATTATGACAAACTCATCCTTGAGGTGTGGACGGATGGCAGTCTGTCTCCTCAGGAGGCTGTGGCTACGGCAGCATCTATCTTGCGTGATCATCTGGCTATTTGCATCCCCAGTGAATCGGTTCAAGAGTCCAAGTCTGAAGTGCCAGGAACGGACCAGAACGCGGAATTCAATAAAAATCTCATGCGAAGTGTGAACGAATTGGAGTTGTCCGTACGAGCCGCCAACTGTTTGAAAAATGCCAACATCAAGACCATTGAAGATCTTGTTCAGAAAACCGAGATGGAAATGCTCAAAACCAAAAATTTTGGGAAGAAATCGTTGAATGAAATCAAAGAAGTTCTAGCAGAGATGGGATTAGGGTTGGGCATTAAAAGCCAAGCAACCGCACAGCAAGAAGACCAATCGAAAAAGTGATGAATCAGGGAAGGAGTAGTGTGTGAGACATCGTAAAAAGGGTCGCCAACTCGGTCGGAATACAAAACATCGTAAGGCGCTGTTTCGCAATCTCGTAACCGCGTTGCTTGAACATGAACGGATTGAGACAACCGCGGCCAAAGCAAAAGAAGTTCGAGGACTGGCCGACAAAATGATCACGTTAGGAAAAGATGGGAGCCTCCATGCCAGGCGAAGAGCCCTTGCGTTTATTCGTGACAAAGCAGTGGTCTCCAAATTGTTTGATGATGTCGCTAGCCGCTTTCGCACTCGCCCGGGCGGCTATACGCGAATTATCCCAACACGATATCGCCCTGGTGATGCAGCGGAACTCGTAGCACTCGAACTTGTTGCCCGTGCTGGCTCGCCGACTGGCAAACAGGCAGAGTCGCACCATGGGACGTAAAGAGGATTCTGCAGGATGATGTGCTGGCTTCTTGTGGACTCTACGTCACAATAAGTAAATAGACCCTCCTTCCCTTAAGCTTTTCTTTTTCCCCTAGACTGTAAATCGTTATCCATTCTCGCTAGCAAGTTGACTCCCTTTCCCATGGTGATGAGTTTACTTGCCCTGGGTCGTGTGTTATTCTTTTTTTTGGACGTGCCAACCCCAAGAACCACAATGGATACAGACTAATGCAAGCGCTTTGGGTTAGAGGAGGTTGTGTGGCACTTGTGGCGGGGATAGGGATGAGTCTGCTCTACCTGGCGTACCATCAAGCTCACTCGCGGCCCGCAAGTGTTACGGTGGTGGTTCCCTCGCGTGGACAAGCCGATGCGGGGATCAAACGGTTTACGTATCAGCAATCGCGTGAAGGACGAATACGGTGGGAAGTTGAGGCCGAACGTGCACAGATGTATGACTCTCGCCATCAAGCGTTGTTGGAAAACGTTCAGGTTTCGTTATTTGGTCGACAGGATCGAGAAATGATCGTTCATGCGAAACGCGGGATGATTGATACGGCAACCAACAGCTTTGAGCTAGTCGATCAAGAAGACTTTATCTCCGTGACGTTTACCAATGGATTGACCTTATTGACCCCTATCCTTCGTTGGAGAGATGAAACTCAAGAATTTTACTCGCCTGCTCCGGTCATCATTCACCGTCAGGGACTCACCATTACAGGTATTGGGTTGGTAGGAAACTTGGAAACAGAACAATTTCAAGTGCTCAACTATGTTACAGTGGACATTGCATCATAATTGGCTGAGGAGTGTGGGGCTCTCTCTGGTGTTAGGTGTCATGCTCTCAGCCCTTGATCAGGGAATGGGAGCAGGAGGCGAGCTGTCACCATCAACCACGATCACGGCCCAAACCATGATTGCGCAAGGGAAAGACCGAAAAGCGATTTTCGAGGGGAATGTCGTTTTAAAACAAGGAGATCTCCTCGTGCGATCGGACAAGATGGTGGTGTTCTTTAAGGCGTCTGACCGAACTGAGGAACATGAGCAAACAGAAGCCAACGGGGTAGGGCAACAGGTTGATAGGATCAAGGCCACAGGGCGAGTTCTTATCAAGAAGGCCACTGCGAAAGCGACGTGTGGGCTGGCAATTTATTACAAAGATGAAGAAAAAATTGTATTGACCAAATCGCCTGTCGCATGGCAGCGGGGGACACGTGTCAGTGGAACCAAAATGACCATGTATTTAAAAGAAGATCGCAGCGTAGTCGAAGGAGGGTCGCAAGTGCTGATCATGGAGCAGGGGGGAAAATCGTGATGGCCAATGAGACGACTCTGCTGGGTGTCTCTTTGATCGTGGTGGGACTCTGTGTATGAGTGATCGAGTTATGGCAAAAGGATTACGAAAGTGTTTTAAGGGGCGAGAAGTTGTGAAAGGGGTTCATCTTGAAGTCTCTGCCGGAGAAATCGTAGGGTTGTTGGGCCCCAATGGAGCTGGCAAAACCACCATTTTCGATATGGTAGTCGGGTTGTGCCCTCCCGATCATGGTCAGATCTTTCTGAATCGTGAGCCCATTACCCATTTGCCGATGTATCAACGTGCCAGGAAGGGGATGGGGTATCTTCCTCAAGAGGCATCAGTGTTTCGACGCCTGACGGTTGAGGAAAACATCTTGGCCGTGTTGGAGTTACAACGGCTGCGGAGAGCGGAACGTGAAGAACGGTTAGCCAATTTGCTGAATGAACTGGGGTTGACGCCGTTGCGACATAACAAAGCCTTCACCTTGTCGGGAGGGGAGCGTCGGCGCTTGGAAATCACGCGGGCTCTGGCATCCAACCCCCGGTTTCTTCTGTTGGATGAGCCGTTTGCAGGAATCGACCCTATTGCCGTTAGTGATCTCCAAGCTATCATTCATGCCCTACGCGACAAAGGAATGGGTATTCTGATCACTGACCACAATGTGCAAGAGACGCTCTCGATCACAGATCGGGCCTATATCATTAATGAAGGGGAAATCCTGGAGGAAGGTACACCTGAGGTTCTCGTCAACAGCTCAAAGGCGCGAGCCGTCTATTTGGGTGAGCGGTTTAAGCTCTAACTTTTCTGGAACAGGTTATAGACACATATGGAACTTCGACTTGATTTGCGGCTGACGCAGAAACTGGTTATGACCCCTCAGTTGCAGCAGGCCATTAAGTTGTTGCAACTGTCTCGTCTGGAACTTCAGCAAGTTCTCTCGCAGCATCTCTTAGAGAACCCGTTATTGGAGGAAATTTCTCCTGATTTGGACGAAACCGAGGATACCCCCAACGAGACGTTTTCAGAGAAGGAGGAAGGCACGGGAGAGAGCGAAGGTTCTGAGGAGTCAACGGAGGGGGAGGCGACAACGTTTGACGAACCCCTTTCTCCCGATGGATGGGACGATTACTTTGAACCCGATTGGCAATCCGGGCTAAATAAAGCTCCCTTGACCGATGAAGAATTCCCTTCCTATGAACAGACCCTCACCAAACCCACCTCATTAGAAGACCATTTGCTATGGCAATTGCGGCTGTCTTCTCTGGATGAACACGACAAAGCCTTGGGCGCGATGGTTATTGGGAATTTGGACGAAGATGGCTACTTGCGGACCCCTCTTCAGGAGATCGCCCAGGATGCCAAGGTGCCTCTTGAAAAAATGGAGGCTATCCTCGGCCATATTCAGACCTTCGACCCTCCCGGCGTCGGGGCCAGGAGTCTGGTGGAATGTTTGCTGATTCAACTGAAACATCTGCAACAGGATCCCATAGGCGAGACAGTCATGTCGGGGTCAGCCGAGCAGCAAGCGCTGGCTGAAACTCTCATTCAAAAATACCTTCCCGAACTGCAAAAGAAACGCTATGCCACCGTTGCGAAAGAGTTGGGTGTCTCTCTTGATGAGGTCTGCCAGGCCGTGCATGTGATCGAAGGGCTTGAGCCGAAACCGGGGCGCCCCTATTTCTCCGAGGAAAGCCAAATCATTGTGCCCGATGTGTATGTCTTCAAGAACGAAGGGGAATGGGTGGTTATGCTCAATGAGGACGGATTACCTCGCGTGCGGATCAATCCCTATTACAAACGCCTGATGAGCCATGATGAGGATGGCGGTACCACTAGAGCCTACTTGGAAGAAAAGATGCGCGCGGCTCAATGGATCCTTCGCAGCATTGATCAACGCAATAAAACCATTCTCAAGGTGGTCAAAAGTCTTGTCAAATTTCAAGAGCCCTTCCTAGAAAAAGGGATTCAATATCTGAAGCCCCTGGTACTCCGACAAGTGGCCGAAGATGTGGGAATGCATGAGTCCACTATCAGTCGAGTCACAACCAATAAGTATATGTATTGCCCCCAGGGCATGCTGGAACTCAAATTTTTCTTCAATGCTGGCATTCAGCGAGCTGAACCAGGAGCCGAAGAACTCTCCTCTTTGACTGTTCGAGAGATGATCCGCGAAATGGTCTCTCAAGAAAATCCCGCTCGCCCTCTAAAAGACCAGGAGATTGTCCTGCGCTTGCGAAATCGCGGAATCGTGATTGCTCGGCGTACTGTGGCGAAGTATCGGGCGGAATTGAATATTGCTCCAGCAAGTCAACGAAAACGAATTCCTTCAGCATAAAAGTTGGCCATTTCTTCTTACTCCTGAGGTTAGGAAGTAACCTCTTTTACTCCTCTGAGCACCAATGGAAGAGCAAGTGGCAACTCAGACAGCACTTCATTTAGTTATTGTGAGTGGTGCTTCGGGATCAGGCCGAACGCAGGCTTTGAAATGTCTCGAGGATCTGGGATTCTTCTGCGTGGACAATCTGCCTCCCGCGCTCTTTCCAAAATTTACCGAGCTCTGTACGCAAAGCAGCCAGGAGTTGCGGCATATTGCGCTAGGTATCGACATCCGCGAACGAGGGTTCTTGGCCGACGTGTTTGCCAATCTCGATCATTTAAAAGCATGTGGCCATTCCATCGAAATTCTCTTTTTAGAGGCGTCCGATGAAGTCTTGACACGGCGATTTTCAGAGTCACGCCGCCCCCATCCGTTGCTTCCGCAACAGCCGGTCCTCGAGGGAATTCGCCTCGAGCGGCAGTATCTCCAAGACCTACGCGACCGTGCCGACCGCATTTTAGACACCTCCACCTTGACCGTTCACGAGTTGCGAGATTGGCTTTTTCGCCACTATGGTGATGTGGAGCACCCGCGTGTGATGAGGGTCTCGCTGATGACTTTTGGGTTTAAATATGGCGTTCCCTATGATGCTGACTTAGTGTTTGATGTCCGGTTCTTACAGAATCCCAATTTTGTCCCAGAGTTAAAACCGCTGACGGGTGAGGATCAAGCGGTACAAGCCTATGTCTTTGCCAGTGAAGAGGCCAAGCTTCTGTTAGACCACTTTCGCGCGTTTTTCGCCTTTCTCTTTCCCCTGTTTGCACGAGAACGGCGTAGCTATCTGACCGTGGCGATTGGATGTACAGGAGGACGCCATCGGTCTGTAGCCATTGCACTACGGTTACACGAAATGTGCCGTCAACTAGGGTACGAGGCCAGTATCCGGCATCGTGATATTCATCGAGGATGATCCCTTCGTTTTGGCAATGTGGTCCCACATTCGCGAGTCAAGTCAAAATCCCTCCTCCTTATACGGAAGAGTGAGAATTGACAGGCCGAACCGGTACGGAGTACAGGGGGTATAAGTGATCGAGAACAAAAAGGTGACCCGTCAAACACACGGTCTTTATAGACATGATAGACATGAACCTGTGAGAGATTGCGGTGTATGCCTCCGTGAAACAGGTGATAGGATGGTTGGGGCTAACCTCCTTCTTGGTGGGGTTGGATATCGGTTCTCAGAACATCAAGCTTGTTCAACTCGCTCACGGAAGCGCTAACTTCTCTCTTCAACATTGGGGTATCGTCAAGTTACCCTCTCCTCACGCCGCTTCAGTCCCTCTTTTCACCAGATCAATCCAGCAAGAAGCCCTGCAAACATTGTTGAAAGAGACCCCATATCGAGCGCGACGAGCTGCGGTTGCGGTTTCGGGGACTTCAGTCATGGCCAAACGTGTGCGTCTTCCGGGCATGCCGGTTGATCAGATTCGGCAGTATCTGTATGAGGAAGGCCAACAATACGTTCCAGATGCTCTCGATGAGGTCTACCTGGATTATCACATCCTTTCTCCTTCCCTTACTCCATCATCGGAACAGTCCCTTGAAATTCTTCTGGTTGCTGCCAGACGAGATGTAGTGGATGCTCGTTGCCAAATTGTCAAAGAGGCAGGATTCATCCCAACGGTCTGTGATATGGAGGGATTGGCATTGGCCAATATGTATACTGTGATGTATGGACCGCAGCCAGGAGCAGTCATGCTGGTAGAAATGGGCGCACGCCATATTACCATCTGTGTCCTGGAAAATGGGGTCCCATGGGTTCTACAAGACAGTTCAGTGATGGAGGGGAGAGGGTGTGATATGACGAAACGGGCAACAGAACAGGATTTCCGGGAAACAGGTTCTTCCTGTGAAATGCAGGATCACGCCGAATGCTCTGCACTTGGGCAGATGGTGGCTGGAGAGATTAGTCGGATGCAGTACTATCTGGCCGAACATCGGCCGTCGTTGGCACTTACTCGAATCCTTCTGTGTGGAGGATATGCGCTTGTCCCCAAAGTGTTGGACACCGTGGCAAAGAGGGTTTCGTGTCCGGTCGAACTGGCGAATCCATTTCGCCGAGTGACCCTGCCTCGCAAGGCTCAAGATGAACTTCTCTCACTCGCTCCACTGTTCACGCTGGCTGTCGGCCTTGCACTTAGGAAAATCGATGAACCGTGATCACGATTAATCTCTTTCCCCATTCCGATCCTTATCTGCGGCGCTATCACCGAATGGCGTGGTGGCATGTGGTGGCTCTCGTGAGCGTAATCCTAGCGAGCCTGACGGTAGGGTGGAACGGGTGGGTTATGATGCACCATGAGCGCGACGAGCTGGTGCGACGCAAGACCCAACTCCATGGGCATCTTGCAGCCCTCACGAAACGGGTGGAGAGGCTTGCCACCCAACAGGCGAGAGCTCATCATCTTGCCCAAACCGTGCGATGGATTGATCAGGTCATGACCCGGCGTACAGCCTCGCTCGAAGTGTTGGAGGCGATCAGTCGCAGTATCGAGCCGCTTGGACTATGGTTGGATAGCTTGCGTATCCAAGAGAATATCGTCACGCTTCAGGGAACGGCACTACGGCGGGATGACATTTGGCGATTTCTCCATCGGTTAGAAGGAGACAACCTCGTACATGCCGCTCGGTTGCTTGAAGTGCGGCGTGACGCCTATGGAAATGAGTTATTTCATTTTGGCATAACACTCGTCCTTGATGAACGTCTCAATTCAAGAACGGTTTCTTGATTGGGTCATTCTGACCCCAGCGTGGCAGAAAGGTGTAGTGTACAGCCTCCTGGGACTATTCGGTCTAGGTGGGGGATGGCTCGTACTTCTCCCTCTGTTGACTGACATCCAGGGTTTGCGGCACGAGGTGAGTGAACTCGAAGTCAAGCTCAGGCGTCAGAGTGAACAGCTTGCCTCACTGGAACAATCTCTGTCAGCCCCGAGCGCACAAGGCGATCTTGTGGCGTCAGATGACTGGCGTGTCATGAGTTCGCGTCAGTCAGGAGACATCTTGCTACAAGCGGTTACGAAAGGAGCGGACAGATCGGGAGTGCTCTTGGTATTTTGGCATCCCGGCGAGATGAGCCCTGTTCAATCAGGATCTCTCTTCCAGAGCGTGATCACGCTTCAGGTTCAGGGACAGTATCACCAACTTGCCCAATTTCTTGATCACGTGTTGACAAACGTTCCTCTACTTCGTATTACAACACTCTCATTCCGTCGAGATCCTCAGGCGCCGGAACTGATCCAAGCTGAGATCGAGTTGGTCACCTATCACATGGGAAGTGACCTCCCTTCTTGAGAGAAAGCTGACACTTCGGACAGGCAAGCAATATGTGGAAGCGCCGCCGAACGCTGAGAACATGGCAAATGATTATAACCATTATTGTGGTGAGCCTGTTTTGGTTGGGGCTCGCTTTCCAGCAGAGCAGTGCACAAGAGACCGGAGCGGCAAGGGCCTATAGCGATCCTTTACACCGTCCCTCTCAGAAGCAAGGCATTCAGCAGGAGATGCTTCAGGGGAGCACGAGCTTTCACTATACCTGGAGGAACCGGCGAGATCCGTTTCAGCCGTTACATCCTGAGGGGTCAACCTTACGGAGGCGAGAGGATCAGGAGCAACCGACTCCATCGGTCACGGTGGTGGGTATTCTCATTGGACCGCAGCATGCACATGCGATGATTCGGCTGCCGGACGGCAAGCAGGTGATTGTCCGGGAAGGAAGTCGCCTTGATCCTGTAAGGGCTCGCATCAAAATGATTATGGCCCAGTCGATCATTCTGGAAAGTCTGTCTACACCAGCACGCAGAATATATGAAACGCGAATCCGGGTGGTTCGACCTCGTTCCATGCAGCAGTCATCACGGTGATACAACAGGAACGTCTATGCTATGGCCGTATATGATATAGTCTCCTGAGAATGTCAGCTTCCTCACGTGCCACCTACCTTACACATGTACAAGTTACTCGGGCACCTCATGCTGTAACAGTGATTTTGTATGGAAACGGTCCCCTTCCCTATCGGGTGATTCCTCGGGGATCGCACCGGCTTCAGCTCGATTTGCTTGATGTCAAATCAGCAGTGCCCTTTCGGGTTCTTCCTGTCAGGCATTCCATTTTGCGGGAGATTCGTATTGGCACTCAGCTCACCACCCTGCAACTGGTGTTTGATCTTGTGCCTGGGATAAAGTCGTCAGTACACTATGCAGTGAAACATCGAACTCGCCTAATCGCCGTGCAGTTTAGACAGTTTCGTTAGGGCGGTTTCCCTGTCTCCTGTTTGAAAAGCATGCCAGATTTTCGCGGAGCATGGAGGAATCAGTGAGTAGATGAATGGGTAGGGTAAGAGAGAAGGAGAAATTATGTTGCGTTATTTAAATGCAGGAGAGTCTCATGGACCATGCCTCATTGCCGTGCTTGAAGGGATGCCCGCGGGATTGCCTCTGACAGCAGATATGATCAATGTGGATCTGGCAAGACGGCAAGGAGGATATGGGCGTGGTGGGCGAATGCGCATTGAGCAGGATTGTGTCGAATTTTTATGTGGTGTACGGAAAGGCCGTACTCTCGGGAGCCCCATCGGCCTCATGATTCGGAATAAGGATTGGGAAAATTGGAAAGAAATTATGGCTCCGGATCCCGGTCCTACGCCTATTCAGCGAGTGGTGACCAGGCCCCGGCCAGGTCATGCGGACTTGGTGGGAGCCATTAAGTATGGCCATCGGGATATCCGTAATGTCTTGGAGAAAGCCAGTGCTCGGGAAACGGCGATGCGTGTGGCCGTCGGAGCTGTGGCTAAGGCACTTCTCGCGCAGTTTCATATGCGAGTGGTGAGCTACACGAAAGAAATTGGAGGAGTCGCGGCCGCGGAAGTCACCGATCCTCTACAGGCCTACGAGCAAGCGGAGAGTTCGCCAGTCCGCTGTCCTGATCCGGTTGCCGGAGAGAAGATGATTGAGCGTATTCGGTTCGCCAAACACCAAGGAGATTCGTTGGGCGGTGTGTTCGAGGTTGTGGTGACGAATCCGCCGATTGGATTGGGGAGTTACGCTCAGTGGGATCGTCGGCTCAGTGCCAGGCTTGCGATGGCAGCGATGAGCATTCAAGCGATGAAGGGTGTGGAAATTGGGTTGGGTTTTGAGTCAGCACGGAAGTTGGGATCTGAAGTGCATGACGATATTTATTACAATCCCGATCAGGGAATGTTTGTTCGGAAGACGAACCGGGCAGGAGGATTAGAGGGTGGGATCACCAACGGACAGCCAATCGTCATCCGTGTAGCCATGAAGCCCATTGCGACGCTGTATCGTCCTAAGCACAGTGTCGATATCCAGACAAAAGAGCCGTTCGAGGCCACTGTGGAACGTTCGGATATCTGCACAGTGCCAGCCGCCGGTGTGGTGGGAGAGGCGGTGATTGCCTATGAACTCGCTAATGCCATGATGGAAAAGTTTGGGGGGGATCACCTTGACGAGATGAAGCGCAACTACGATGCCTATCAAGCCTATGTCCGTGCATTTTGAACAAGGAAGGACCATGACAGACTCGCCAGGCTCGATTGCTTCCTCCCGTGGCTCCTTTCCTCACACTGCAATTACGTTCCGGGTCAGCGGGAGTCACCGGCTCCTCTTATGAGAAAAAAGGATGCATGTCGATGGATCATCGGGAGACCACCATCCGAGTGCCGTTAGGGCAACGGAGCTATGATATCGTCATCCGAGCAGGTGGGTTGAGGGCACTTGGAGACTATCTTCGGCAGTTAGGGTTTTCAGGGCAAGTAGGGCTTGTCACCAACCCGGTGCTGGCTCGTTTGTATGGCCAGACAGCGGAGCGGTCTCTCCGGCAGGCAGGCTATCGACCAACGCTGATTACCATCCCTGAAGGAGAGCGGGTCAAAACGCTTGCCTGGATTGCACGAATCATTGATGTGCTGATGGCGCAACGGTTTGATCGCGGAGCTGTTCTCATTGCATTGGGGGGCGGGGTCATTGGGGACATGACAGGGTTCACTGCGGCCATCTATCGCCGAGGGATTCCGTTTGTCCAGGTGGCCACGAGTCTAGTCGCGCAGGTGGACTCCAGTGTCGGGGGGAAGACGGGAGTGAATCATCCCTTGGGCAAAAATATGATTGGCGCCTTCTACCAGCCCGCGTTCGTGCTTGTGGATCCTGAAACGCTCCGAACGTTGCCTCTGCGCGAACGGATAGCAGGTCTGGCAGAGGTGATCAAGTATGGCATGATCACCGACCGCCACTTCTTTTCCTTTTTGGAGACCAATATGGCGGATATCTGCAAGATGGATCTGGGGCTGATGTCCCAGGTGATCACGCGCTGTTGTGAAATCAAGGCTAGGGTCGTGCGTAGGGACGAGAAAGAGGCCGGTCTTCGCCGTATTCTCAATTATGGACATACGATTGGTCATGCCTTGGAGGCCTTGGGCCGCTATCGTCGTCTGCTTCATGGCGAAGCCGTGGCAATCGGGATGGTAACGGAAGCGACATTGGCCTATCATCTCGGGTATTGCGCCAAGGACGTGGTGGAGCGCCAGCGCGATCTCGTTCGTCAAGCCGGCTTGCCGTGGCGATTGCCGCCCGTTTCCTTCGTACAATTGTGGGATGCCATGCTGCACGACAAAAAAGTCGCTAGCGGCCATATTCATTGCGTGCTACCCCGCCGTATTGGCATGGTCACGGTGGAACCCCTGGAGCGAGCCTCCGTCAAGCGATGGTTGGCTGATCCTCAATTCTATGGCCCGTCCTGGCGGCTTTCGGCGTTAACCAAGGGAGCCCGTTAGTTAAGAGCTGAAACCATGAATCAGCAAGAATCGTCTCCTCGTACGCTAGCGGAACTCCGGGCGTTGCTGCGCGAGCGGACGCGCGAGGTGGAGGTGCTCCACCGGATCAGTGAGTCGATCAGCAGCTCGCTTGATTTGGAAGTGGTACTGAAGCACATTGTGGACGTGGTCGTGGAAGTGACAAAGGCCGACTCCTGTTTGTTGTATCTATTGTCGAAAAGTCGCGACGAACTGGTGCTCCGTGCCTCGAAAAATCCTCATCCCAAATTGATTGGCCGTATCGCCTTGAGCTTGGGAGAGGGGATTACCGGATGGGTCGCACAGGAAAAGACCCGGGTGGTGATCACCAGAAATGCCAGCGATGACCCGCGGTTCAAGTTTTTTCACAACCTGCCTGAAGACCGCTACCAGGCATTTGTGTCCGTACCTATCGTGACCAAAGGCGACGTCGTTGGGGTCATCAATGTCCAACACAAACGCCCCAAACGCTATCAGCCTGTAGAATTGGCCTTGCTCTCCACTATTGCCAATCAAGTAGGAGGGGCGATTGAAAATGCCAGGTTGTATGAGGAAATGCGCCGGCAGGCACGCCAATTAGACACCTTGTCCCAGGTGTCCGAAACCGTGGCATCCAATCGCTTGCTGGATGATGTGCTTCAATTGATCGTGACCATGACGGCGCAAATGATGAATTCAACCATTAGCTCGATCATGCTGGTCGATGAGGACACGGGCGAACTCCGGATTGCCGCCACCCAAAGTGTGAGCGAGGCCTATCGGCTGAAGCCGCCCTTGAAAATTGGGCAAAGTCTGAGTGGCCGGGCCGTGAAGGAACAACGGCCAATCTATGTGCCTGATGTTCGAAAAGAAGGAAGCTACTACTATCGCGCGCTAGCCCAGAAAGAGGGCTTATGCTCCTTGCTGTCTGTGCCGATGATGAGCAAGGACAAAGCGATTGGTGTTATTAATACCTATACCTCGACGCTACACGTCTTCTCCGCTGAAGAGATCAAGATCTTGCAAGCCATTGCCAATCAAGCCGCCGTGGCCATTGAGCACACGCGGTTGCTGGAGAAATCGTTTGAAATGCAGGAAGCCTTGACAGTTCGCAAATTAGTGGAGCGCGCCAAGGGCTATTTGATGCAGTCGCGAAACCTTTCCGAGGCGGAAGCGTTCCGTTTGATGCAGCGGCAGAGCATGAATTCGCGAAAGTCCATGCGCGAGATTGCCGAAGCCATTATTCTCGCCAGCGAATTGGAAAAAAAAGCAACGCAGCCGTAGCTTGACATGGTGGGAGGGAGCCTGTTACAAGCAAGATCACCGTGAGAGGATAAAGTTCTCTCCTGATCCCACACAGCGCGAACACAGTGGACAAAGGCGTCCCATTCCAGAAAGGAAGGGGCGTTTTTTTTTGGAGGCGATGAAAATCTGTCGCATGGCAATGGTGCAGATGAATCCAACCGTCGGAGACTTGGATGGAAATGTCCGGGCAATTACACGCTGGATCAAGGAAGCGCGTCAAGCCAAGGCTTCGGTGGTGGTGTTCCCGGAATTGGCCGTAACGGGATATCCTCCTGAGGACCTGGTGCTCCGTCCGCAGTTTCTCCAAGATACGGCTAGGGCCTTGCAGCATTGTGTCGCCGCATGTCGCGGTCTCACGGCGATTATTGGTTTTGTCGAGCAAGGCGGACCCGTGACCCATCGGGTGGGCCCTGCGGTCGTACCGTCTGGACAGACTATTATTTTCAATGCTGCGGCCATCATCCACGATCGGCAGGTGTTCGCCACCTATCAGAAGATGTTGTTGCCCAATTACGGGGTCTTTGACGAAAGCCGCTATTTTTCTCCTGGGCGGACTCCGCTAGTGTGCGTCCGAGATAATGTGTCGATAGGCGTCAATATCTGTGAAGATATCTGGTATCCCGAGGGTCCGACGAGGAGTCAAGTCGCTCTAGGGGGTGCCGAGCTGATTGTGAATATTAATGCCTCGCCGTATCACATGGGCAAATCACACCTTCGGGAGCAGATGCTCGCAGAGAGAGCGCGAGAAAATGGGGTGGTTGTGAGTTATACCAATATGGTTGGGGGGCAGGATGAGTTGGTGTTCGATGGGAATAGCCTATTGATCGATCGACATGGCCACGTGATCGGCCGTGCCAAAGCCTTCGAAGAAGATATGCTCTTGGCGGATGTGGTTATCGAAAAGCCGATTCGCCGAAAAAAAGACAGCCATACCAGTCGCGTTTCATCGAGCCGTGCCGTGAAACGGGTGACGCTCCCGGGGCTTGGCTATTCCCGTCCTGTCCCTATGCCATCGTGTAGCTCGCGGATTGTTCCTGCCTTGTCTCCCCTGGCTGAAGTCTATCAGGCGTTGGTCTTGGGCGTGCGCGACTATGTGAGGAAAAATCGGTTCGCCCGGGTGGTTATTGGACTAAGCGGGGGAATCGATTCGGCGCTCACCGCGGTCATTGCCGTTGATGCCTTGGGCCCATCTTCTGTGCTAGGAGTGGTGATGCCGTCTCCGTTTACCTCGCGAGCTAGTCGAGAAGATGCACAGGCAGTTATCAAAGCCCTTGGTATCGAGTCCTTACGTCTTTCGATTACGTCCATTTGGAAACGGTATCTTTCTACCCTGTCCAAGGTATTCGCCGGCACCCCCTTTGATGCGACGGAAGAGAACTTGCAGGCCAGGATTCGGGGTAATCTTCTCATGGCGCTCTCAAACAAGTTTGGCTATCTCGTCCTCACGACGGGTAATAAAAGCGAGATGAGTGTCGGATATGCCACGCTCTACGGCGATATGGCTGGGGGATTTGCGGTGATCAAAGACGTGCCCAAAACGCTGGTCTACGAGCTGGCTCGTTTTCGCAACCAGCAGGCAGAGCGTGACGGAGGCCGGATTTTGATTCCCAAGCGTGTCTTTGAGCGGCCTCCTTCAGCCGAGTTAAAGCCGAATCAGACTGATCAGGATGTCCTGCCTCCATATGCAGAACTTGACCGGATCGTGGCAGCATACGTAGAAGAGGACCGATCGCCTGAGGAGATCGTGCAGATGGGATTCTCTCGGACGACTGTCCAGCGAGTGCTGTCACTTGTGGACCAAAGTGAATACAAACGGCGGCAGGCTCCGATCGGGATCAAGATCACCAGACGGGCATTGGGAAAAGATCGGCGCATGCCCATTACGAACTGGTATTCTTGGCCAAGATTCTGGCGGCGATCTGCTCGACAGGAAAAGACGATTTAGCCTGCTTGAAGAGCCGGCCGAAAAGAGATTGTAGTGGATTGAACCGGACACGTGGAGCCAACATCCTCATGAACGAGTGCAAGCTTCCAGAACGGATACTCCCCGGTCATTTGGGTGGTGATCCCGAATCCGTTCAACTCGTGCTGCAGGCCCGCCGCGATGGGTTGCATCAGCGGCTACAACAGGGAGCCTCTGGATCAGAAGTGGTGACGGGATTTACCGATCTTGTAGATGCAGTGCTTATTGGCCGCTATCGCAACGTGGTGCGGCAACAGGGAGCTGAGGCGACCTTAGGCATGCAGTATTGTTGCCTGGTGGCGGTTGGAGGATACGGGCGGCGCGAGTTGGCGCCCTATTCGGATATCGATGTGATGCTTGTGTTCCACGGGAGAGGAGAGAAAGTGGTGACCGCACTCTCGACCCAGATCTTTCATCATCTGTGGGACGTCGGGTTTCAAGTCGGGCATAGTGTGAGGTCTTTGTCCGATTGTTTGGCGGTGGCAGAACAAGATCTGGCAGCGAGAACCGCGTTGATGGAATCCCGTTTTTTAGCCGGGAGTGTGCAAGTCTTTCAAGATTTCCAACGTCGCTTCACGAAGCGAATCTTGGGGCGCCACGTGCAGCGATTCATCAAGGACAAAGTCGAAGAGCGGCAACGTGAATACACGAAGTTTGGGGAAACCATCTACCTACTGGAGCCGAATATTAAAAAAACCAAGGGAGGGTTACGCGATCTCCATCTCTTACAATGGGTTGGGATGGCAAAATATCGAGCGACCACCCTGCGTGAACTGGCAAATCGGGGGCTTCTCGCTCATCAAGATTATCTTGCCCTGCTTGAGGCACGAGACTACTTGTGGCGGATCCGAGCCTTCTTGCATCTCCAAGCAGGGCGCGCCCAGGATATTTTATCCTTTGAAGAACAGGTCCGACTTGCGAGAGAGTTCGGATTCCGCGACCACTCCCATTTGCTCGCCGTCGAACAGTTCATGCAGCGGTACTACCAGCATACCACAGGGATTTATGAGCGATGCATGCGGTTTATCGATCGGGTGCAGGAACCCTCCTGGTGGGTGCGGTGGAAATCCTGGTGGCCCGTTGCTCGCATTGAAGGCTGCTTTTACGTATCGGGGTCTCGATTGACCATTCATCCGGAGAAGTTGGTGTACGTCTTGGAAAATCCCGAGTGGCTTCTGCGGTTTTTCCGAGAAGCGCAGCTCCGCGACTTGATGATCGATGGAGGCACCCTGGAAGAAATTCATCGACATATGGAAAGCATGCCCGACCATGCGTTCTGTACAGAACCGGTCAGTCGGTTGTTTCGGCAAATTCTTTCCGGGCCTGGCCCCATAGGCTCGACGTTGGAGCTCATGCATCATGCCAGGGTTCTGGAGAAAGTGGTTCCCGCCTTTGCCAGGGTGCGGGGCCTGATGCAGTTTAACCAATACCATAAGTATACGGTCGATGAACACAGCTTGCTGGCCGTCAAAGAAATGGAGCGTCTGGGTAGGGAGCCTGGAATTTTCAGGACGGTCTATGAGGAAATCCGGCATAAGGATCTGCTCCATTTGGCCCTACTGCTTCACGATTTAGGAAAAGGACTGCCAGGGGATCACAGTGAAATGGGCTTACAGATCGCACGTGAGATGGCCGCTCGGTTGCAACTTGATCAGCATGAGGCCCGTACCCTGGAATTTTTAGTGCACCACCATCTCCTCATGGCAAATACGGCGTTTCGACGTGATCCCTCCGACGAGAAGATTCTTCTGACCTTTGCCAGGGCGGTTGGTACCCCGGAGATGTTAAAAAAGTTGTTCTTGTTGACTGCGGCTGATCTAGCGGCTGTGGGGCCAGGATCGCTCACGAAATGGAAGGAAGCCTTGCTCGTTGAGCTCTATAGCCACACCCTTCCAGAGGTCTCAGGTGGCCGGGAGGCAACAGACATCCGACCTGACCTCACACAAATGGCCGCCGACCTGTGCACCGTGTTGCTGAATGGACAACATGGAGAGGGCGATCTGGGATGTGACACGGCGGGCATCAAAGAGTGGGTCACTGCCCAACTTGAGAAGTTTCCTCTTCGCTACTTATCCGGGACATCACGTGAGCGCATGGCTGCTCACTTCAAGATTCTTCGCCGTCTCGAGCCCGGGGGATGTGTGGTGGAGTCGTGGTATCATCCCCAGTTACACGTGTGTGAATATACACTTATTACCTATGACGATATTATCCCGGGCATTTTTATGAACGTTGCGGGGGTCCTAGCAGCGAAGGGATTGCAAGTCCTGGATGCTCAGATTCTCACCCGAGACGACGGAATTGTTGTAGATACGTTTGTTGTGGAAGATCGAGATTTCGATGGGGCACCTCCGCCTGAGCGCCTCCAGAGCGTGGGGAGGACCATTGTGAGGGTACTCCAAGGAGAAGAATCCGTGCTCCGAATCATGGAACGCCATCGGCGTCTTCCCTTTACCAAACCGCGTCCCTTGGGACTGCATCCGACGGAAGTGCAGATCGACAATGAAACGTCAGATCAGTACACCATTATTGACGTGTTTGCCGATGATTGCCAAGGCTTGCTGTATGTGATTGCCCGAACCTTGTTTGAGCTTCATCTCGCTGTCCACGCGGCTCGTATTTCTACGCGGCTCGATCAAGTGGTTGACGTGTTCTACGTGACCGATGCACGAGGAGCCAAAATTGACGGGGCAGAGGCCTGTGAGGTGATCAGGAATACTGTGCAGACCAAGGTGGATCAGTTTTTGCAAACTGGGCGGTGTCCCACAAGCTTCTCCTCTGTCGTGTCTGATCTTCCGGGTTCCTCTGGCTGCTAACAAACTGTGCTGAATGATACGGAGCGCCTGCCTACGCCGCGGCTTGCTGGTACTGAGGCGTCCGGCTGTTCTTCTTCTCGCCAAGCGTAAAATTGTTTGGCATGGAAGGTCCTCTTTCTCGATAATCGACTTTTCTGAAAACTGTCTCTGTAGAGCTCGGCGAATGGTTTGGATGGCGAAGCCGGAGAATCGCGTCTTGATAAGCGTCTCGAAGGTGAAGGTGCCGACGAATCCGCCGGGGCCGATCCCACGACCACCAGGAAAGAGGAGTGTCATGCTGGGCAATCGGCGGTGGAACATTCATGACTGGCGCTTCTTCAAAGTCATAGCCTTTGTGCTGGGGCGCCGTGCGGAAAAACTCTTGATAGCAAGGAACATAAACACTGTATCGATACAGTACGGGAATACCCTGACGCTCCCTTTCCTCCTGTGAATCTCTTGGGTTCTGACTCATCGCCGTCCTCCTCATCTTATAAGAAGGTTATCGCGGGCAGCACGAAAACCGTGCTGCCCGCTCACCCCTGAATAAGGATCCGCCGCGGTCGTGCCTCATCCCGTTTGGGGATAATAATCGACAGCAAGCCATTGCGGAAGTAAGCGTGTGTTTGATCGCAGGCTAGCTGGTCGGGCAAAGGGAACGATCGAGAAAATGCCCCCATCTCCACTTCTTGGAGATGGTAGATCCGAGACGACCGCTCTTGCTCACCCTGTTGTGTGCGGGATTTTCCCATTTTTCCGGAAACAATGAGCCGATCGTGCTCTTGGTGGATGGTAATGTCTTCTTTGTCCCATCCCGGTAATGCGATCTCGATCCCAAAATGGTCGTCGTCTTCCCAGACATTACATGCGGGAGAAAACATCTCCTCTTGTCCAGGGTCCAGGGATCGAATGGCTTCATTGAGCAGCCGATCGACTTGTATCTCAAATGGAAGTAAGGGCGTTCTTGTCATCCGTTACCACCTCCTTTCTCTTGTGACCGACTCCAGGTCGTCTCCTCTGCCTCTCATCCTCCGGTCGTTGTCTCACGCTCTCGTGTCCAGCTTGATATCTGGAGCGCAGTACATTTACCGGCCACTGATTGAGAGAAAGATTGTAGCGTTCCCTCGACGGAGCAGCACCAAGACAGCATCGTCAGGCTTGAGCTGTTCGGTGATCTTGGCGAAATCATCGATGTTTCGAATGGGTTTCCGGTTGATTTCCAAGATGATGTCGCCGCTCCGAATACCAGCCCGGGCTGCCCGACTGTTCGGTGCTACCTCTTGCACGAGTACTCCCTCGTCGTTGGGTGTGCGACCCGGTGGAACCGGGGCAACGGTAAGCCCAGCGAGAGCATGCTCTTCTCCCGCTGTTTCCACAGATCCTCGAGCAGCCAGATGCTTCGGCAATTCTCCAATTTTCACGGACAGGGTTTTTTCTTGTCCATCGCGAAAGACCGTAATGTCGACACGTGTGCCCGGATGCGTCTCCGCCACCAGAGAACGAAGTTTGGTCGGATTCTGGACCTCGCGCCCATCATACGTCCGGATAATATCGCCCCGTTTCAGTCCTGCATGATCAGCGGGACTCTCTTTCACGACGTCTGAAACCAATGCGCCCTTGGTGTCGGGAGCATCGAAGCGTTTGGCGAGCTCGGGAGTCACTTCTTGGATGGAGACCCCCAGCCAACCTCGCACGACTTTTCCATATTTGATAAGACTCTGCGTGACAGTTTTGGCCATATTACTGGGAATGGCAAAGCCGATTCCCATATATCCCCCACTCCGGCTGAAAAT
>RFGT01000017.1 GCA_003696975.1 Nitrospirota bacterium | reverse complement strand
ATTCCATAGTCCCCGATACTTTTATAGCTCATGCCATACCCCTCGCATCATTTTTTTCTCCTCCCTTCGTTGAGCCCGGTTCGTTCAAATTCGTTCAAAAAGGTCTTTTTTTCTCTTCAGCAATGTCGCAAGCATTTATCCCCGACCAATAAATGTTGGATGCCGACCCTAGCACAATCCTCGGCGAGGCACAAATCCGCCGCGAAGAGTTTCCCTCTTCTGGGGATCATCTTGCCACGCCATTGGGCAGACTATAGGAACTCGGCGCTCGTCCTCAATCAAAATTTCGCCCCGTTTCACTAGGACACAGCCCCCAAACTACACTACCACATCAATCAGGTGGGTAGGAGCAGAGGGTTCTGAGGATTCCGAGTCCTGAGGTACTGGGGATTGGGAGTTCGACCGCCTGCGATGTGATCCCAGAGAGGGGTTCCTGCCCGGGTCACGATCTCCAATCGCCGTGGTGGCGTAGAGCGGATTGATGTGAAGGCCTGACACGCTGTCCATGGCTCTCCTTTTCCATTCTCGATTCGCGGTCCTCGTCCTGAGGTGTGACCTTCTTTCACACGTTCTCATTCTTATTTTGTCGGTCACAAACTGCCAGAACCTTACCCGTGTGTGCGCCATCACGCGAAAATGACCACTAACCGTCAAGCGCCGCATGGCGAACGAGTTGCATCCAAATCCACTTCTTGCATGGGCAACAGATCAATGCCCTGGGGTTCTCAGCCCATCGTGACAGATCCTGCCTTGCATCCTATAATAAGAGCTTCCGGTATGATGAACCCCTTGGATATAGCCTCACACGCTGACCCCCCTCCTCCAATTGTCGCTGAGACGGTTCGCCTGCACTTCCCGTTTCCCGCACGTGCGGCCTCACTAGTCCCGTTGGCCGGCGATGCCTCCAATCGCCGCTATTATCGGCTGTTTCTAGATGACAGTCCGCTCCCTTCGGTCATCCTCATGCAGTTGGCGGAGCCGGAAGCCTTCAAGGCTTCGGAAGAGGCAATAGGTACTTCTGCTGAACCCATCGATGAACTGCCGTTTATCAATGTACACCGACACCTCTCCGCTGCAGGAATCACCGTTCCCACGCTCTACTGGTACGACCAGGCACGCGGGCTCCTCTACCTGGAAGACTTTGGCGACACATCGTTACTGACAGCCTGCGCCAAAGATATCCAACACCAGCGGACGTGGTATCCACAGGCCATTGATTTGCTCGTTCACATGCAGCTTCACGCAACCCATTCGCTTGGCCACCGGTGCCTCGCCCTAACCCGCTCGTTCGATATATCGCTCTTTCTGTGGGAATTTGATCATTTTCTCGAATATGGCATCGCCGCCCGACAGGGCTCTCCGTTGGCCACACGGGAAGAACATCGAATTCGTGAAGAATTCCGGAAAATCGTGCACTGGCTGGCCAGTCAACCCTATGTATTCACCCATCGCGACTATCATTCCCGTAACCTGATGGTGTCGCGTGGACAGATCGGCGTACTCGACTTCCAAGATGCGCTGATGGGGCCTCCCACTTATGACCTTGCCTCACTGTTACGCGACTCCTATATCAGGTTGGAGGAAGGGATCGTAGACATGCTTCTCGACCGATATCGCGAACAGATGATGCAAAGCGTTTCTGCAGAGATGCAAGACCGACTGCTGTTGGCCGATCATGAAGCATTCCGGCGGTTGTTCGATTTCACGAGCATCCAGCGGAATCTGAAGGCCGTGGGGCGGTTTGTCTATATCGAGCGCGTCAAGCACAATCCCAAATTTCTGGCGGACATTCCGCGGACATTGGCTTATGTTCAAAACACGCTCCAAAAATATTCCGAGTTGCACCGGCTCTACGAGTTGCTGCGGCCTTATATTCCCGAATGGCATTGAGTCATGAAGGCCATGATTTTAGCCGCAGGTCTGGGAACTCGTCTTCGACCGCTCACCCAATCCACTCCCAAACCGCTGCTGCCCGTCGCCGGGATTCCGCTCTTAGGCTGGAATATTCTTCTTCTCCGGCGGCATGGCCTAACCGACATCATTGTGAACGTGCATTACCTGGCCGACCAGATCCAACAGGCCTTCGGCGACGGCTCAAGCTGGGGCGTGCGGCTGAGTTACTCCTTTGAGACCACCCTGCTAGGAACCGGTGGAGGGATCAAACAGGTCGAAGACTTCTTCGAGGGCAAGCCGTTCGTTGTGGTTAATGGGGACACCCTACTCGACTTGAATCTCACCGCCATGGTGGCTCACCATAGAGCCCGTGGAGGAATCGCCACGATGGCCCTGCGGGATGACCCTCATGTCGAGCGTTGGGGCGTGGTAGAAACTGACGCCCAGAGTCGAGTGGTCACTATCCTTGGCCAAGGTCGGAGTCCGGCTTCGCGACATGCGACTGTGTATCGACGGATGTTCGCTGGCGCCCATGTCATGGACCCGCTTTTCCTCCATAAGGTTCCCAAGGGAGTGCCGTCTTCCATCATTGAGGCCTATATTGGATGGCTTCAGCAGGACGCGGGAATCTGGGGCTACCCGTTTTCAGGTTATTGGTCCGATATCGGGACGCCGGAACGATATGCCCAAGTCCAGGAGGATGTTAAGGCAGGGATATTGCGGCTATCTTGGCCAGAAGGATCTTCCAATGAGATTTCGATCTCGGGAGAACGCCCTTCTCCTACCCATCCTGAATGACGCATTGCATTCCTGAAGTCATCCTCGTGAGATATGCAGAAACACTTCAATGATGGGCTAATGCATTCTTCTCTTTCGAGCTTTTGGCGGATCTCCACTCGAAGAATCAAGGATCACTGAGATGCCACACCCACAACGTGCCCGTACCGCAACGACTCGCATGACCAATGCGGCGCAGGAACTCCTCTCGCAACTCCAAGCGTTCCAACAATTTGCCGAAGACCTGCCCGCCTCTCTGGCGAATTTATCCGGTGAAGACTGTCAGGCGGTCTTGG
Organism: Nitrospirota bacterium; assembly: GCA_003696975.1. GTDB lineage: Bacteria > Nitrospirota > Nitrospiria > Nitrospirales > UBA8639 > J031. The sequence goes on along the minus strand of RFGT01000017.1, from coordinate 30,645 downwards.
CGCAGCTCAGCCATCTCTACTCTTCACTCTCTCAGCTCAGCGCGAAACTCTTGACCACGTCTCAGGCACATCATGCACGCCTCCTTTCTCCCAACCTATTCTTTCTCTCGACCCGGTTGCCAGGGAGAGCCTCCTATCAGGAACGCGCATGCGACGGCCATCTGATTACTGATCAGCATGGCTGCATTTATCTCGCCGACGGGCGCGCCGCGCAATTGGTCGGGATGGAACAGAGCCAACTGACGGGCATGCGACTCCATGAGTTTGTCCACCCTGGTGATCACCAACACCTCAAGCAGGTGCTCCGGCAATTCGCACGCGGCCAGACGGCCCATGAATGGAACCTCACCGTCTGCCCCAAACAGCGCCCTGCCTTCCCCGCGTCTCTGACGGCCTCAGCCTTGAGAGAACCGGCAGGACATGTGACGGCCATTCATTGGTTGATTCGTGATATCACTGAAGAACAACGGGCCCATGTTGCCAACGAACTCTTTCGCCACCTTGGAGAACAACTTCTGGAAGGGCGAGAGATTCAAGGGCTGTTCACACAGATCTGTGAGCAGTTGAACCATCTGTTTGGGTATCCTCTGGTCTGGATCACTCACCAAGAAGATGATGGCGCCCTGACCATCCTGGCTGCTGCGGGCCACCAGGCACCTCTTCTTCTGAACTCCTCTCCCGACTGGCATGCGGAAACCGGAAATCCCTTAAACCACGTGCTTGCCACCCAAACACCATATATCGTCCAGCGCGATGATCCAGCCTGGAAACCCTGGGTAGCACAAACCCTCGCGCTGGGGTGGCAATCCATGCTGATGGTGCCCCTCAAGACTCATAAACAGGTGCTCGGCGTCCTGACCGTGAGTGCGCCACACCGCGAGGCCTTCAATGATGGAGTCATTGCCTGGTTCGAACGATTGGCCGCTCAACTCTCACTCACTCTCTCGCTGGCCAAGGATCGAGAACGCCTCCGCTTGCAAGAAGCTGTCTTGGCGTCCGCCGAGCATGCTATCTTGATCACTGACCCTTTTGGCCGTATCGAGTGGATCAACGATGCCTATACTCGTCTCACTGGTCATACCGCGGCAGAAGCCATCGGCCGCGTCCCGCCATTTTTGAAATCGGGCAAAGTTCGCTCGATCCTGCGGCAAGCCCGACGTCACCAAACAAAAGGGCAGGCGTGGCGGCATGAGTTCGTCGAGAAACGCAAAGACGGACAGACCATTTTTGTGGAGCAAGTGCTCACGCCCCTTCGTAATGAAACCGGAGAGGTGACGCATTTCGTAGCCATCCACCAGGACATTACGGCTCGCAAAGAAACGGAAGCCAGGATTTTCTATCTCGCGCATTATGACCCCGTCACGGACCTTCCCAATCGCACCATGTTTCACGATCGCCTCAAACAGGCACTGGCCCATGCCAGGCGCCATGGACTCAATGTCGCTGTGGTCTTCCTCGATCTGGATCGTTTCAAACCGATCAATGATTCCTTAGGGCACGAACAAGGAGATGTCTTGCTCAAGATTGTGGCAGAGCGGCTCCGTCGCTGCGTACGCGAAACCGATACGGTGGCCCGATGGAGTGGAGATGAATTTGTATTGATTCTCCAGGACTTGGAACGGGGCCAGGATGCCGGTCACGTAGCCCGCAAAGTCCTCGAGGCTGTCGCACACCCCATGGAACTCGCTGGCACATCAATTTCCACCACAGCAAGCCTAGGGATTGCTTTGTATCCTCTCGACACCACCGATCCTCAGAGTCTATTGACCCATGCCGACCGGGCTATGTACCGCGCGAAGGAAAAAGGCGGGAATTGCTATCAATTTGTCTCCGACGAGTTAAATGCCCAAGTGTTCGAACGCCTTCTGTTGCAAAGGAGCCTACACCACGCCTGGAATCGGCAAGAATTTCTCTTGCACTTCCAACCTCTCGTGAACTTGCACACGGGGATGCTTATTGGGATTGAGGCCCTCATCCGCTGGCAGCATCCAGAGTTGGGACTGATCTTTCCTCAACAATTTATTCCCTTGGCACAAGAACACCATCTCCTGATGACAATCCAGGAATGGGTCCTGCGCGCGGCTTGCCTTCAGAACCTTCAATGGCAAGCTCAAGGACTCTTTCAGGCCCCCTTGACCGTCAATCTCCTTGTGGACCCTGGGCAAGAGGACGCCTACTCCACCGTCATCCGCCAAGTGCTGGCGGATACCCACATTGCACCTCAGGCCATCAAACTGGAAATTCCTGCATCCACTTTTATGAACCGCCGAGTCTCCATGGAATCGTGGGGAGCGACACTGGCCTCACTAGGTCTTGAACTCATCATCGACGATTGCGAGTGCCAGGAGTTTCCTGCAGGCTTACTCGAGCCCCTTCCTCTCCATAGCTTGAAGCTCGCTTCGACCATCGTTTCACAATTGCCTCACAATCCTGAGGCCGTTACAGGCTTTCGCACCTGTCTCGATCTGAGTCATAGGCTCCAGCGACCCCTCATTGCGAAGGGCGTAGAGTCCCCTGAACAGGTGGCTTTTCTCCGAAGCCAGGGGTGTCACCACGTGCAAGGCTATCTCTGTTCACGGCCCTTATCAGCAGACGAGATGACCATATTGCTTCGGGGTTGGTGGGGCTCTGAATTCTAAGCTCTATCTGACTGGCAACTCCAGAGAAAAAAACCTATGGACCTGAGCCATCAGACGGACATGCTAACGAGGCGGGAAGGAAAGGCCCTACCTATCAGCACCATGAGCAGGAAACCCCGCGCCACCCTTGCTACACTCCACAAATCTCGCTTTTCTCCCAAACTTGTTGTTCGTTTCGACACAGGAATAAGGTGGAATTGATATCCTGGAACCAGTAGAAACAAACTGTTATGATGAAGTTTCAGAATTCGTGAAGAATTTCCACGGGAAAGGCGGCGGGAGTATTGCTCATGAAGTCAATCATGGTCTTACAACTATCTGTTTTACAAACTGTGACAGCATCTCTTCTTGGCGTGTTCCTCTCTCTGAGTTCGCCTGCATGGGCCACTGGCCTGGCACAGCCTCAGCCCCACATGAAACCTGCGCATGAAGCATCCGCTGAAGAACCCTGGGGGGCGAGACCAGTTGTTCGACAGTACGGGCCTGTGCCAGATCTCCTCTTTGCTCGGTTCGTTGGGATGAGTGGGCTCCGGTCACGGGAGCTTCCTGTCCATCAGGCAGTCATCAATAATGCAATCCCTGACGCTCCCAAAATAATCGCAAGCCCGACGGTTCTCGGCATCGTGCCGGATTTTTCACAATGGCGGAAGTGGGAAGACGATCCCATTCGTTTTGAAGGCGGTTTGCACGAGATTAGCCAACTTCCCTCATTGCACGAGCGGATCCGTCGCTATCGGGGGCTGCTCACGATTGCCCGACAGGCTCCACCCCAAGATATCTATAAGACCTGGGATTTTGACAAGGATGTGAAAGGGATGCCACCGAAAGGGTTTGAGGTACTGGATTCCAATGGACAAGAACCCGAATCATGGCACGTGGTGGCAGATCCCCATGCGCCATCACATCCCCATGTGGTGATGCAGGCTTCTCCATGTTCAAGCCATGATTGTTTCCGTCTCTTATTGGCGGATACCCGCGCGTTAGAGCTTCCGGATATTGTCGTCTATGTGCGGTTCCCTTCTCCGGATGCTTCTGGCGAGGCCGGCATCGCGTTAGCCGCCAAAGATATTCAGCATTTCTACGCCGTGACTATCAATGCATCTGCCACCCATCTACGGGTTTATCGCATCAACAAGGGAGTGGCAACCATATTGGGTGAAGCGTCCGCTACACCAAAGTTGGAACCCTGGCATGTTCTCCGCGTGCAAGTGGTGAACTCGGCTCATGTGGATCATCCCCGTTTAGATATTTATGTAGATGGACGAGAAGCCCCAATGGAGATGATGGACTATATCCGAGACACCGGACGAATTGGGTTGGTGACCAAAGGAAACGCTGTTGTCCAATTTGATCGTCTTCACTTGATCGAGATGGTCACGAATCGGCCGCTTTCTCCGCCGGCAGCATATTAGGGACTGCTGGCTTTTGTGCATTGCGCATAGAATGCCGGTCTGAAGCCATAGCCGGTTGTAGAAAATCTTTTACAGAAAGAGGCCTCAAGAAGAGTATTGGCCAACTTCCGGGAGAAAGTAGGCGGCGTGTAGGATAACTCGACTACGAGCCGGCAGCTCCTGACCGGTTGGTCGTTGAATTCGTGCAACGCTTCTGTTGGACAAATGCTTCAGCTTAGCTATCACCTGAGAGGCTAAAGCACCCTCCTTCATCCGTTCTCGGCAAACCCATCCGTTTTTTCTCCGTTTTTTTCTGTGATTTTTCGCAATTCCTTCAGAGATGGCAGGCCGTAGGCTGCTCAGGAAGGCGCCTCAGTAGCGCAAGCAATAGTTGGCCTGCATTTTGCATGCTTAAAAATAAGTGACCGTTTCTAGTTGTTCACTAAGCCTTGTTGCTAAAAGTCTTAAACAAAAATATTCGCTCACGATGGGAGGGATCAGTTGATGATCAGTTGGGGAATCCATAGAAAATATCTTGCTGTTCTGATGATTATTTTCATCATTTCCGCAGGATGCGGCAAGCATATCACTCGCAGCTCCGCACGCACCAGCACAACAAGCCCATCTCCTTCCTTTGCGTCTTCCTCTCCATACCAACAGGCCTCCTACTCATCGTCATCCTCCGAAGATCCCGCAGATCTCATACTCAAGGAGAATGACGCCAACTCGCAGCCCTCTCCCATGAATTTGCCTGCCGCTATTGAAACCCTCACAGATGCCGAGTTGCTCTCGACTCCTCAAGAGGCTACCCAAGCATCTTCCCGATCCCCTTCCGCTTCATCTGCTCCTACTGTGCAGCAGACGGAAGACCATTCTTCCTTGTCAAAGACCAATGACACACTTCTCGCCTCTGAGGATAAGGGAAAGCCTGATTTTCTTGAGGACGTCTACTTTGCATACGATAGTTGGCGGCTGACCGACGAAGCCAAGCATGCGCTTCATGTCAACGCCGCATGGTTGAAAGCACACCCGCAACAGCGGATCACCATTGAAGGGCATTGTGACGCTCGGGGCACGCAGGCCTACAACTACGTCCTAGGAGAAAAACGAGCCGCTATTGTTAAGCAATATCTCTCGTATTTGGGAGTCCCTTCCCGACAGCTTGAGATTATCTCTTATGGAAAAGAAAAACCGGTGTGTCACAGTTTCGCTGAGTCATGTTTTCGCCGAAACCGCCGGGCTCATTTCACACCGCAAGTGACCGTCGCCTCTCAATTCGTTCAGCACCCTGGAGATCCCTGATGGTATCTGGTCGCCCCCTTTACGTTGTCCTTTCATCTCTTCTCAAGCGGTCCGCCTTTCTGAAGACCGAAGGCAGTCAACGGTGGGCTTGGTGGCTCATCATCATAGGACTGTTCTTCCCCCCAGGGGGGTGTGTCGCCCAACAGGCCGACCTGCTCCATATGAAACGGGAGCTTGAGGCCAAGATTAGCAGCCTCCACAAGCAGCGCCAAGCCTTGGAAGCGGCTGTGGCGCAAGCGAACCAAGCCTTAACGAAGACTCAGGCAGTCATTGCTCGCCAACGGAAGGAGCTCAATAAGCTCCACCTAGACCGAGCTGAGTTCTTCGAGGAACTGGCGAGCCTTCGAGAGCAAGAGTTCTCCACATTACAAGGGGAACTGGAACGCACGCAGCATCACGTGCACCAGTTGGTTCAACAGATCGAGCGGCTTCAAAAGGAAGCTGAGGCTCGGCATGCTCGTGTGCTGGAGCAGGAACGTGACAACCAGCAGCGGCTCATCACCCTTGAGAAAACCATCGAGCTTCAAACCCAAGAGCTAGCTGCCCGGCATACCCAAGGACAACAATTCCAGGAAGCGTTGCGCGAGTTTCGACAAGCCATGCTGGCCCTTCAAACTCACCAGCAGGACCAGGCTCAACACCTAGAGCAATTAGACCAACAGGTGCAAGGGCTGACGCAGAAAGTTTCCTCGGACTCGGAAGAGGTATCTGCTTACCTCCACACAGTCAATCAAAGCCTGCAATCCATCGTCGACACCATTCAACAAGTCCAGCAGAAGTCAGATGCTCAACTGACCGCACAGGCTCGCCGGCTGGAGCAGGTTGAGCACTGGATTCAGCATTCAAAGACACATCTAAAGGGGGCAACCCCATCCAACAATCCGTCATCGGCTCTGTCTGAAGAGCGACAGACTCTCGCCCACAAGGAGAGAGCTCCTCGGCAGGCCGTTCTGCCAGATGTTGAAGCATTGCCCCACCAATCTTCCTCTTCCGCTATCTCTCCGCTCTCCAAGACTCTCTCGCCACAGGTGAAAGAGGAATACCGGCGTATTTACGAGCAGGTACGAGCTGGGCAGTATCGCCGCGGCGTAGAGAGCTTCACCGCATTTCTCGGGCGCTATCCCGATTCTCCTCTTGCCGCCAATGCCCAATATTGGCTTGGAGAATGTTATTACGGCATGCGCCAATTTTCTCGGGCAATTACCGAATTTCACCAAGTCATAACTCGTTACCCTACCAGTGAAAAAGTTCCCGCTGCTTTGCTCAAGATTGCATACTCCTATCTCGAGTTGCACGATCCTCTCCAGGCACGCACGACGTTGCGCCACCTGATACGCGCCTATCCCCGGAGCCCAGAGGCAACACTCGCCTCAACCAAACTCACTGAAGTGGATCACTTGCTCCATACGAATTCCTGAACAGAGCACGCGCATACCCCTTTGGTTCGATTTGGGCACCGAAGAATTGCCCATGGGGTCAACCCATCGGGGACTGAATGTGTGTGTTTTGCTGTTATCCACCAAGAGGCAAGCAATGTTTCATTGGGAAATTTTCGGAGAGCCCTTTTCCATACACGATTCAACACTTGGTTGGGTCTTTCGAAGTTGGGGAGTTCCTTCCCATCTGGGATCACCCACCGACATATCAGAGTCTTGGGAGGTGCGAAGTCACCAAAGCCGATCTGTCACGTCCTGAAACTGATAGGGGGCTGTCCACATAGAATAAAAACTTCTGTCCTCCAAGAGATTGAACGTTGTGCCAAAGACCGTGTTGAAGACCAGTCGAAAGGTATTCACCGGGGAAAGCTCATGGTAAAATCCCGTAGGACGACCTCCTGGAAAATGGATGGCCGTGAAAATGGAAAACGTTTCTTGCACATTGGTGCGTTCGAGATGTTCCCAATCTAACTCAAGACGGGAGCCATGATCGGATTGGAGGATAATTACGGGCGGGGTTGGAGAGCGCGCCAAGATGCGTTCGATCACCGTTTTGAGTCGGGCATTGATATACTCAATCTCTCCTGCGTACCGTTTGCGATATTCCTCTCGCGTTCCCCCTTTTTCCATAAACGCTGAGCCATCACCTAGCCAATACTGACGAGGGGGGTCGATGGGTTCTCCCCGGGGCCCGAAGACAAAAGGGGGATGGGGTGCCAAAATATGTGCGAAGACAAAGATCGGTGTTTCCACGCCAGCCCAGTCTGCCAAATGATCGAAAGCGTAATTGATCCGATCGCGATGCATTTGATAGGCGGAATAGGGAGTGCCAACGAGCCTGCCGACTCCCGAAAGAACCCCAGGAATCGGGGTCATCTCCCAAAACGCCAGGTGAAATTCATCAGCCGGCGGACGAGGCGGCATCCTCCGATCGGCTGTTGGGAGATCGGTAAACGATTGCCCTGATTCAAACGACACAACGGTATACCCAAGTTGCTTCAAGAACGTCACGACTCGGTTGCGGTGAATGAGGCGTTTGAGCGGCTTGCGATTGTCACCCACCAGCCCATGTTTTCCCACCAGATGGTTCAGGTAGGCCATGTTCAATGCCGAAGCCAATGCCAGCCAGGTTTGGTTGTAATTGGCTCGACTTGTTCGAGCGACTACAAAGCCTTTCGATTCCAAGAAATTCAGAAATTCCGTGTTGTCGTAGCCAAAGATTGCATGCAGGGAATCGGCTCGGCCATAGGCGTCCAAAACAATATAGTACATGTCTGGTAAGGACTGCGGGTGAAGTAACGCTTCGTTGGCGAGAGACGGTCCAATCGTGATGGGAGAGGAGTCCTCAGAAGCCGTCGTCACAGAGAGGAACATCCCATGCGTCAAGGTGAAAAATAGCAACAGAGCACCTGCGCCATTGAGCCCTTGCGTGAGGGGAAGCTTCATGGATGACAGGCGACGAATACCCCACAGCCCCGCCAGGAACAAAAGAATCCACGCAGCAAGTGCATATGTATGCCTGTGAGGTCTGAGGAATTCCACAGAGAACGCATCAACAGCATGGCCATAGAGAAAAAAGAGCAGGAAAAACCAGGAAACAGCCAGACCGGACTGGTGCGGATCACGATACCAGCGTTGCAAGATGAGCCAGACACCGGCCAGCAGGATCCAGACCACAACCAGTGGTCCCATAACTTGGGTGAATGAGATGTGTGCCGCATTGTAGGTCGCCAGAAACAAGACGGGGAAGAACGCAAAACAGAGTGGATGCCACGCCAAATGCCTGAGCCGGCTTGCTCCGATAAGCAGTTTCGCAAAACCTCTCATGTCTCCATTCTCACAATACGGGTTACTTGGCTCGCATGAGATAGAGTGTTCGCTCCGTGCCGCGAATGCGAGCAATGCGTTCGATGAGAAAATACCGTTCAAACACCTGTTCGAATGTTCCCTGCGTGTACTCAGGGAAGATATCCGTTCTGACAGCCAACAAGCGTTGAACTTGCGCATCCTGTTTCGGTACAAACTCGATCACCAGCATGCGGCAGAGACCGTGAAAAAATTGGGCGATTTTCTCCAAAGGCACATTGTTCGCCAGCGCCAGATGATGAATCAGTGCCAAGGCCAAAAGCATATCCACTGGCCCCCGTTCTGCCAGCGAAAGACGCTCTTGATGTGCCCACCCCAGACTTGGACTCGGATTTGTCAAATCGAGGTACAAGGGCAAAATTCGCGCCTCACCCCGCTCGACACATGTTCGATAGGTCAGTTCCACGCAAAGGGGATCGGCATCAAAGGCAATAACCAAACTCCCCTTTCTGGCTGCTAGTTGACTCACCCGGCCGGTATTGGCCCCCATATCCCATACTGTTTGCGGTTGGGTGATCTCGAGGAAAGCCTCGACAAGGGCCAACTTATGCGAGAAGGCTTCACGTGAGTAAGTATGATCTTCATAGTACTGAGACCAGATCGACGGGTTGGCCGGAGGTCGCAAACGATGGATCCCTGTTTCTAAGCTCTCGATCAATCCAAGAAGCGCCCGACGTGACATGCGAACCCTTCGGCGTGTGGTCGCTGGATCAGACCACACCTGTTGCGCTCGGGCATGAAGGTGGAGATGCGAGAGAATCGAGATCCGAAAATACGTGCTCAACGGGAGCAGCGAACTGGTCAAATCCAGCGGAAGCCCATCGATATAGAGGCGAAAGAGCTGGTTGAGGCGAAGGTCCTTGTACGCCATGAGTGCCAGAGGCGCCAGAAAATGCCGGCAGAATTGACGATAGGCTGCCCATGGCTCACCCTCTTGATACCGATCAAACGAGAGCGTGTCGATCAAGATGGGTTTTCCCGCCTTGAACTGGATGTTGTAGGCACTGGCATCCTTCAACGTCATACCATAGTCAAGGGCACGCTTTTGGACCTGAAGCGTGAGTAAAGCACAGGCTTTCAGTTGGCTGAAACTCCACTCATAGGGATAGGAAATGAAGGGAATGGGCTCAGGCCGGATCACGATATAAGGGTTGAGCTGGGGAACCGGTGCTATCTCGGTGGGAACCTCCTGGTGAGCGACCAGGAGATTGTCGCAGATGAGCGCGCGATACAGCCCTGAGCGTATAAGATGCTCATATTGCGATTGGTAAACTCGATTGATCTGACGATACAAGATCCCATTGTCTCGAAACAGAAATCCGCTGGGATCTCGAAATGAACTGGGAAGAACCGCTTCAGTGGATGTCCGCATCTGAAGCATGGTGTCGAGCAAACCATGACGCCAGATAGGTTTTCACATTGCGCCAGGCCATCTTCACCGCAAAGACGGCTCCCAACAATCCCGCCATCAGCAACTGAAACAGATAACTGCCCGTCCCGGGATCGATATACGCCCAAGCTGCTGACGCGAAAAGCGCTTGTCCGAGCCAAAGAACTCCTAGCCATGTGATCAACTCACCAAATCGTCTCATGCGTTGACCTCTCCGTTGAAAAGTTAGCGACTGCAGGTGATTCGTGAACGCAAACGTCGCCTTGTCTTGGTATCTTCGGCTAAACTTGGTTCACACTTGAATGCCGGATGGAGACCACCTGCCGCAGTCCCCGCAATACGTGGTCATTGCTTTAGTCGCAACGGAGACACCAATGGGAGTGCGGATACTCAGCGTAGGCGAATCCCCCGATGGGCGGGAATGGCGTCAATGAGCGCAAAAGGCTTTTGCACCGTTGAGATGAGTTCTCCACGTTGTTCAATCTGGCCCTCATGAATGGGCCCTAACCACTGATCCGCCATCCGCAGATACCGGATCTTGTACGGATCAATCCCCATGATGCGGCAGCACGTGGCATCTACGGCGGGGAAATTGCGCCCCATAATAATGGCCCCAACCTGGACAGGGGTTCCCATAATGGGCCCATCACCCTCCATCCCCACAATCCCATCAACGATGGCAAGGTGCGGGCGGAGCGTAGCCGTAATGTCCACGATAGTTTGGGGAATCCCCGCTTGATGGAGGACATTTTTCGGCCACCCGTAATACAGCCCCGGCATGATCCCGAATAGATTTTTCATGGCCAGGGTGGCGCCGGCCCAATGATGGGTTTTCAGCTTGGCCATCGATACGATCCAGTCCACATCTTGCACGACCCGGGGAAAGGTCAGCGTGGAGAGCCGGCTCTGTCCACCTCGATTCGGCACTTGAATGCCTGTTTCGTAATTCACATTGAGAAAAGGAATGCGGTCTTCATACAAGAGGCTCCCGAGCCCAGAGGCCTCCAAGACCTCCAGCGTATCGCGTCGATGGCCCGGCCCTTCTCCAATGACCACTGATTCCGCCCCCAGGGAGAGAAACGCTTCGATGGCACCTCGCACCACATGGGGGTGGGTATTGATATGCGGAGCACCTTCATGCGTTTCCACAAGATTGGGTTTCAGCAGAATGCGCTTGCCTCGCAGATGAGTAGCCGTAACACCCAACTCGTTGAGCCCTCGCAGGATGATCCCACGAATGTCCGCGTCGTAGGAATCGGCGCGGCCAATAAATGTCGTCGCAGAGGCGAGCGGAGAATCAATCAGCCATCGCAGGAATGAAACTCCGGATCCCAGAAGTGCGCCACTCGCCAGCGTCGCCAGCAGCAACTCACGCCGCGTCAGCCGAATTCCCCAATACGATGAGCTCGACATTATCCCCTCATCGGATGCAGGCGCATGCACGATGGCTCAGTGGCGAGGCGAGAGTCCTTGGAGCTCTACCTGAGAGGCCAGGAGAAGGCACAGCGAGGCCGTATCGTATTCTCCATAGCGGCTTTCGCGCCGCAGTGTTTCTTCAATCCAGGCATGAGCGTCCTTCGGGAGCTTCCCCCACGCTTTGAGCCCCAGTAGACTCCACCCTAAGGCAATAGGCGTGCGAATGCGAGTCACACGAGTGGCGAGATACTCAAGACTGCGTTGCACGGCCGCTTCCGCAACTTGCCCGGCCAGAGCTGTCAGGGCCGCTCCCGTATCTTCCGGGGAAGGCCACAGCTCGTGGCCGAAAACCAGTGTATTGCCATAGTTCCAGCCTCCGTGAGGCAATTGCCGATCGAGGAGCAAGGCGATCGCTTCTTTCACGCGAGCGTGTTCGCCACGGCCTACCGTGTACAGGGCGAGCATCGCTAGCGCGGTGGCTTCGACCCAGGAATGGGTGTGTTCAATCCACGGCCAGCCACGGAGAGCCGTATCATGTGCTACAGGGCTATCGGATGTTCTGATCCAATGCTTTCCTGTGGTGTTCAACAAAAATTCCACGGCTTTGGTTTGATAGACTTGATGCGCAGGAGAGGGATGCCAGGCCAGAATCGCCAGTGCCGTGGGCCAGAACACCTCAGGATAGTTAAGCGAGATGACCACCCGGCCATCGTTAAGTTGATAATGCACTAACCGCGTCCGAGCCGGTTCCAGCAATTCTGAGCCAGGGTGCACAGCCGCTAAAAGAAGAATCGCCCATGCCGTGGCATCAGGGCGATCCTCACGGGAAGATCCTGTGGGGGAAAACCCTCCAGTCGGGGTCACCCGCGCTTTGAGACGCTGGATAGAGCTCAATACAGAATTCTCTCTCTGCGTAAGCATGGATTCTCTGGATGTTGAATGAGGTTGTCATCTTTTTTCTCATTCTGCAATAAGAAGGGTAGCATCCTCTCTGACTGTTTTCGGATTCGAACTCCTGCTGGCTTGAAGAAGGAATTGTCTTGCTCTTGCAATCCACGTAACACCAAACTGATTCCTTGCAACCACGAGGGATTTCAGCATCGCGAATCATCCTGCAATGAAGCCTACGAACCTTCCAAAACATGTCTTCCGCTTGTCCCAAAGGCACAGGAACGCCGGGTTCTGCACGTCGCTTGAATCAATTTCCACTGCAAGATGCCGATAGACAGAACAACTCAACGTTCAGGCAGACACATACAGACATAAGAACGTCATCATCATTTTCGCATAAGCAAGGAGTTATTGACAGAGACTTTTTCGATCTCACAGCACACTGGACAAGAACTGACACGATGAGAAGCCTACACCTTAAGTTGCAAGTTTTGCTGAGATATCACCGATAATACCGGACAGACGTTCGCATCCGGTGAAACGCTCATATGCAGGAACTCCTTCCCGAAACGGCAAACCCGTCGTGAGGCGGGGACGCAAAGCCACGGGTCAGAGGAATCTGATAGCCGGGTTACCGAAGGAAGGAACCGAAAAGTCCCACGGGATGGAGTTCTCCTGCACCATCAGAAGGAGGAGAACCTCATGTCGCGGGGATACGTAGCTTTTGAGTATTCAGACCCACGCCCCTTCCCTGGCTCCGGGTGGGCACATCCAATCGTTTCAACGAACCCTCAGTTCCTGTTCCGTCCATGGAGCGCGATTGGCAATCACCACAGATTCAGACAGCCTGCAGGACGCCATGTGCGTTCTCTCAACACTCGGCGACATGTCCTACACAGGGGAGATGACGGATTAACCGGACTTCGGTGCCGAACCCAGGGGCATTGCCCGCCTTCTCTTTCATCACATAAGACCGCTGTCTACTCAATTCCCCGGACAACGGACCAGCATATCGCGCAGACCAACCGATTCGCCTGGGTGAACGAACACTTAGCTATGACCGCCAAACATATTCCCAATCGGGTGCCCCTTCCCGATAAAGGCAAACCCGTTGCGAAGCGGGGGCGCAAAGCCACGGATCAGGCCTCTGACCTGACAGCCGGGTTGCCGGAAGAGGAATAGCGTCAAGGGGACAGTTGGTAGCGATGAAAAACAGGGCCACATCCTACCGACGAATGTCTAGCCCATTGTGCCCGAAAGGAGATGTCCTATGAGGTCTATCATGCAATTTTTACACGATGAAGAGGGAGCTACCGCCTTGGAATACGGATTGCTGGCAGCTTTGATCGCTGCCGGGATCGTCACGGCGGTCCAACTCTTACAAGGTTCTCTAAATACTGCTTTCACCAATGTAGCCAACACCATCGGCTCAGCGGCCGGCGGAGGAAGCGGGAGCTGATCCCCAATTCTTAGCGTAGCACTAGAACCGGACGGGGCTATCCGATGTTTCAGCCGGATAGCCCCGCTACCCGGGCATATTCGAGATATCTACAGAATCACAGAAAGAATAAGAGAATACAAGAATCATGCTGGTCCACTGCTTCGTTTTCCATCTCAATGACCGAGACTGAAAGCGAGGACGTGTTAGTGGCTATTAAGTGAGGATGTTCTTATGAACGTGCCACGGAACAAGATATGGAGACAACCTAGCACATCCCATTGGCGCTATCAAAGCGGAAATTTGACCGTAGAAATGGCGTTCCTGATACTCCCGTTCTTCTTGTTGCTGACAGGGATCATGGAATTTGGCTGGTATTTCTTCCATCAACATACTTTGCAGTTCGCTACACGAGAGGGCATGCGGTTGGCGCTTGTCGGCGAGACATTGATGGACGACCAAGGCAATCCCCTCTCCCGTGAAGAATCAATCATCCAGACCATCAAAGAAAAAGCCAGCTTAGCCATGGATCCAAATGCCGTCCAAGTTTGGATCTTCAAGGTCGGCAGTAACTATGAAGATCCTACAGGGTGGGAGACGCTAGCACCCAATGCCGGCAATCCTGCCGATTACATGCGGATCAAAACCAGCTATGAGCATGAGTTCCTTATCCCCCTTATTGGACAATTGTTTTCTAATGATGGGCATATCACGCTCTGGGCTGAAGGGACATATCGGAATGAATTGTTTCAGGAGGTATGAAACCATATGGGTACACCGCGTATACAGTCACAAAAAGGTATGGCCACCCTTGAATTTGCCGTTGTGGCCAGCATGTTGCTGATCATGGCCTTCGTCATTATCGACTTCGGTTCACTCATTCAGGCGCAAGCTGTGGTCACCAACATCAGCCGTGAGGGGGGAAGCCTGGCTTCTCGCGACTTAAAAAACGGCCCCGATTTGTTGAACCTCCTTGCAGCGTCCAGCGCGCCACTGGAGTTCGAAACCCATCCTGAACTGTACAAGATCTACATTGCCAAAGTGGATGCGGGAGAATCCGCAGCAGCTCCTGATCCTGTTTGCACCGTACAAGAGAGCGGCACACTTTCAGGGGAGGCCGTGGTCTCTCCAGCGATGAGCGCCACATGTGACCTCCCGCAGAATTTGTACGATCTGTTGAAATTCGATGACACAATCCAGACCTCTCCCCTGTCTCAATTCACAGTCGTCAAAGTGTTCTATGCGCACAAGCCGCTCACCCCGTTGGAAAATCTTCTGGATAACTCGGGACAACCACTGCTCAATATCGACACTGACGCTGACAATATCCCCGATGCCATGCTCATTGGGAGTACAGCGATTTTCTAACATTCTTGTCTTGACAGGTGCACAATGTTGGTCATGTTGTCGTTGCTTATCTTGCCGTCGTTGAACAAACAGAGGAAACCTTTGTGACCTGAACCGGCTATTGACTCACCTGCGCCCCTTATGAACTGCGCCCGTGCGTCGCGGCGGTACAGGGAACATTCATCGAGTGTCCGTTGTTTGATGAGGTTGCACATGAAGCGATTCAAGAACATTTGCCATAGGAACCAACACTCTTCTCAGCACCATGGCTTTCACGCATTAGGCAATCAGCGGGGAGCGTTCATGGTCACAATGGCTTTCAGTTTGTTGACCATGCTAGGCTTTATCGCTCTAGGTATCGAGGTAGGGCGCTGGTATGTGGTCCGTGCAGAATTGTCTAAAGCCGTGGATGCCGCCGCCCTGGTTGGCGCCAAAAATATCTCCAACCCCTATGTCAACGCTGAAACCCTGATGACACAAGTCGGGCAAGCGAATTTCAAACCCGGCCTGTTCGGAACTGATGGGACCGTTCAGATCACGGGAACGATCGGCGAACAAGGGAAAGTCTATGTGACCGCCAGCGCCAACGTGCTCAACCAGATTGCTCAAGCCTTTGCCGGTGAGCCGCCTGTAGGCCAAGAAAATCCACTAACGACGACCGGCGTAAGCGCATTTGGGGCTGCGCAGCAGCGAGATGTCGAGATTGTCATGGTCTTAGATGAATCAGGGTCCATGGCTGGGCAGCCTATCGAAGATCTGAAGGTGGCCGCCAAAAGTTTTCTCGATTTCTTTACTCAAACCCAAGCAAATGACAAGTTTGCGTTAATCGCCTTCGCTTCGGGTGTGGAAGTTAAATTCCCGTTGGGGCCCAATTTCGTTCAACCCATGAAGGCCGCCATCGACAGTCTCGTCGCCAGCGGAGGGACCAATACCGAGGACGCACTTGATCAGGCCGACGGTCCCTATGGGTTTACCGACCAGACCGGCGTGCCCGGTGACGAGCGGGTCCAGCAATTCCTCATTTTCTTCTCGGATGGCAATCCCACGGCCTTCCGTGGCATGTTCACAAGAAACGGGGTCGATTACGACGCGGTCGGCTATGCGGCAGATTGGAATATTCGGCTCATGAAGCCAGACGAGCAATTTACCTATTTGAATGTATACCAGTATAGAACAGGCGATGGCCTACCCAAGAGTTCAACCTCATGTCAGTCGGGGTCTCCACCCAAAGGGTATTACAATACCAAATGGTGGGTTTTGGAGGATCCAGTGTATGGGGTCTCAGGATATAGCGAGTTTCTCGATGTCTACTATGTCGATTTGTTGAATACCTCGGATCCTGAGCAGTGCAACATCAGCAAGTGGCGGATGAAAAATTATGCCGAAGCCATTACCAAACAAATGGCCATTGATCATGCGGCGGAGCTTAAGGCGAAGGGAGTAAAGATCTATACCATTGGGCTTGGTAATGTCGATCAGGAGTTTTTAAGTGCGATCGCCAGCGGGCCGGCATTTGAATATTACACACCCGATTCGGCGGAACTCGAAGCCCTGTTTCAAAAAATTGCCACGAATATCAAGTTGCGGCTTATTCAATGATAGCCACCACAGTGAAACGGATAACGGGACGGTCTATGGAGCCAAACCATGGATCGTCCTTCCCGCATGAGACGAGCAAAAGGAGCGCACATGATTCTCCAGGCAATCAGACAGTTTGTGTTCGAGGAAGAGGGGGCCACGGCATTGGAATATGCAATTCTCTCCTCGTTTATTGCCGCGGCGATTGTAACAGCTTTGTTTAACGTTTCCCAAATGGTGATCCAACTCTTTATGACCGCTATCGATGGATTCCCAGGAGGGACAGGAGGAGGAAGCGGCAGTTAGAGAATGGAACTAGCTCTGAGCGTATTGGTCACCAGTGTTGTGCTGTGTGCGGCTGTCACGGATTGGCGCTGGCACAAAATTCCCAACATCCTCACGTTTCCAGCGATGTTGACGGGAGTAATCGGCCACACGCTCATGCATGGCGCCTCTGGATTTCTCTTCAGTGCCGAAGGGCTGTTTCTCGGCATAGGACTCCTGCTCGGTTTTTACATGCTCGGTGGCATGGCGGCCGGCGATGTGAAACTGCTCGGGGCAGTGGGTGCATTTCTCGGCCCCATGGATGTCTTTCTGGTGTTTTTAATGACGGCGTTGTTAGGTGGCGTGTATGCCATTGGTATGATGATCCACCACGCCGGGATCAAGGGAACTTTTTGCTGGATTGGCCTGATTGGCAAGACCCTGCTTCTCACAGGAAAGGTCCGCGTGGCTTTTGCTGACTCGTCTTCTTCGTCGCAACCCAAATTGCGTTATGGACTAGTAATCGCGTTGGGGACTCTGACCTACAAAGCATGGTACTGGTTGGGAATTGCTTGATCACAGGGTCCATCGACCCTCCTCACAGCTTAGTGGTTTGCCGCTATCGCGGTCCCGTTCGCAACCATCAGCATTTTCTCTAAAGTCATCAATAGTTCAACCGATAAAGGGGATGGCCCCACGTCTGGCCATTTTTTCTGATCGGCTCAACCCTTAGAGGGAGGAACGCCTTCAATGTTTCAGAATCGTTCTGTGCTGTTTCTTGGCTTGGCACTCGCCATAGGTCTGGGCACCACCATTCTGACCTATCGATGGCTGGAGCAGCAAAGTCCCGAGCCCGTTCAGGCGGAAGAGGTCCAGCGGACGGGCGTGCCAGTTGCAGTCGCCAGTACAGCTATTGCATGGGGCACCCCTCTCACTCCAGACATGATTCATGTTGTGGACTATCCGGACACTTATGTTCCTGAAGGGGCGTTCCAAGATCCCAAGGCATTAATAGGACGTATCGTGCTCACACCACTCAACCAGTATGAGCCCATTCTCGAATCCAAGCTCGCACCGCAGGACGTCCGGCATGGAGGGGTGGTGGGAATCTTGAGCCCTGACAAACGCGCTATGGCCGTCCGCGTGGATGAGGTCGTTGGACTGCCCGGATTTGTTAAACCTGGTGACCGCGTGGATATCATGGTGACCTTGAAAAATCCTCGCCGACGGGGTGGGACGATCACAAAGACTGTTCTAGAGAACACACTTGTGCTGGCCACGGGAACCCAGATGGAGCGACAAGGGCCCGGCGAAAAGCCTAAACCCGTAAAAGTGATCACCGTTGAGGTCTCACTCAAGGAAGCGGAAAAGTTGGCATTGGCCTCAAACGAGGGAAAATTGCGACTCGCGCTACGGAGCCCATTGAATACAAAACCCGAGCTGACCAAAGGGGCCACAAACCGTACTCTCATTTCCTCCTATCGTCCCAAGCCCACAAATCCCCAGACGCGCCGGAGCCGCCGGGAGCGTGTCGAGATCATTGCAGGAGGAAGGAGAACACTCGTGAAATTTTGAACCAAGTCTATCAGCTAGGTGATAGATCATCAGCAATGAAAGAGCACAGATTATGAGACATTGTGTGTTTTTCTGGACAGTGAGTTGCATGGCACTCGCGTTGTTGGGACTTGATCCTCCTCAGACGGTTGCACTGACCCAACAGATCACGGCCATGGAGGCTCCCCAGGAACTGGAATTGGTCGTAGGGAAGTCTATCGTGTTGAACAGCGATCGTCCGATCAAGCGTGCTTCATTAGCTAACCCTGAGATTGCCGAAGCCCTTGTTCTCTCCACGACCCAAGTCTACGTATTTGCCAAAACCATCGGGGCGACAACGCTGATCTTTTGGGACAAGGCAGGAAAGGTCTTCGCCATGTATGATCTCATCGTCACGCCCGAGCTCAGTCGGTTGAAAGCGCAAATCCACGAATTGTTTCCCGAGGAAACAAATATCAAGGTGCGCGGCAGTCACGACTACATCACGCTCTCCGGCTCGGTTTCCGGTCCGGACATCGTCACCCAAGTGGTGGAACTGGCGGAAACCTACGCCCCGAAGAAGGTGAAAAATCTCTTGCAGGTCTCAGGCGTCCAACAGGTCATGCTGGAAGTCCGCGTCGCTGAAATGCAACGAAGTCTTCTGAAGCGGCTTGGCGTCAACTTTGGAATTGTGAGAAATGATGGAAACGGGTTTGGGGTCACCACCTTGAACAGCCTCAGCACTGTGGTACCCTTGAAAAGTGCGACGCTTGATTCGGCTAGTGGAGGCGCTGATCCATTCGGCTTCATTTTTACTCCCAACTTCCTGTTCCGTGTCGCAAGCGGCAACATGACTTGGACAGGATTCATCGATGCCTTGAAACAAAACAATCTGACGAAAGTACTGGCCGAGCCCACTTTGGTGGCGTTAAGCGGCCAGGAGGCAAGCTTCTTGGCCGGCGGAGAATTTCCCATCCCGGTTCCGCAATCGTTTGGTGTGACGACGATCAAATTCAAGAAATTCGGGGTGCGGCTTAACTTTAGCCCTATTGTGTTGAGCAATGGTCGAATCAGTATGAAGGTGGCCCCGGAAGTTTCAGAACTGGATTTTTCCGGCGGTATCAGCGTGACCGGCGGCATCACGGTTCCGGCGATTACCATGCGCAGAGCGGAAACCGTCATCGAGCTCAAAGATGGTCAAAGCTTTGCCATTGCCGGACTCATTCAAGACAATGTGAAAGAGGCCATCAACAAATACCCGGTCTTGGGCGACATTCCCATCCTGGGAGCGTTGTTTCGGAGTTCCTCCTTTCAGAAGAATGAAACGGAGCTGGTGGTCATCGTAACACCACGCCTGGTCAAACCATTGGACATCAAGACTCAATCTCTTCCAACGGATTCCTACCTCGAGCCGAATGATTTTGAATTTATGCTGATGGGTTATATGGAAGGAGCCAAAAAAGTCATCTCTGCATCCAATGGCCAGTCAAAGCCGCGTTCGGAATCCGGCAACAATGAGCAACTTGTGGCACAAGAATCCACCCCACAGCTTCTCCCTGTACCCATTGAGGGAGGACTAGAGGGGCCTTTTGGACATTTGGTGCCGTAAACGACGTGAGGAAATCTCATGCGAGACATGTCATATAAGAGAATCTTCCAGACGGTGAGTGGGGCATTAATTATGGTGCTGAGTGGATGCACGGTGTGGCCTATCATGTCACCCCACGAATGGCAGCGCCCCATTGCCATGGATAAAAGCGATCAAATTCTTTGGCCGCATGCAACGCGACCAACCGTGCTCGCCGAAGATTTTGGCGACTCGTTCCGCCTTGCACGAGACCGCCAAATTTTGAACCCCAACGCAAAGGTGAGCCTCGACCCTGTGACAACACTAGATGGCCAAGCCGCCCATCAGGCATTCACGCGCTATCGCGGATTCTTTACACAACCTCCCTATACTGCTACCCCGAATAGGAGAGGAGGGAAGCCATGAGCCAACGAGAATGGAAACCGGTTCGATTGAAAGGGGACAAGGACCAGGCACGGCCCTCTCGCCGATCCCACGGAAGCATCGGGATTGAACTCGCTGTAAGAACCGAATCAGCACGGCAGGTCTTTGAGGAGGCGATTCGCACTCAGCGCGGACTCTACCTCAAATCTCCCCAAGACGCAGAGGCGCCCAAGCTTCTCATCCTTGAGCTGGACGAAGATCCTGCGCAGACATTTTCCTTTATCCACACGATCCTGCGAAACAAAGAAGACCAGCGAGAAATTTTCCTCACTGCATCTCATATGGATCCTTCCATTCTCCTAGAAGCACTTCGGGCCGGAGTGAAGGAGTTCTTTCCGCAACCCATCCAGCCTCATGAGGTCATAAAGGCACTGTCAAAGTTTCTCGATCGCTGTCAGGCCTCAACCCATGAACCCGCCCGGCAAAAGATGGGGGAGATTCTAGCGGTTTTCGGGGGAAAAGGAGGAGTGGGCACCACCACGATCGCGGCCAATGTCGCCCTCTCACTTCAGCAAGCGAGGCAAGACCAGACTGTGGTTCTCGCTGAGGTTAATCAACATTCTGGCGATCTTTCGTTGTTTTTTGATTTACAGACAACCACGAGTTTTCGGGACATTGGGTCGGATGTCTCGCGTCTCGATACGGCCTTGCTCATGCGAATCCTCGCCCAACACGATTCAGGATTGCATGTGTTGCCGTCCGGCTATGACGATCTCAGCTCCGGGCGCCTCACGCCGGAATGCGTGGAGGCTACACTGAAATTGCTTCATTCTCTGTTCGACTATATCGTGGTGGACTGCGGGCATGTGTTAGACATCACGGCCAAGAAAGTCTTGGAAACCGCCACCACGGTCTTTGTGGTTTCTACGTTGATTGTACCCGTGGTGCATCGGACCAAACGCGTCCTCGATTTACTGAAGGGTTCGGGATGTGAGCCTGACAAAATTAAAGTCGTCATCAATCGGTATGCACCCGCAGAAAAAGAGATCCTGCGAGAAACGGAGGAAGCCTTAAAATTCAAAACGTTCCAGACGATTCCTAATGACTATCCCACGGTGAGTAGTGCGATCAACAATGGCACGCCCGTCATCACGGCAGCACCTCGCACCGCTATCGCCAAGGCGTTTCAGGAGATGGCCGAGACAGTTCTTGCCCCCGCGACACCACGCAAAACCAGTTCCTCATGGCTCGGTCGGGTTCGAGAGATCATGACCGGTCACACGGCACTTGCACGAGCCAAGGCGTCGTAACAACCACTCATGATCACAACACCCATTCACAGGCAGCAATGGACCATGTTTAATCCAAATTGGGATGAAGTTGGCGTTGCCGTCACCGATTTCAATGACTTAAAGCATCGCTTGCACCGGCAAGTCATCGAGTCTCTCGATTTGTCGGTTGTGTCAAAACTGAATCCGGAACTGCTGAAGGTCGAGCTGAGCAATCTGGTCGAGCACCTTCTGGAACAAGAAGCCGCCCCCCTCAATGTTCGAGAGCGCGAACAGCTCATCACCGATATTCAGAATGAGGTCCTCGGTCTCGGCCCTTTGGAGCCTCTCCTCCAAGATCCTACCGTCAATGATATCTTGGTAAACCGTGCCGATCAGGTCTATGTTGAACGTGGGGGCAAATTAGAGCTCACCAATATCCGATTTCGCGACGAAGCCCACTTGCGGAAAGTGATCGAAAAGATCGTTTCGGCGGTGGGACGTCGGATCGACGAATCCACCCCCATGTGTGATTGCCGTCTGGCTGATGGCTCACGTGTGAATGCCATCATTCCACCTCTGGCGCTTGATGGTTCAGCCATCTCCATCCGGAAATTCAGCAAGGACAAACTCCAAATTGAGGATTTGATCGAGAAGCGATCCTTGACTCCAGAGATTGCGGAATTGCTCGAAGGCATTGTGAAGGCTCGGCTGAATGTCTTGATCGCCGGGGGAACGGGATGTGGAAAAACGACCATTCTCAATATCTTGTCAGGATTTATTCCCAATGACGAACGCATCATCACCATCGAGGATGCTGCGGAGCTGCAGCTCCGGCAGGAACATGTGGTGCGGCTCGAGACCAGACCGGCCAACGTGGAAGGCAAGGGAGAGATCACCCAGCGAGATCTGGTGAAAAACTGCCTGCGGATGCGGCCGGATCGCATCGTCATGGGTGAGGTCCGAGGTCCGGAAACCTTGGATATGTTGCAAGCCATGAACACCGGACATGACGGCTCGCTGACTACGATCCACGCCAACTCACCCCGCGATGCCTTAACTCGAGTCGAAACTCTTGTAGCGTTAGCGGGATTGAATATCAGCACCAAAGGCCTTCGACATTATATTAGCTCCGCCATTGATGTGATCATTCAAATGACCCGACTCTCTGACGGATCGCGTAAACTGACAAGCTTACAAGAAATTACCGGGATGGAAGGAGAAATCATTACGCTGCAAGAAATTTTTACTTTTGAACAAACCGGTCTCACGCCAGACCGAAAGGTCAAGGGCCGATTTTACGCCACAGGAGTTCGGCCCAAGTTCGCTGATAAATTCCGAGCCTTGGGGATTGATCTTTCCCCAGACCTTTTTGACCCCGATAAGGTTTATGAAGTGTAGGCCAAGCGTGACGAGAGAACCGGCGGATCCATCATGACTATTCTCATCAGCCTCGGCATGTTTCTCACTGTGGTCTTGCTTATCGAGGGGGGCTTCTATGCCTATCATGCGTTTCTCAACCCGCGCACCAAGAAACTCAAGCGGCGTCTGCGAGGAACCGTTCAACCCACCCGTCACCGGAATCCCGCCGAACGTGTCGAGATCTTGCGCAAGCGAGCCACAAGCGGCATTCCCTGGATGGATGCCGTGCTTTCCAGAATCCCCCGTCTTGCTTCCATTGAGCACCTGCTTCAGCAAGCCAACAGCACCATGCCCCTTGGTGTTTTTTTGCTGTTGTCCGGCGTTCTCGCAGTCACTGGTTTGATGGTTGCCATCATGAACCAAAGTGCCCCGCTGATCATGCTCCTGTATGCAGTCGGCGCGGGCTTGCTGCCTTTTCTTTATATGTATCGAAAGCGAACGCGGCGGCTTCAGGAGTTTCATCGTCAACTACCCGACGCTTTGGATCTGGTATCGCGGGCGCTGCGCGCGGGCCATGCTTTTACCGTGGGCATGAAGATGGTCGGGGATGAATTCCCTGAGCCAATCGGCCCGGAGTTCAACAGGGTTGTCGAGGAGATCTCCTTTGGCATCGACGTCGCGGAAGCCTTAAGAAACCTCTCGACCCGTATTGAATGTGTCGACCTGCGTTTTTTTATTACCTCGCTCATTGTTCAACGAGAGACCGGCGGGAATCTCGCCGAAATTCTCGAATCAATCAGTCGGCTGATTCGGCAGCGGTTTGAATTGTTGGGTCGGGTGAAAGCCCTTTCGGCGGAAGGTCGACTGTCGGCGATTGTCTTGTTTTTGCTTCCGTTTGGCATTGGCGCACTCTTGTGGCATCTCAATCCCTCGTACATGGGACTTCTCATTGAGGATCCACTCGGCCGAACCATGTTAATTGTCGGAGGCACGATGATGAGCATCGGGGCGGTTGTCACCAAGAAGATGGTGGCGATTCAGGTCTAGGAGCCAAGTGATGGATCACGCACTGCTGATCAGTCTGATGGTATTTGCTGTGACCCTGTTCTTCATGCTGTGGGCCTACTCGCTGATGGGATCCAGGCAGCGCGTACGGGCATGGGGCGAACGTATCCGTGGAAAGAGTCCGACCGTAGAAGTCACCCAGACTGAAAAGGGGATTGCATATCTCAACACAGTGTTTTTAAAGATCCTGGAGCGACTCGGCCAAGCCACCAAACCCAAAGACCAAACCGAAACGTCGCGCCTGCGACGCGCTCTGATCACCGCAGGGTATCGAGGAGCACAAGCCCCGATTATCTTCCTCGGTACGAAACTCTTCTTGGCGTTGTGCATGGTGGGACTGTTCTTTGTGTTTGGAGCGGAGTATCTGAGAACCCTTCCGGCTAATTGGATCCCTTTAACCGGACTCGCCTGTGCATTGGCCGGATTTTATGCCCCCCAATTCTGGTTGAGTTGGGCCATAACCCATCGGAAGGAGAAGCTCATCAAAGGGTTTCCCGACGCGTTGGATTTAATGGTGGTTTGCGTGGAGGCGGGACTGGGGCTCGATCAAGCCATTGCGCGAGTAGGTGAAGAGATCAAACTTGGCCACCCAGAGCTGGCTGAAGAGTTTCAACTCGTAAGTCTCGAGCTTCGAGCTGGATTCACCCGTGAACAAGCCCTGCGCAACCTCGGAGAACGAACTGAATTGGAGGACATTCGAAGTCTCATCGCCTTGCTCATTCAAACCGACCGGTTCGGAACAAGCATTGCCCAAGCCCTTCGTGTGCACTCCGACTCGATGCGGCTCAATCGCCGCCTCAAAGCCGAGGAACTAGCGGCCAAGTTGCCCGTGAAGCTCATGTTTCCGCTGATCTTGTTTATTTTCCCCAGCTTACTCATCGTCATCATGGGTCCTGGGATCATCAAACTAATGCGAGATATCTTTCCCATGTTTAGCCAGTAGGTGGATTTTTTAGAATCGACATGCGAATGGACAAGGAGTGACATCATGGATATGAGATTCAATTGCTTTATGCTAGCTGGGTTTCTCAGTGCAGCGCTCATGGGGTGTGCCACGGAAACCACCACAAAAAAAACCGTCTCAGTTCCATTTCTGACTGTACAAGAACATTATCAGCCTATTATCGAGCATCAGAAAGCTGGCATTGCTCCCCAAGACGACACACTCAAAAAATTGCCGGAGATGACGGCAGAGGAGCTCGACAAACTCGGGGACACGTACGTCAGCCAAGATAATCTCCCCATGGCCATCACCCAATATGAACAGGCCCTCAAGCTGGAACCCGCTAGGACAACGACTCGGTACAAATACGGCATGTTGTTGCTGGAAAAAGGGTTTCCCGAGGAAGCCTACATTCAACTGGGTCAGGTGCTGGATGAGGATCCAACCTTTGCCATGGCATATATTGGGCGGGGGGAAGCCTTGCTCCAGATGGATAAGGAACAAGAAGCGGCTGAAGAATTCCACCGCGCACTTGAACGCGACCCCCAGTTGTGGATGGCTCACAATTACTTAGGCATTCTGGCTGATCGCCGGCACCTCCATCTTTCGGCCATCAAATCATATCAGGCCGCTCTGGCGATCAAACCCGCGGAGCCCACGGTGCTGAATAATCTCGGCATGGCGTATTACTTGAATGGGCAATATCGTGAAGCCGTGAATGCCTTTCACCGCGCGCTTCAAGCCGGAGCCACTTCTCCCAAGGTTGCCAACAACTTGGGATTAGCCTTGTCAAAATTGGGGCGCTTCTCGGAAGCCTTTGATGCCTTCAGACGTGGAACAAATCTTGCGAAAGCGTTCAATAATGTGGGGGTAACTTTGCTGGAGGCAGGAGAAGTTCAACGGGCAGTTTCCTGTTTTCAGAAAGCCATTGAACTCGAGCCCACATTCTATGAAAAGGCCAATTCTAATCTCGCACATGCCCATCACCTCTTGGAGCGGGCACAGGAGGCTGGTCATTCGCAACCCCAACAGGAGACGGCCTGTCTGTAGAGGCAAGGCTCCGTCACGGATTCAGACACCTTGTTTGCTGATCCGCGATTTGTGTGTCGTCGAGGAGAGTTGCCCTTGGTCACGAATGGCCTGCATTCGGCGTTCCACCGCTTGGGCATCACGCTGGCGATGCATCACGTGCAACAGAGCCGCATACTTCTCCAATGCCGGGAGGAGCCTGGGGTCAGACGTTCCAAAAAGCCGTTCGCAAAAGACCAGCGCTTGCTGGAGAAGCGGTTCGGCTTTGTCGTATTGCTGTTGATCTTGGAAAAGTTGCGCAAGTTGGGTCATACTTTCCACCATCTTGAGATGATAGGGGCCCACTGAGGCAACCCACACCGGCAGTGCTCGCCAAAAGAACAGCTCTGCTTTGTCGAACTTCCCCTGTAATCGATAAAGCTCTCCAAGCTGGTGAAGCGTGGTTGCCAGCCGAACATCACGATCCCCCCATTGCTTGGCCTCCTCAAGAGCCGTGAGCAGGAGCGATTCGGCCTGTTGGTAGTTTCCCTGCTCAATGGCCTCCCGAGACAACTGCATCGACTGCTCCCATCGACTCGGGTGTTCCCCACACCCCAATACCCCCCACACGATGAGGCATCCCAACATGATCCTTATCACCAGGGCACCCCACCAGACTTTTTGCCGCATCAAAGCCACGAGAGTCTCCTTTGTCGACTTTCAGTGCAAACGCTCTTTCCTTTCACGTATGCTGGACATTCTTGCTGACATAAGGTAGTCTACGTAAATGTCGGCATGATCGGCGCCAGTGGCATTTGGAAAGACCTGCTAGAAAGAGTATGCAACTTTTTTCCCGCATTAGCCACTTCTTTGAGCGCGATGTGTGGGCTTACGACCTTTCAACCCTCCCCTGGTGGAAGGCCTTTGGCATCCGAGCTTGCCGGTTCATCGTGGTGGCCGTTTCCGATTTTCGCGAAGACGCGCTCAGCATGCGGGCTACTAGCCTGGTCTCCACGACTCTGCTCTCCCTTGTGCCCTTTTTGGCCGTAACGGTTTCCGTTCTTAAAGCATTTGGAGTTCACCAGCACATCGAGCCTTTCTTGGCTCAAGCTCTTGATCCATTGGGGCCCAAGGGCACAGAGATTACAAACCGAATCATTCAGTTTGTCAACAATCTGCGAGTTGGAGCATTGGGCGCGGTGGGTCTGCTGGGATTGTTCTATACAACCTTCTCCTTGATCGACAAGATTGAAGAAGCGCTCAACAGTATCTGGCGCGTTCGAGAAAGTCGCCCGCTGATTCGCAAGTTTACCGACTATCTGAGCGTGATACTCGTGGGGCCGGTGCTGATCTTCACCGCATTCGCCCTCACAGCCTCCGCACAAAGTCACTGGCTCGTGCAGACGGTGTTACAGATCGAACCCCTCGGGGCGGCTGTGGTATTTGTCTCGCACCTCACCCCGTTTCTCTTCATCTGTGGATTGTTCACGTTCTTGTACAAATGCATGCCTCATACCCAGGTGCGTCTTGTCCCAGCTCTGGTCGGAGGAGTTACCGCGGGTATCTTGTGGCATCTCGCCGGGGTGGTCTTTGCGACGTTTGTCAGTGGATCTGTCCGCTATAGTGCCGTCTATTCCAGTTTTGCCATTCTCATTCTGTTTATCATCTGGCTCTACGTGGGATGGCTCATTGTCCTTCTGGGTGCCCAAGTGGCGTATTATCACCAACATCCCATGGCCTACCTCACCCAGTTTCGGTGGAAGCATAAGACCCCTGCCTTTAGGGAACGCTTGGCCCTGGCTTTGCTGGTTCAGATCACCAAGCGATATTTGAGTGGAGAACGTCCTTTTGATCCATCCGAACTTGCAAGCACCTTGCACGTGCCACTTTCCATCGTCGAAGATCTGTTGGACCTCTTTCTTGAACAGGGCCTGATCTATCGCACGGCGGAACCAAAAGGCATCACCCTCGGACGACCTCCCGAGCATGTGACCGTGCTGGAAATTCTGGGGTTGGTGCATTATCAGGAATTTCCTGTGCCTAGCCACCCATCTGAACCCTCGGATATGGTCTCAACGCTTCTTCTGCGCCGGGACCAAGCTGTGGAAGCAGCGTTACACGGTATCACCCTGCGAGCACTCGCCGCCGGCGAAGGAGAACCCTTCTTTTCCTCAGAACCCCTCTGGCTTGGCCATTCGGTTTCATAACAATCTGGCTTCCAAGGAGGCATCTTTATGATTGTACGATCCTTAACCGTTGGTCCCATCATTCGCACCGTGGATGGAACAAGCGTGCGGCTATGGGGCCGCGGAGACTGGCCACCTCGTTCAGGCCGCCGCGCCCAAACCAGTAAATACTGCATTGGCATTGCTCGACTCCGCTCCCAAAACGGCCGGTATGGGCCTCCTCAGTTCTTTCAGATGAATCCCAACTTCGACATGACGGGAGTGACCATCTTTACCGGGCTCCACCCAGAAAGTGAATACGAATATCAGATGGGATGGTTCCTGTCCTCTCGCCACTTTTGGGATATCTCGCATCGCACCCGACCATTCGATTGGACCCAGGCCAATTGGGGTTCTGTGAAAACCGCTTCTGTAGATGCGACCGCTCCACGCTCGATTGTCTTTGGTTCATGCCGAAATCTACTCTCGTTGTTCGGCCTGGCATGGTATGACACCCGAGGTGATAAAACATTTCGCTCGATTCTCAGGCAAATTCAGGACAACGATCCAGTTGATATCTTGCTAATGATTGGAGATCAGATTTACGCTGATGATCTCGGCGCCATCAAAATGGATGAGACCTTAGAGGAGTTCAATGCTCGCTATCGCGTCGTGTTCTCACAACCCTGGATTCGTGACCTCATGAGTCGGGTTCCCACCTACATGACCTTGGATGATCATGAGGTTGAAAACGATTGGCCGGCGCATGCCCACCACAAAGATTGGCTGGTCAAATTTCCCGCGGCGATGCATGCGTATCTGACCTATCAAATGGCGGGGAATCCGTTATTTTCCGCCAACGCACAGGGTAAGCTTGAAGGCATCCCAACGAAACTGTGGTACACCTTTCAGGATGGATGCTGTGATATCTTTATGATGGATACGCGGACTGAGCGGATACTCGAACCTACTCACGCACGAAATCTCGTAAGTCCGGAACAATTGCAGGCTCTCAAAACCTGGCTGGCCAATGGATCGGGTCGCGTCAAGCTCGTGGTCTCTCCTGTTCCGCTTTTTCCCGATCATACCATTGAAACCCTTGATAAATGGAGCGGATTCCTCACCCAACGCACGGAGCTACTTGATTACATCCGCGACCAGAACATCAACAGGGTTGTCTTTCTTTCCGGGGATGTGCATTGCTCCCTCTCCGCAGAATTGATGAGCCCAAGCATGCCGGCGTTTCAGGTTATTTCCATCATCTCTTCCCCGTTTTTCTGGCCCTACCGGCATCCCAAACCCAGTTGGTTCAATCTATCCGGACAATTGGCCTGTATTGAACCTCGGGATTATACGCTGACCCATGTCAGCTCCCTTATTGCCACGGACAATTTCACCAGACTGCGAGTCAATCCAACCGGAATAACCGTGGAGATCTATGGAAGGAAAGGCGAGCTGTTGCAGACGACAACCCACACATTCATGGCACCGTAATCACCAGTCTCTAACCTTGTCAGCCGCATGACACACCACTTCACGGCAATAGGCGCAATGATCCATCTGCGGTCAACCCGAGAACTGTTCGACATGTGTAGGATTTAGTAGAACCTTCATGAGAAATCGCTGAGGAGCAGTCAGCTATGGCCATGATTACCCAAGACACCCATCATCTGCCGGCTCATGAGATCCTGCTTTTGCTGGAGACAGATCTCTCACGCGGCCTGACGAAGAAAGAGGCGGCTCAACGACTCAAGCGATTCGGCCCCAATGTGCTTCCCCTGATGCGCCGACACGGCCCGCTGATGCAGTTCCTGCTCCAGTTTCATCATCCCCTCATTTATATTCTGCTCGCGGCAGGCCTGACGACGGCGTGGCTTGGAGAATGGATTGACTCCAGCGTGATTTTTGGCGTGGTGTTGGTCAACGCCATTGTGGGTTTCATTCAAGAATACCGTGCGGAGCAAGCCTTGCAGGCCCTGACCACCCTGGTAAAAACCGAGGTCACGGTCTTGCGAGATGGGCAAAAACACCGCATCTCATCCGCCGAACTGGTCCCCGGCGACGTCGTGTTTTTGGAGTCCGGCGATAAGGTCCCAGCCGATCTCCGCCTTGTCTCCGTCCGCGACCTTCAAATCGATGAATCGGCACTTACGGGCGAATCCGTTGCCGTCTCCAAGGTGGATCATATCCTACCGCAAGACACGCTCATGGCCGATCGGCTCAATATGGCCTACTCCGGCACGCTGGTGATTCGCGGACGGGGCTTGGGGATCGTCGTGACCACCGGAGCCGCAACGGAACTTGGCCGGATTCATCAACTGGTCGGACACGCGCCAGAGATCACCACTCCCCTGACGAAAAAGCTCGCCCACTTCAGCAAGCTCCTCACTGT
>RFGT01000203.1 GCA_003696975.1 Nitrospirota bacterium | reverse complement strand
ATCCTGACCTTCTGCCAGCATAGTTTCCACGCTGACCGGAAGGCCTTCCAGCCGGCGAGCCGCATTGCGATAGGCCCGAACGCGAAACGGATTGGCCCCTTCAATCTCCAACAGATCCGCGAGGTGAGTAAACATCTGAGCGATCTGGGCATTCCGCGTGGCCATTGCGGCGTACCTTCCCGCGATTTTCCTCTACCACAGTTGGGCATCAACGTCCCGCGCCAGTTGCTGGAGCGCTGAAGACACTGTCACTTCCAGGGTCGCTCCTCGTTCAAGCGCGCGTAGTCTCTCAGGAAGACGCGCAAGCTGAGTGGCAGTATACTCGCGAAGTTGGGTAAGCGGGGGTAGGTCATGAAGTCGCTTGCCGGCCTCCATGATTGGTTGGAGCAAGGGTTCTCCCGTTTGCTGCGTGTCGTCTTCACAGGTGAGCACATCCCCTTCAATGCGACCATCCGCGCTATAGTGGCGGTAGACTTGTTTGCGGCCTGGCCAGGTGGCTTTGCCTTCCGACTTCTTCCGGCACGGCCGCCCTGCGTATTCCTGGAGCTTGTACGCGCAGTCCAGATAGGGAACATCGGCTGAGACGGTCATCTTCGTCCCCACGGCAAAGAAGTCAATCGGGGCCTGCGCGGCGCGTAACTGCTGAATAGCATATTCGTCGAGATTCCCGCTGGCCGTAATCTTCACCTCGGGGAGTCCGCCTTCATCCAAGATTCGCCTGACCTGCACCGCGTGAGCCGCCAAGTCCCCACTGTCGAGTCGAACTCCTTTGATGGTAATCCCTTTTCGCCTCAACCGAGGGGCAAGGGCCACCACCTTTTTGGCCCCTTCTTCCGTCTGATACGTGTCAATCAGCAGGATCACATTGCCGGGATGAGACTCGGCAAAATGTTCAAAGGCTTCAACCTCTTTGATGTGGGCCTGAATAAAAGCGTGAGCCATGGTCCCAAATACCGGAATATCAAACAGGGAAGCTGCCAACACCGTGGCAGACCCATGGAACCCGGCAAGATAGCTCGCTCGCGCGGCCAGCAAACCAGCTTCCGCGCCATGGGCCCGCCGCAACCCAAAGTCGATAAGAGGAGCTCCCTGTGCCGCCAATACCGCTCTGGCGGCTTTGGAAGCGACCAGCGTTTGGTACTGCAGCAGGTTAATCAATCGAGTCTCAACAAGTTGCGCTTGGGGAAGAGGGGCGGTAATCCGGACGATTGGTTCATGAGCGAAAAATATTGTGCCCTCCGGCATCGCATGCAGGTGTCCAGTAAACCGGAAGCGTTCCATATACTCCACAAACGCCTGACTGAATCGGCCGCTCTTGCGCATCCAATCCAGTTCCCACGACTGAACTCGCATGTGTTCCAAGTAATCCACCAGTTGCTCCAACCCCGCGGCTATGAAAAATCCCCGCGTTGGGGGCATGGTGCGGACGAAGAACTCGAATACCGCTGGCTCTTCCATCCCATGCTCCACGTAGCTTTGCGCCATGGTGAGCTGGTACAGATCGGTAAGAAGGGTGCTCGTACATGGATCCATCGGACTGATTAGGCGAGTAGGCCCACGTTTCAGATAATCGTCTCGGTGGTCCGCCACATCTTTTTATTTCTCCACCAGATCTTGGAGCAACTTGCGATAGTGGGGGCTGCGCAGCTTTTTTAGGGCCGCAGCCTCAATCTGCCGAATCCGCTCGCGTGTCACCCCAAAGTCCTTGCTAATGGCTTCCAACGTATGGTCTGTGCCCTCGCCGATTCCAAATCGCTTGCGCAGGACCTGAGCTTCGCGGGCCGACAGAGTACTCAGCACGGCTTCAACTTGTTGCTGCACTTCCTCCCGCTCCGCATGTGACACCGGCGACGGAATATTGGTATCCTCGATGAAATCCCCTACACAGGTCTCGCTTCCTTCCTGGACAGGCGCATCCAGTTGAACAGACTCCTTTAAACAATCGAAGATTTCGTTCACCTTTTCCACTCGAAGGCCCATTTTCTCAGCCACTTCCATCCGTGTCGGCTCGCGCCCTAGTTGCTGGACCAACTGCCGAATCACCCGCGTCAACTTTTGGGCTTCCTCCACCATATGCACGGGCACCCGGATGGTGCGACTCTGATCAGCGAGAGCTCGGTTAATCCGTTGCCGAATCCACCACGTGGCATAGGTGCTAAACTTATAGCCCCTTCGATATTCGAACTTATCCACGGCCTTCATCAAACCGATGTTCCCTTCTTGAATGAGGTCGGAGAATTGAAGGCCCTTTCCCATATAATGCTTCGCGATACTTACCACCAACCGAAGGTTGGCAGCCACCAAGTCTGCCTTTCCGCGATTGAGTCTCTCTTCAGCCTGTTCCACACGTTGGACGGCCTGAACAAACTCGGCAGCTGGCATGAACAATCTCTGACGTTCTTGCTCTTGAATCTGCTGGAGTGTAGCCAGATATCTCTCACGTACGGCCAAGATCTCATCTGTTGTATACCCAGTGCGTTGTGCGAGAGCAGTGAGGGCCCGCTCATCACGAGCAAGTCGTTTGATAACCCGAGCTCCAGCCTCTGCTGAGAGACCAAGCTTCTGATGGTATTCCGACAGCCTACCCAGGAGGGCAGCTACTTCCCGCCCCATAGTCTTAACTCGGCTGAGCAATTGCTCAAGCACAGCCGGTTTGAATTGAAGTCCATGGATCTGCGCAATAATCTTCTCCCCCACTTCAGCCGCTCGCTTCTCCATTCTCCTGCGGTTGTGCGCGGATTTGATCCGTGCACTCGATTGCCGGAGATGCTCATATTGACGATACAACCGATTTAATTCTTCTAGCCTTTGAACCGTTTGTTCTAGTAAACCCTCCGTTCCTTCAGATTGATCCTCAATTTCCCCAAACCCCTCTTCCGCCAACGGACTTGCGGCTACGAGATCTTGCACCCGGCACTCACCCCGGTGCACTTGCGCCTGCAGGTCGGCAAAATACTGCCGCGCAAGGGGTAAAAGCCACAACGTTCGATCAATCTCGATTCGGGCCTCTTCAATCTGCTTGGCAAGCTGAATCTCCCCTTCACGAGTGAGAAGGGGCACACGGCCCATTTCTTTCAGAAACACTGAAGTCGCCGTACTGCTCTCCGCGTATTCCAAGGTCTTGTCTGCGGTTGAGTTCTCATTCCACTCCTCCTGGCCTATATCAGGCTCCCAGCTCCGGCGAAAACTACCTTTCTCGCCCCCCACCGGAGATACCTGGCGTGCGGGTGTCGGCTCAGAAGCCTTGGCCTCAGAATGTAGCAATGTCGTCAGACCACCTTCTTGCCCAGAAGTGGCGATCACCGAGGCATTGAAAACGTCCGACGCCGACACAGTCGCCTTTGTGGCGCCCGTTTTCAGGGCAAGCGGAGGAACTTTCTGAGAAAATGTGTTTTTTTTCATAGGTCACCTATAGCTATACTTCCCCTCTCACCGCCCGATTATGCTGCCTTTCCTTTCTTGGCAGAGTGAGCATCTTGCGGTGGCTTGTGAACTTCTGGCGTCATGTCCGACTGCGGCTTCCGTGATTCAGTCGATTCGGGATAGAGAGTAGCCCCGCAATTCACACATCGCCAGATATCGATCCTCAGAATGGGACCTGCAGGATCAAAAATTTGATCCTGCACCATAAATCCCTGACACCGTGCACATTTCATGATGTTCACTTCCTTTCTCAAATTCCTGCAAGCCTTATTCCATTTCTTTCCTTCAGATCCTGACAATCTTGTGCACTTTGACTTGCTTTAAGCAAGATAATACGATAATTACAAAAGTAAAGTAGGTATAGAATTGTAACCATGAACCTTCCACCTAGCCCATTTGGTTGTCCACTCGATTCTTTACTTCGGATCCTCTGTGGACCATGGACCATTTATCTCCTCTGCCGGCTTCATCAAAATGGGCCCACTCGTTTCGGCCAGCTCAAACGGCAACTGCCAGGAATTTCCTCAAAGATGCTGACAGAACGGCTTCGAACCCTAGAGGAGGCAGAGATCATCTACCGGCATCAGACGCCAACGGTTCCTCCCTGTGTCACCTATGGCTTGACCCCGGAGGGCCGGGAGATCACAGCAATTCTTGATCAACTCAATACCTTAGCTCACACGTGGAGGCAGCGAGCCAACCCTGTACCCCAAGCCGAAGAACATACACGTGTCTCTGCCCACCAGTCTCAATAGAAAAGTCCAACAAGTTAGGAATGTATTACTGAGAGCTGAGAATTATTAACTCGAATGCGGGAGAGATAGGCTTGGGTGATTTATCCCGGTTGCTTGGGAAGGTGGACTTTGGCCGCATCTTTGTCTTTAGTGGTGTGAGGAAACTGATCCAGTACTTGTTGAAGTTGGTGGATCCGATCCCGCGCCAGATTGACCTCGATCTGCAATCGGTGAATCACACCCTGCTCAATGAGTTGAACAAGATCACGGAGTTGCTGCGTTTCTTGAGAGATATGTTCTTGAAGCGCGTGGATATCTTGAACCTTGCCTTCCAAGCCTTCGAGAAGGGTCCGGTGCTTTTCAGTCTCTGTCTGCAAGCTCGCAATCACCGCATTGGCGGCATCCAATCGTTCCTGCACGGCATCCAAAGCCATGCCGAGCGGCTTCAACAGAGCAATATCCGCGCGCACGGCTTCCAGCTCCTGCCGCACTTGGGATAACTCAGCCACTTGATCTTGAAGACGACTCAAGCTGGATTTCATTTCCTGCCGAATCGTAGCCAATCCGGATTGCTGAGCCTGGGAGAGGTCCTCAAGCTTCGTCTGAACTGATTGCAGGTCTTGGGCTACTGCCTCAATTTTCTCCTGATTTGCTTGATCCCCGCGTTCCATCTGCGTTCGAGTAGCCGTTAACTCTTCTTGCAATGAGACCCGAACCGCATCGAGATCCTTGCTAGTCACACAACCCGTCATGAACCATAGCACAAGAATGGCCCCAGCTATCCCTCCCATCCTTTGATGGCTCAGCATCCACATGATAGGATTCCTTTTCTTCTGTGCTCTTAATTGCGTAAATTCCTCTAATTTTATTATGCAACTTCACTGAATTATGTTGTCAAGAGCGAGACCCCATTCTGGGGGATAAACCTCTCCAGCCCTGCCGTAGGTCGAGTATTCAACGCGCGAAGCATGTCTACGATGTCCTCCGGAGAGTCCCAGTCGCTCCAGAGAAGACCTTGCGCATCGAGCACGCCCATCTCTTCTGGAATGTGCATCAAAAAGTCCGAGACAAAATTCCATTGAGAAAGTTCGCGATACATGGAATGAAGGGCATAGCTTTCATGTGGCGTCCCCACCGTCACTCGCAAGGTTTCCGCTCGATGCATGAATTGGGGAAAATGGCGCCACCCCAGACGCCAGACTGTGTCAACTTTGGCCACCACAACAAAGGGAAATCGGGGGCGCCTATCACCTTCCTCGTGGCTCCCATCCCTCAACATGGCTTCGTCAAAGGCTTGAACCTTCCAGACCGGCATCCCATGAACCATTCCCATAATATCCTGTCGGACTACCCAATCAGCTTGATGATAGGTGGGAGAGGCAGCATGGCCAAACAGGATAAGCCGGTGCGGCCATTGCTCGGCGGCTTCCACGGCATGGAGTATCTGTTGGCAAAACCGGTTTTCTGGAAAGATGGCGTGATCGCATGGACAGATAATGACCGTCGCCTGAGGATTCCAAGCCTTTAGATAAGCCAAGGCACTATAGACTCCAGGACCAGTGCCACAGTTTTTAGGTTGAAAGAGGATTTGACCTCGAAGTGGCGATTCAGGACCAAGAAAAGCATAATGGTGGGCTGCCACGACCGTGATCTTGTGGGGAGGGGCACTCACTTGATCGGCGCGATCCCATGTATGCTGAAGTAGGGACCTCGTCCCAAGAAAGGTACAATATTGTTTAGGAAGAGGTATCCCAATCCACGAGGTGATTAAAGGATGCATCCGCGTCCCTTCTCCGCCGGCCAAGATCAACGACCACAATGTGTTGTGTGGGGGCTTTTGTCCGTGCATGACCTCAACTCTTCTGTGAAACCGATTCTTTGGGTCCACGAGAATCATGGGCACTACGTAAGGAGTTATGATGTAGACTCCCTGCTTTCCATGCGGACGGCAGGGATTCCTGGCCCGGGAGGGC
Organism: Nitrospirota bacterium; assembly: GCA_003696975.1. GTDB lineage: Bacteria > Nitrospirota > Nitrospiria > Nitrospirales > UBA8639 > J031. The sequence goes on along the minus strand of RFGT01000203.1, from coordinate 21,812 downwards.
TTGGGTTCTTTGTTCCCGGACCTCAGGTATGAAGGACTCCTCGGCTTGCCCAAAGACCTGGCGGCATATAGCCGCCAAGGCTTCGACCGTAAACGGTTTCAACAGGCAGCCCTGGGCACCTTCTTTCGTCACTTCCTGGGGATTCACTCGGGTTTCGCCTGATGACATGATCACAACCGGCATTTGGTAATTGCGCCATCGTAATTCGTCCAGCATAGTCCACCCGCCCATTCTGGGCATCTCCAGATCGAGAAGAATACCCCGAACAGGATACTGCTCGACCAGGGCGAGACCTTGATGCCCATTGGCAGCGGTCAGGGCGTGATATCCCCATGAGATCAGGAGCTGGGAGACCGGCAGGCTAATAGATGGATCGTCGTCCACCACAAGGATAGCTGCCCTGGGACTTGACTGCCTCGCTGGAGACTCGTCACGTTCTCGCACAGGGTGATAGGGTGCCGAACAGTGAGGGCAAGAGGAACGTTTGACCTCACCCACTCGCTCACACCAACAACATGAGATGGATGTTTCACTGGTAGGACGATCCAGAAGCGACTCAATGGCTTGGGCTCTCGTGACGACCCCTACCAGTTGCCCATCCCGCAGTACGGGAAGTTGGCGCACTTTCTCCTGAGTCATGAGTACCATGACGCATTCCAGTGGAGTCTCCTCATACACAACACAGGAAGCCGTCATGACGTCTTCCGTCATAAGAGCCGACAGCTCCTTGCCGGCACGAAGAGCCTGCAGAATATCTGCATTTGTTACCATGCCTCGAAATTCACCATGTGCCGACACCACAGGGACGCCACTGAACAACCCGGAGAGCAACTGCATGGCGACCTCGCGCTCTACTGGCCCCTCGCGAAGTACTGGTGGCACAGGATTCATCACATCTTTGGCAACCGGTTGAGGGTTCGTTTGCTGCATGAGCTCCCCCATGGATAAACGTGGAAGATGCTGTTGTCTGTAGTGCTTACTTACCGCTTTCGTATTGTTGACGTAACTAGAAAGACTCCCAGGTTTAGAAGAAAAAACTACCGGGAACGTTTGGCATCCGCCCCGGTCACACCAAACCATGCATCATGGCATACTTCGTGAGCTCGGCTGTGGTTCGGAGTCCCAACTGTTCCTTGATCTTCATTTTGTGGAACTCTACCGTCTTCAGGGAAATGGTAAGGAGCGTTGCAATCTCCTTCGTGGATTTGCCTTCTGCCACAAGTTGAAGAATTTCCCGTTGCCGTGAGGTGAGATGGCCAAATCGCGACCGCTCCCTGGGAGCAAGCGCCTCAAATCCGCTCTTTTCTTCAAGTGCAAGCAGAGGCGTCACATAGGTTCGTCCCATGAGTGCCGCCTGGATGGCCTGGAGCAGCTCAGCGGCTGCGGATCGTTTCAGCACATATCCCGCTACTCCCACTTGCAAGGCCTCTTGCGCGTACGTGGGATCCGCATGCATCGTGAGAAAGAGAATCTTACTCTGTGGTACGAGCTTTTTGATCCGGCGCGCCGCCTCCAAGCCATTCAGCAACGGCATGGACATGTCTGTCACGATGATGTCCGGTTTCAAGGCTTGCGCCGCTTCCACCAACGCACGGCCGTCTTCCACGAGTCCGACCACGTCATATTCCTCTTGCAATAATCGCTTTAACCCTTCTAAGACCATGGGATGGTCATCGCCCAGCAGAATGCGTGCGCTTTTCATATCGTCATTTTCCCTGCCGGATTCGTTGGACTCCCCGTGTGTGGCGGCTGGCCTCCTCTATGAGCGACTGGATGGATGGTAAGCGAACGCGGGGAAAAGCCAACTCGGAAAACCCCTAGGAAGTGCCGTAAACTCCCCCAGGTCCCGGGCGGGTCATCAATTGCCGAGCCGAGCGAGGTGTTTGCCGAATCCTTGACTATTCTTGGGAAACCAGCCCATGGGCAATGGCGTATCGGGTTAATTCCGCAGTGGTTCGCATGTGTAATTGAGCCATAATATGGGACTTGTGAAATTCCACCGTCTTAACCGACACGCCTAACACAGCGGCGATTTCCTTGATGGATTTCCCCTCGGCGATCAATTGAAGGACCTCACGCTGGCGTCCCGTGAGCCCGTCTGCGCCGGATGAAGCCGCTTGATGCACATGAGGCAACAAGACTTCCTTGGTGATGGCTGGCGTCAAGTAGAACTGGCCCTTGAGCACCGCCTCGATAGCTTGGGTGAGTTCGGTCGCCGCTGATCGCTTCAGCAAATATCCCGAAGCACCGGCGCGAAACGCCTCATGCGCGTAGCTCGGGTCGCCGTGCATGGTGAGAAAAATGAGCTTGATCGAGGGGGCAAATTTCTTGATCTGTCGAGCAGCGTCGAGTCCATTCAACTGGGGCATGGAGATGTCTAAGATGATGACGTCGGGATCGAGGCGCTTGGCTTGTCTAGTAAGCGTCCGGCCGTCTTCAGCGAACCCCACGAGCTCGTAATCCTGCTCCAAAATTTTTCGAAGGCCTTCCAGCACCAGCGTATGATCATCCGCCAGTAGGATGCGTGCCCGCTTCACGCCATCAGCTCCTCTGCAACCAGTGGAACCCAAGCAGCAAGTTCCGTCCCCTTTCCCTTAGCAGTTTGAAGCGAGAGGATCCCATTCACATGCCTGATTCGCTCTTGCATGGTCACCAGACCCAGCCCATGTGGGCCAGCCCGTAAGGTTGCCGGGTCGAATCCCACGCCGTTGTCTTTTATTATTAGCCGCAAGCCGCCGTCTCGGCGTTCAAGCGTAATCTCGACATTGGTGGCATAGGCATGGCGTGCGATGTTCATCAAACCCTCCTGCGCGATGCGATACAGGCAGGACGCCATGGGCAGTGGAACGGCACGCGGCACATCCTTAGCCTGAAACCCGACAGAAATCCCCCTCAGCCGCGAGAAGTCTTTCACCAGTGACTCCAGCGCGACTTCAAGCCCGAGATCTTCGATCTTGGAAGGATGTAACTGGTAGGCCAAACGACGAATCTCGTCGGAGATTTGCGAGACGTGCTCATACACGTGTTCCAAAAAAGTAAACACGGGATCGGAAGGAGGGCGGGTGTGTTGTTCTGCCTGGATAGTTAAAGCGAGGACCGCAAGTCGCTGGTTCAAATCATCATGAAGTTCCTGAGCGATCCGCCGGCGTTCTTCCTCCTGAGCAGTAATGAGTCGGCCGCTTAATGCCTGGAGTGCCTCTTGACTGCGACGCAGTTCGGCCGTCTTTTGCCGCAACGCCTCAAGCGCGGTTTTCAGTGGAGTGATCTCCAAGGCCAATCCTCCGACCAAGGGTTGTCCTCTGGCGCTAGGCACGCGGAATTTCAAAACGATCCAGTGGCGAGGTTTTCCTTCCAGGTCGAGGGTCGTCTCTTCTCCCTCAATGACTTCGCCTGATTGAAGCGCCTCATGGTCGGTCTCCGTGAACACTCTCGCCACCTCAGGGGGGAAGAGTTGGCGGTCGGTCTTCCCCAAACACTCCAGCTTGGATCGTCCGAGTTTTTCCTCAAACCGGCGATTCACAAACACATAGCGTCCGTGTTCATCTTTGAGAAAGGCGACTGCGGGGGTATGGTTCATGAAGGCGTAAAAACGCTCCTCGCTCTCTCGCAATCGAGTTTCCGCATGCTTTTGTTCGGTGATGTCAATCCCCGTTCCCACAATGTATTGAACCTGGCCGTACTCATCGGTGAGAGCCGTGTTGGCCCATGAGATAACACGAGCTTCACGGGTCTTCGTCAACCATGTGTTTTCACAATACAGGGGAAAGACGCCTGCGCAGAGTTGAGTAAACATATGTTTGACGCTGTCCTTTTCCGAACAGGGAACGATGCCCACGTCCCAGATCACGTTTCCGCGGACATCGGAAAAGGCCAGGCCCGTAAGCTGTTCACAGGCCCGGTTAAACCGCACAATGCGCCCCTGAGGATCAAGTACCACAACCAGGGCACCGGCCGTCTCCAAGACCGTATCGATGAATTCGCGTTCACGTGCCAGCGTGCGAGCGATCTGCTCGCGCTCAGTCATGTCGCGGAAGATGACGGTGAGCAGTTTCTTGCCGTGGATGTCCGTTCGGGAAATCGATGCCTCAACCGGAAATTCTTGACCATCCGCGCGAAGCCCATAGACCTGGCCCAGCGACTGCATTGTGCGCGTGGTCATACCGGTTTGGCTAAATCGGCGGAGATGCTCTCGATGCGCCTTCCGAAATCGCACGGGAATGAATTGTTCGACAGGCCGTCCAAGCGCCGCTGAGGCGGGACACCGAAACATAGCCTCCGCCGCCTTGTTGAACAGTACAATCCGTTGGGCTTCATCTACGGTGACGATCGCATCCATAGCATTGTCCAGGATACCGAAGATCCAGGCCTGGTGATCCTGACGCGATTGGGCTTTGTCGTCCTGGCCGGCAACTTCCACTATGGCCACATGGTACCAGGCTGGCTCCAGCCAGAGCGTGCTTAACCGTACTGTCCGATGAGGATGTGTGCGAGCTACAGTGAACAGCTCAGAAGTCTGCGGATGGGAAGCTTGGGCCGTCTCGCGCAGGTGACGGCGAATTCGTGCTCGATCGGATCGGACAAAACACCGCGCAAAGGGCCGGCCCATCGAATCCGGCTGGTCCATCGACAACAACAAGCAGGCCATACGATTGGCCCGATGAATCGTTCCATGGCAGTCTAAGATGACAAGCCCTACTGGGGCCAACTCATACAATTCCGCCAATTGTTCTTTCCCCTGTTCCGGGCACACGTCTTGATGGTCGGGAGGTGGCGCGAACCGGTGCGGAGACTGCGGTAAGAAGGTGGAACGAGGCAGAGGGGAAGGGGACTCTTTGGCAAGCTTTTGAGGTGAGGACGGCGGGAATGAGGGTGATGCGGCCATCGGGGGTCCTCTCCATAATAAAATAAATATTATTTATCCATAATCATAGCCTTTCCCTTTCCTTCACGTACACCCCTATCCCCGCTCTCGGCGGTCCTTTCTCGGGAACTTTACCGAGTTTCCTAGGGAAGCCCCTAGTTTTCTTTTCCTGAAAACGCATTATCTCTATAACACAAAAATAAGTGTATCAACTTTTTTTGACGTAAGAAGGAGGTTGCGATGATGATGAAAATGAATGTTGGGAAAACGGAACGGGCGTTTCGTGTGGTGTTAGGGGTGATTTTATTAGCGATACCGGGTCTTTTTGCCTTTCCGACGTGGGCAGGGGTCGTATCGTATATTATTGGCGCCATCGCCATCGTGACTGGGGCCATTGGCTATTGCCCAGCATGGCAAATATTTGGACTCAATACCTGTGAACGCAAGGCCTCAGAATCCAAGTCGGCCTGAACGCGTTTGAGAAAGGGAAGACACCCTTTCTTCAAAAATTCTGTGGGGAAAAGTAAGCTCTTTTCTTCAAAGGGGAGGTGTGGCCAAGGAAAGTATCAATGGGATGAGAACCGAACATGCTGTTCGGCATGATAGGAGCTTCTTACCAAAGGACCAGCTTCTACATGTTGGAACCCGAGAGCCAAGCCTTCACACTTGAACGCTTCGAATTCCTCCGGCGTATAGAATCGAGCGACGGGAGCATGGGCTGGGGTCGGACGCAGGTATTGGCCGATTGTTAAGATGTCACACCCTACCCTCCGCAGATCTTGCATGACCTCCCGAATTTCCTCGGTGGATTCTCCCAATCCTACCATCAGACCCGACTTTGTGAGGGTCTCGCCTTGGCGTTTTACGTGTTCCAAGACATGAAGCGCGCGCAGGTATTTCCCCTGGGGCCGCATCAGCGGAAAGAGGCGGGGCACAGTCTCAATATTGTGATTCAGGATATCAGGATGAGCGGCAAGTACTGTTTCAAGAGCAGTAAGATTTCCCTGAAAGTCCGGGATGAGAACCTCCACCGTACAGGCAGGAAGCCGGCGCCGAATGTGGCAAATCGTGTCGGCAAAGATGGACGCTCCGCCGTCAGGCAAGTCATCTCGATTCACCGAGGTAATCACCGCATGGCGCAGGCCCAAAACCTGGACAGCCTCAGCCACGCGTTGGGGCTCCGTTTCATCCACGGCGCCTGGACGTCCTGTGGTCACCGCACAATAGTGGCACCGCCTCGTACAGCGATCACCTAAGATCAAAAACGTGGCAGTTCGGTTATTCCAGCATTCCCAGACATTGGGGCATCGTGCTTCTTCACAAATTGTGTGCAACCCATGAGCCGTGAGAAGACGCCGGATTTCCTGATACTGAGGACCCTGCTGAATTTTCACCTTGAACCATGGCGGCAGGATGCCCCGCCTTTTGGCGGGTTGAGAGGAGGGTTTTGTAATTTCATCGAGACGAATCACGGTCATATGGGACTCTGGAGATATCTGAGACGCCAGGTCTCAGCCTTGTTGAGGTATTCGTCGAAAAAGGTCAACCATTGTTTTTTGTCTCTTCTTTGGAAGAGTCTCTGAACAATCGGGTTTGGATGAACTTGCGCCCCACGGCGATCATGACGAACGACAAGCCAATCGCGAGGGGAACAAACAATCCTGAGGCCAAAACCGCATTGTCAATCCATCCAAGCTCATCGAGTGCCTTAAACACATAGCTCCCTAATCCGCTGAGATAATACGATACCACTATTACTGAGAGAGCCTCGACCGTATGCTGTAGAATAGCTTGACTCCGCGTGGTCTTGTTCAGGCTGCTCAGCAGCTTGCGATTGTGGGATTGGAGCCGAACATTTTGCTCCTGGAGAAGCAGCTCCACCTTTGTGCGAATGACGGCAATGGTGCCTTGAAAGTCCTGCTCCAGGGCGTCAATGCGCTTGAGCAATTGCTGGTATCCATCGGCCACTCCGATGGTCTTGCTGGACACGTAGTCGGAAATCGTGCGACAGCCCGGGAGTGGGCGCTCTTGCAAGGCCTGCATATTGGCCCGAATAATGGCGTCATACGGCACCGAGGCGGAAAGCTTATAGCGCATGGACTCGGCCAGCCGGCTGACCCGCATGAAATCCTGCGTCAACACAGTCAGCCACTGCTGGAGCTTTTGTGGAGAGGCTTGATCAATTTCATTGGAGATCACCCCGCGCTGGTAAAGATGCCGTTGTTCGAACTTGTGCACTTGATCAACGGAGCGAGTGAACGCTTGAAATGGGAGCAATAGAAGATGAGTATAATTCTCAATGGCGATCAGGTTTTCCAAGATCTGGCCTAAGTGCTTTAACAAGGTGTCGGCCGAGGAGGAAACAATGAGATACCGCTCGCGCACCTCCTGGTCCGGAGTAAAGCTGGTCATAACGGAAATGTCCTCGCCAAGCACTTGACTCCCGTATAATTGTGGGCCGGGGAACTGGGATTTGATCTCCACTGGTTCAAGCAATTTGTACGGCACAATTAAGATATCCAGGGCGTTTACCCGAATCCCGAGGGGACTAAAGGGAAAACGATACTGGGGAAAGGTAAGAGGGCCGAATTCCAATGGCTTCATCTTGTCATCCGGGATATGCCACACCTGATAACTGTAGTATTCCGTATGAGCTTCCCATGTAACCAGCAGCCGATCGCCATTGGATGCGACCCGCACGCCGTGCCCAAACCGTTCTGATATCACAATATTCTCTTCTGGAACTTCCAAGCTTCCCAAAAGTTCTAAAAACTCTCGGCGGCTCTGGGGTCGTTCGAGAGGCGGGTTCGCCATCCGATAGGCGACATGGTGGATATGCGCCGGGACATCGAACCATTCCTCGAGATACTTTTTCGAGGGATCGTGAAGACTGCGAAGGAACAAATGTTCTGACCTAGCGAGTCTGGGTGTCACAGGGGCCTTCCCGTGTGTTGTTGCGCGGCTGGTGATTCCGTTTTCGTGCACCAGTCTCTTGCAAGCAAGAGTTTTAGCCTAGTTATTTATGCTTAGTAAATAACATCATGACCACTTGTGATTGTAACACAAACGGATTCTCTTTGCTGTCGCTTGACAGCGTGGAAGAGGTCCATATAAGGTGCACCCCATTTTTAACAGAGGGAAAAGCCATCTCGCTCGGGTCCAGAGGATCGACAGATCATCATATAGCGGGAGAACCTGAAGGTCGGGAGCATGGCCACTGACGATTTGCAAGCACGAATATGGGACCAACCCGCCGTCTTCACGACAGACTTATCTGGAGTAGGACCAAAACGGCAGGGGAAGGTTCGCGATATTTATGATCTCGGAGACTGCCTGTTGCTGATCGCGACGGATCGGATTTCCGCCTTTGACGTCGTCCTACCCGAAGGCATTCCTGGAAAGGGCTACGTCCTCACGCAGTTGTCCAAATTTTGGTTCGATCATCTCTGGCAACAAGGAGATCTTATCCCCCACCATTTGCGCACGATGGATCCTGATGCCTTTCCTGAATCTTGCCGGCCTTACCGAACCTTGCTCGCTGGCCGGAGCATGCTTGTGGAAAAAGTCGAGCCTCTTCCGGTGGAATGTATCGTTCGAGGATACTTGGCTGGTTCAGCCTGGAAAGAATACCGGACCCAGGGTACTGTGTGCGGGCAGCCTTTACCGGCCGGGCTTCGAGAATCAGATTGTTTGCCCGAACCGGTGTTTACCCCTTCGACCAAAGCCCAAGAAGGACATGATGAGAACATCCCCTTTGCCAGGATGCAGCAGATGATTGGGGTCTCCCTGGCCGAGCAGGTGAAACAAGTGTGTCTCACGCTGTATACGAGAGCTCAAGCCCTAGCTGAGGAACGGGGAATCATTATCGCCGACACAAAGTTTGAATTCGGGATCCATCCCCAAACTCATCAACTGATGGTAATTGATGAGCTGCTCACCCCGGATTCCTCGCGATTTTGGCCCAAAGATTTGTATCAACCCGGTCGCTCACAACCGAGTTTCGACAAACAATACGTCCGAGATTATCTCGATTCCATTGGATGGGATCATCGTCCTCCGCCCCCGCATTTACCGCCTGAGGTCGTCAAGCAGACCAGTGAAAAATATCGAGAGGCTCTAGAACGATTTCTCTAACTCCTGCTGGGAATCCCTTGTTTCTCCCAGAGTCGTTGGAAGAATTCCACAATCCGATTTTCCGCCCAGTAGAGATCCTCAACCTGGCATGGGCGTTGAATGAATCCGCAATGCCCGCCAGCCTCAGTGCCCACGAACTGGATGGCAGGATTCGTCTGCACGGAGGCAATCTCAAATGTACGGAATGGCACGAACTGGTCGTCTTGTGAGGTGATGATGAGCGTAGGAACGGTGATCCGACCTATGACATGCCGAGCACCAGAACGGTCATAATAATCTTGTGCATTTCGGTACCCTCCGTCCGGGGCCGTGTAGGTCTCATCGAATTCTTCCAGCGTTTTAATCGTGGCGAGCCGGGTTAGATCGAATTTGCCCGGGAACAGCCGGGCCTTCCGGCGAAGTCTTGCCTTAAGTTTGAGCAGAAAATGGCGGTGATAGATCCAGTTTCGTGGTTCCTGGAGTGCGGCCACACAGGCAGCCGGATCAATGTTCGGGCAGACCGTGGCTACTCCCAGCAGCCCGGGCAAGCGATCTTCGGCTTCTCCAGCCATTTTCAGGACGAGATTGCCTCCCATGGAATAACCCGCTACTCCGATAGCCTCGATGCCGTCGCGTTGGTACAGCTCGACCACTACAGCTCGCACGTCATCGCTCAACCCCCCATTATAGAGGGTGGGGGTCAACTGCTCGGTTCCCCCGCAATTTCGCTGATTCATGCGCACGACATGAAAACCCGCATGCCAGGCCTTATGAGCGATCCCTCGCATGTAATGCGATTCCGTGCATCCTTCCAACCCATGCACCAGCACCAGGGCGGGATGCCGATTCCGGCGCGGGTGCCAATGGCATCGTGCAAGGATGCGCGAATGGACATCGACCTGAAACAGCCGCTCTTCCAGGGGTACGCGGCGCAGCAGAGATGGCCGTGGCCAGTATCGCGGGAAGAGCGTCATGAGGTGCGGGTTCGTCAAAAGCGGATGCGGGATGAAGGGATGCATTCCGGCAGAGGCTCCTTACATCATTATGCTAGTCGGCAGGCCTAAGCCTTGCAAGCACAGGCTCTCTCTCGGTTCACAATCTCCGTCTGTTGGTATGGAGGCCTGATTTGTGTTACTAAAGGGAATAGGAACCAAACAGCCGTTGGAGTGCTCGCAAACCCCTTCACTCTTCCCGAAGATAGCCATTCGCTTGTGAAACCCAAACGCTCGCTGGATCGTGAAACTTTTCTCCTGTTGGTCGCCATGTGCCTCGGGGTAGTCCTCACCCTGTTTGTGGTCATGTTCAATCTGACTCCCCAGTTCTCGACCCCTCAGACCTCCAAGGGGTCTGAGCCCTCCTCTCCTGCAGTGACCTCGCCATCCGACACGCTTTCTCCGGACCACGTACCTCTGGCCACAGGAAATGAACCCATCGACACCCTCTTCATTCAATCAGGTTGTGCGGCCTGCCATACCATCCCCGGAATCGATGCCGCCAAAGGGCGAGAAGGGCCAATCTTGGTGCTAGGAACCACAGCTCGGCAGCGACTGGCCGATCCTTCCTATCACGGCAGGGCCACGACGGAATGGGAATACGTCCAGGAATCGATTCTCGATCCCGGCGCATATGTCGTGCCCGGATATCCCGACCGGGTGATGCCGCGCTGGTATGGTCAAAAATTGAGCGCTACCGCCTTAGAGAAAATCGTCAGCTACTTACTCACTGTCCAAGATCCCTCCGCATCAACCGACGCGCCTCCCTCACCCCGCTCGTAATCTCCTTGCCACTTCAAGGCCTCACCGTTATAGGACTTTTCCAGGGTAGAGGATTTAAGCGGCAGGAACTTTAGCCCTTGGGATCGAGATCGCGTGCTTGCCCTGCATGGAGGGATGTGTCCTCGCCGGAACTTACCTGGTCGTCGGCAGTCGGCCTGGTAACAGGGGAGGCAGGGGTGTGTTTCTTCTTATCCAGCGCAAACAAGACCAATAAGGATATCACGCCCAGGCTGATGGCTGTGTCAGCCACATTGAAAGCAGGCCAGTGATAGCCATCCACATAGAAGTCTAGGAAATCCACGACCTCGCCGAACCGAAGCCGGTCGATCAGGTTCCCCAAGGCTCCGCCAAAGATGCTGGAAACCGTACATTGCCCCCACAGATCATCGGGATGGAGGCGATAAAAGATCGTCCCCAATAAACCAAGCGCGAACAACGAGGTGACTACGAAGAACACCGTGCGAAAGGCGCTGTGCGTGGAGGCAAAGATCCCAAAGGCTGCACCGGGATTGCGAATGTAGGTCAGATTAAAAAAATGGGGGATGACGGGGATCGACTCATGCAAGTGCATGGTATGCATAATGTACGCCTTGGTGAGTTGATCCAGCATCACGATGCTGAGACTCACCGCCGCCAACACGAGGTACTGGCGCTGCACTCGCTCACCTAACAGCTTCCACGCAGCGATCGCAGAGCGTGGGATGCTCCACCGTGGCACCTACGGATGGGCGATAATTCCAACATCGCTCGCATTTCTGCCCATCGGCTTTGGTCACATCGACAGCCACGCCGAGTGTAGGATCCATGGCCAAGTGGGCCTCAGCCTGGAGGGCGGTAGTTGGCTGGATTACCACTTGAGAGACAATAAATATGGTCGGAAGGTCCGACTCATAGGCCTGGAGAAAGGGCAATCGTTCCGGGCGTGCAGACAGGATCACCTTCGCTTCTAGCGACGACCCAATGCATTTCTGGCGCCGCTGATGCTCGAGCGCTCCAAGCACTAGAGAGCGAAGCGCCAGCAACTCTTGCCAGTTCTTAGTCAGTCGTAAGGCATCAGGTACGGGCTTGGGGGCTGGAAACATTGCCAAATGCACGCTGAATGCACGGGCCTCCTCTCGAATTGAGGCAGGCAAGACTCGCCAAATTTCTTCCGCAGTAAAGCTCAGGATGGGGGCCATAAGTTTTGCCAGGGTGGTGACAATCTCCAGTAACACCATCTGGGAACCCCGCCGGAGCGGCGAATTGGGAGGAAAGGTATACAGTCGATCTTTTAACATGTCCAGATACGTGGCACTCATATCGACCGCACAGAAATAATCCAACTCATGAATGACTTGCCGAAAGTCAAAGGCGGTGTACCCTTCGCGCACCCGGGCAATGAGCTTGTTAAGCTGGAGCAAGGCCCATTGGTCGAGTTCAGGCAGTTGCTCGATTGGCCGAGCATGGAGCGCCGGATCATAGTCGTAAATGTTACTCAGCAAGTACCGGCAGGTGTTCCGAATCTTGCGATAAGCTTCGACTAGTTGCTTCAAGATTGATGGTGAGATGCGCAAGTCTTCCTGATAGTCTTGCGCGGCGACCCAGAGCCGGAGAATCTCCGCACCATATTGGGCGATCACCTCTTGGGGAGTGACTACGTTCCCCGCAGACTTGGACATCTTTTTGCCTTCCCCGTCCACGACAAAGCCGTGCGTTAACACTGCTCGATAGGGCGCCTGTCCATCTGTGGTCACGGCAGCCAGCAAGGCGCTGTGAAACCATCCCCGATGCTGATCGGACCCTTCCAAGTACAGGTCGGCCGGCCACCAGCCTCGCGGTTTTAAGACCGCGGCATGGCTCACCCCGGATTCAAACCAGACATCCAAGATGTCATGCTCTTTCCGGAAGGCCGTCCCCCCGCAGGCCGGACAAGCCGTCCCAGCCGGAACCAACTCTTGCGCCGTCTTGTCAAACCACACATCCGCCCCATGATTTCGAATCATGTTGGCGATGACTTCGATGATCCGTGGATCCATCAGCGGCGTCTCGCACGCACAACACACGAACCCCGGAATGGGCGTTCCCCAAATTCGCTGGCGAGAGAGGCACCAATCCGGACGATTGGCGATCATTCCAAAGATGCGATCGCGCCCGCGTGGCGGGATCCAGCGGACATGGTCAATCTCTTGGAGGGCCCGCCCTCGCAAGTCCGCTTTGTCCAAGGAGACAAACCACTGCTGGGTAGCCCGAAAGATCACAGGTTGTTTGCATCGCCAGCAGTGGGGATAGGAGTGCTGAATCTCGCCCTGACCAGCCAGCAATCCCAGCGATTGCAATCGCTCGATAATAGCTGGATTCGCGTCGAACACATGCTGGCCCGCAAAGGTTTCCACTTCCGCCTTGAACCGACCTTGATCATCGACAGGCACAGTGATCTCTAGCCTCGGTCCATGTCCCTGGGCTTCTGCCCGTGCCCGATACTTGAGCGCGAGGACATAGTCATCGGCCCCATGGCCGGGAGCAATATGCACGCAACCGGTTCCCTGTTCCAGCGTCACAAACTCTCCCAGCACAATGGGAGAGCGACCAGATGCCAACGGCCGTTTGCAGAGTAACCCTTCAAATCCATTGCATCCCTTGGCCACCCCGAGAATCCGAGGAGACGGCGGAAGTGCACAAGCCTTGAGGACCTCCGGGACTAACCGTTCCGCCACGATCCACCCTTCCTCACCCACATGAACCACCGCGTAGGTAATCTCGGGATGCAAGGCTACCGCCTGATTCGCGGGCAATGTCCACGGAGTGGTCGTCCAGATCACCACGGCCAGTGTGCGTACCGATGAGGGGAGCGTGATACCCAGGCGCTGGCCTACCGACTGCGGGGGATCGTCGAGAAGAAACTTGACATAAATGGATGGCGAAACATGAAGCTCGTACTCGACCTCGGCTTCCGCCAAGGCTGTCTGATCCACGGTGCACCATAAGACCGGCTTTAATCCTTTATAGACCCCTCCCTGTTGGACGAACTTGCCAAACTCCCGGATGATGGTCGCTTCATATTCCGGATCCATGGTTAAATACGGATGCTCCCAGTCCCCTAGCACACCCAATCGCTGAAATTCCTCCCGCTGAATGCGATAGAACTTCTCCGCATACTCCCGGCATAATCGCCTGAGATCCGTGGTATTCATCGTTGTCTTTTTGGCCCCGAGTTGTTTGGTCACTTGATGCTCGATAGGTAGGCCATGACAGTCCCATCCTGGAACATACGGCACATGGTACCCTTCCATGGTTTTAGATTTGACGATGATGTCTTTGAGAATCTTATTGAGGGCATGCCCGATATGGATGTGCCCATTGGCATAAGGCGGGCCGTCATGCAAGATATACAGCGGTCGATCTGCGCGGGCCTGCTGGATCTGGTCATACAATCGCACTTCCTTCCACCATGCCAGCAACTCCGGCTCCCGCTGCGGCAGGTTGGCTTTCATGGGAAAGTCCGTGCGCGGAAGGTTGAGCGTAGCCTTATAATCGATCATCACGTGATCCCTGTTGTGGCATTGCTGTGGTGTGGCCGATCTTGCCGCGGCATTCTAACGAGCCACTCCATACCCGGTCAAACCGCAAAACGTTTAGCAACCCTTGCGAGACATTGGGGAGACAGGGTGAAGCAGCGGTGAAGGGTCGTTTGCCCAATGAAATGAAATGAAAGGTGTGTCAACTCAGGGCCATCATTCGCTCCAAGGCCACCCTGGCCCATTGTTTGTCATCCGCGGGAACCGAGATCTGATTGACCACTGTCCCCTGAACTAAATTCTCCAAGCTCCAGCACAGATGGGCAGCATCGATGCGAAACATGGTGGCACAGCGACAGACCATGGGCGATAGGAAGAAAATCTGTTTGTCAGGATGTTCGTTCTTCAGTCGATTGACCAGATTCAATTCCGTCCCCACGGCCCAACAGGTTCCCGCTGGCGCTCGGCTGACAGTGTTGATAATAAATTCCGTAGATCCCACAAGGTCTGCCTGGTTGACCACATCTTCATGGCACTCGGGATGCACAATGATGCGAATCTGGGGATAGGTTTTTCGAAAATAGGCCACATGCGCCGGCTGAAACATCTGGTGCACGCTGCAGTGCCCCTTCCACAAAATGAGACGCGCCCGATTGATGACGTCCGGCGTATTGCCGCCGTATGGCAAGAAAGGATCCCAGACAACGATTTGATCCCGCGGCATTCCCATGGCATTAGCGGTATTGCGGCCCAGATGTTCATCCGGGAAGAAGAGAATCTTCTCTCGCCGTGCCCAACACCACTCCATCACCGCTCGCGCATTTGAAGACGTACAAGTAATTCCCCCATGTTCTCCGCAGAACGCTTTGAGTGAGGCGGCAGAGTTCACATACACGGCCGGCGTAACGACCTCATCAACGGGCATGAGTTGGCCAAGCTCTTCCCAGCATTGATCCACTTGCTCAATGGCGGCCATATCAGCCATCGAACAACCGGCCGCCAGGTCTGGTAAGATCACCACTTGATTGGACCGGCTGAGAATATCAGCGGTCTCAGCCATGAAATGGACTCCGCAAAAGACGATATACGGAAAGGCATCCCGTTCTGCGGCTAACTTGGCTAACTTCAAGGAATCTCCGCGAAGGTCAGCATGGACAATCACTTCATCCCGCTGATAGTTGTGCCCTAGGATCAGGACCTGCTCGCCTAATGCCTGTTTCGCGGCCACTGTGCGATCGTACAACTCCTGTGGCGTCAAGGTTTGATAGTCTGAGATAGAAAGCTCAAGCATCTTCAACGAACGCATGAATCAACCTTTCATCTCGTAGAGGACCGCAGGTCTGTGTCCGAAAAAAAGAGCGCGTTCAGGCTTATGTCTATCTATCATAGTCATACATCCATCTGAATTTGTGATTGTAAACTTATAAATTGTAACAGATCCTCTCTCTTACGCAATATCTCACCTTATCTATCAAGTTCTATCAGACCTCTGCCTCATACCTTTGGAAGGCCAAAGCCCTATAGTTCACACACCAGCATAGGCCTACTAGTGTGTTGACAAAGAGAAAAATCCAACGGTAGGATGAGGATCAACAACAGCTAGGGGAGCCTCGCGGCTGAGAGTCTTGGCAACAAGACAACCCTTACTACCTGATCTGGGTAATACCAGCGTAGGGAAGCGGACAATCCAATGATCAATTCTCCTTCATGACCGCATCACTGAATGGTGCGGTTTCTTTTTCTTCCGCTCTTCCGCGCGTTCTGGTTGTCACCCGATCAGTACATGACGCCGGCCATTCTTCTTAGCGAAAGGATTGATTTTATGTCTACGCAACAGAATACCCCAGGTACTAGGAATAATATAGGCAGCAATGGCACACAGAGCCCCCCCTCTTCCCCACATGTCACGACGCAGCCTACGGTCACAGGCTCATCCATCACGACCCAACCGTTTCCAGCGTCTCGAAAAGTCTATATCGAGGGATCCCGCCCAGGTGTACGCGTTCCCATGCGAGCCATCACATTGACCGGCGAGAAGACGGCCAACTCCTCCGGGCCTTCGCCGCGCGTTCTGGTATACGACACATCAGGTCCCTATACCGATGCTCAGGCAACAATCGACCTCCATCGCGGGCTTCCTCCCCTGCGTGATTCGTGGATTGTGTCTCGAAACGACGTTGAGGAATTACCCGATGTCTCATCAGAATATGGGCGGCTGCGAGCACGTGATCCCAAGCTGGCCTCCCTTCGGTTTCCCCGAACGCGCAAGCCCCGCCGGGCCAAACCTGGACACAATGTGACCCAGATGCATTATGCCCGAAAAGGCATCATCACACCGGAGATGGAATTCATCGCCATCCGGGAAAATCTGTTATGGGAAGAAGCGCAGGCTGCGGCTCGCCGGAATGGGCATGCGCGCGGGGTGGCTGAACATCCCGGTCAAGGATGGGGCGCCTCCATTCCTCGTCCTATCACTCCAGAGTTTGTGCGGGATGAAGTGGCTCGCGGTCGGGCCATCATTCCCGCCAACATCAATCATCCCGAGCTTGAACCCATGATCATCGGCCGCAATTTCTTGGTAAAGATCAATGCCAACATTGGCAACTCGGCTCTGGCCTCCTCCATTGAAGAAGAAGTGGAAAAGATGATCTGGGCGATTCGGTGGGGGGCGGATACGGTCATGGACCTCTCCACGGGGAAACATATCCATGAGACCAGGGAGTGGATCATTCGCAATGCCCCGGTGCCTATCGGTACCGTACCTATCTATCAAGCCCTGGAAAAAGTCGGAGGGAAAGCCGAAGAGCTCACCTGGGAGATTTTCCGCGACACCCTCATTGAACAAGCCGAGCAGGGGGTTGACTATTTTACCATTCACGCGGGAGTCCGCTTGGCCTACATCCCGCTGACCGCCAATCGGATGACAGGTATTGTCTCCCGGGGAGGCTCCATCCACGCCAAATGGTGTTTGGCGCATCACCAAGAGAACTTCGCCTATACGCACTTCGAAGAAATCTGTGAGATTATGAAAGCCTACGACGTCTCCTTTAGCCTTGGGGATGGCTTGCGCCCTGGCTCCATTGCCGATGCCAACGACCGGGCTCAATTCGCTGAACTGGAAACCTTGGGGGAACTCACGAAGATCGCCTGGAAACATGACGTCCAGGTCATGATCGAGGGACCCGGCCACATCCCTATGCATCTGATTCAGGAAAACATGGAAAAACAGTTACAGGCCTGTCACGAAGCACCGTTCTATACTTTGGGACCCCTTACCACCGACATTGCCCCAGGCTATGACCACATCACCTCCAGCATTGGTGCGGCTATGATCGGTTGGTATGGCTGCGCCATGTTGTGCTACGTCACACCTAAGGAACATCTTGGGCTACCCACCAAAGAAGATGTCAAGGCCGGTGTTATCGCCTACAAGATCGCTGCACACGCCGCTGACTTGGCCAAGGGGCACCCCGGCGCTCAGTACCGCGATAACGCCTTATCCCAGGCTCGGTTCGAGTTTCGCTGGGAGGATCAATTCAACCTCTCGCTCGATCCGGAGACGGCCCGAGCCTTTCATGACGAAACCCTGCCGGACCGCGCTGCTAAGGGCGCGCATTTCTGTTCGATGTGCGGGCCGCAATTTTGTTCCATGAAAATCACGCAAGACGTGCGGGACTACGCTGCCCGACGCCAGATTGACGAGCAGGAAGCTTTGCAGCGAGGCTTGCAAGAGAAAGCCGAGGAATTTCGCCAGGCAGGAAGTAATCTCTACGTGTAGGAGACTTCTTGGTATGAAGACGCTCATCCCAGCACCATTGCGTGAGCGGGACGTCACCCGCCAGATTGCGCGCGAATATTTCCGGATGTTTGATCAATTGATCGAAAGTGACGTCATTGTGGTGGGAGCGGGTCCGGCTGGACTTGTATGCGCTCGAGACGTGGCTGCCACAGGCTTCCGCACCCTGCTCATCGAGCAGGGGCTCGCCCTAGGCGGAGGATTCTGGTCAGGCGGCTATCTCATGAACAAAGCGGTGATTTGCGAGCCCGCTCATGAAATTCTGGAAGGCCTCGGCGTTCCCTGCAAGCCTGTGAAGGATTGCGCCGGCATGACGATCGTGGATCCACCGCATGCCACGGCTCGCTTGATTGCTGCAGCCTACGAAGCTGGTGTCACCGTGTTGAACTTGACGAAGGTTGTGGATTTGATCATACGGCAGGATGGCTGTTTGGAAGGCGTAGTGGTCAATAACACGACCGCGGAAATGGCGGGACATGATGTGATCCATGTCGATCCGATCGCACTCGAAAGTCGGGTCGTTGTGGACACGACGGGGCATGATGCGGTGGTCGTCGAACTGCTCCACCGCCGCAATCTGTACCAACCGGTGCCGGGGAACGGGGCCATGTGGGTAGCTCGTTCAGAGGCGATGGTGGTGGAGAATACTCGGGAGGTGTATCCTGGGTGTTTCGTAGCGGGATTAGCCGTTGCGGCAGTGGATGGGTCACCGCGCATGGGGCCAGCCTTCGGATCGATGTTATTGTCAGGCCGACGGGCCGCGGAGCTTATTCACCAAAAACTGAAGGGCGACGGCAGCTCCGTATAAGCCGTTGAGACTCGGAAACCGTTGACCGGTCTTGCGGAAGGAGGGCATTCGATGGACCTCCAAGATTTTGTCCAACAAGGTGAAGGGCGAGAAGAAGACAAGTTGGCAGCCTGGCATCTGTTCCAGCAAGCCTATGAATGTCAGATGCGCGGTGAGCTCGAAGAAGCTATTACCCTTTACAAGCGTTCCATCGAGCTCTTTCCTACGGCGGAGGCTCATACGTTTTTGGGGTGGACCTACAGTTTTCTCGGGCAGTTACACGAGGCCATCGAGGAATGTCATCGGGCGATCCAGACAGATCCCGATTTCGGTAATCCGTATAATGACATCGGTGCGTATCTCATCGAACTCGACCAACTGGATGAAGCCATCCCCTGGTTGGAAAAAGCTACCCAAGCAAAGCGCTATGAATGCCCTGCATTTCCCTATATGAACTTGGGCCGGATTTACGAGCGCAAGGGGGAATGGGAGAAGGCGATAGACTGCTACAAAGAAGCGGTCACCTTGAACCCCCAATATCGAACCGCCAAGAAGGCTCTGATGCGGCTTGTCACGCTCATGAACTAATTGACGGAGAGCTCAGCCTTATGGAGTCAGAACGGTCTCAGCAATCCCTCGCGCCGCGGACTATTTTGGTTGGCGTGAGCGACGTCTTTTTTTACACGAAAATTCGCGATGCCTTTCGTCCGCGGGCATATCAACTCGTCCGCATCCGGCACCCTGAAGAACTCCGCGAGAAGGCCGCAACCCTCCATCCTATTGCCGTGATCCTCAACATGAACGATGACCAGCTCAACGCACTCCATGCCCTCCGCACGCTCAAGAGCGATGAGCAGCTCCGGCAGATTCCCGTGCTCGCCTTCGCCAATCATGAGGAAGTGGAAACCTGGCGACAAGCGCAAGCACTAGGAATCAACAAGATCGTCTCCCGCAACGAGTTTTCAGCACGGACCTTTGCGCTGCTGGAAGACCTCACGAGGAACCCCTTACCGGCATGATATGAAACAGTCCCCTCTTCACGATCGCCACTGTGCACTCGGCGCCCAGTTTGAACGACTCGGCGACTGGGACATGCCGGCCCATTACGGTGATCCTATCAAAGAGCATCTTGCCGTTCGCCAGGGCCTTGGCATAGCGGATCTCTCGGCGCGAGGAAAACTTCTGGTCGTGGGGGATGACCGCATCTCCTGGCTTCAAAGCATCTTGAGCAATGACCTCCGCCCGCTTCAGCCAGGACAAGGGCTTTACTCTACTCTCATGTCACATAAGGGGAAGATCTTGACCTATGTCCGGGTGTATGTGCTTGAAGACTCCGTCTTGCTGGAAGACGTCGGCGAAATCGGCGATACCACGTTTCAGACCCTCCGCAAGTATCTGCTCTACGGCACCAAAGCCAAGTTACGCGACTCAACGGAAAGTTGGAGTGCGCTTCTGGTGAGCGGACACAATGCTCCCACACTGCTGGCCCACACTTTTTCCTGTCAGCTCGACGCTCTGACACCCTTGTCTTTCGTCTCGCTCACGATTGAGGGACAGCACGGCCTTATCGCCCGCACCGAGGAAACAGGTGAGCTCGATTACGAAATCTTAGCCCCGGCTCCGGTAATCCCGCTTGTCTGGGATCGGCTGTGGGCAACCAGCCAATCACTGGGACTCTGTCCATTTGGGACCCGTGCACGCGAATCTCTGCGTATTGAAGCGGGACTCCCCCGACTTGGCCCCGATCTGAATGAGCGGATTGTCCCACCTGAGGCTAACTTGGAGGGAAAGGCGTTCAGCCTTGCTAAAGGCTGCTATCCCGGGCAAGAAGTGGTCGCCAGGATGGATACCTATGGATCCGTGAAACGCCGGCTTGTGGGCTTGGTGTTCGAGGTCCCTGAAGGCGTCGTGCCTCCCCACGGAAGCAAGCTTTTTTCCGGTGATCGGGAAGTGGGCTGGGTGAGCAGTGCAGTGTATGCTCCTACTCTCCAGCGGGTCATTGGCTTGGGATTCCCCCTGCGAGATTTCACCGCACCTGGGGTTGAACTTTCCGTGGAACTCGATGGGAGTCGCTATCGTGCATCGGTGCAGGCCTTGCCCTTCTATCGCCCTTCATAAGCTGCCTGTCTGAGCCACAAACCTTTCCCATTCTCTCAGCCGTGGACAAGAAAAGACTCGCTCTCGAGCTGAACGCCCCTGCACACAACTCCTACGTCGTATCCCGTATTTTCGGGTCAACCCACCCATGGGATACTACCCTCGATGGCGTACCCTCCTTGTGACGCGGCCCCTTGGCCATCCTGAAAGCAAGGGGCCGTCCTCCCTTCTCCTTGGAGGGCTGATGAGCCCCGTTTTGTCTGCCAGAGGCGGTAGAACCCGCAGCAGACAACACATCTTCTTCCCAGCAACACGTGTCAGGCATGCAGCTTCTCAGTTTTCCAGCCTCACCGCGCAGTCATTTATGCATGGTTATACAGTCCGCACGTGAGCGATCGTGGGAAAAGCCTGTACGGTCTACTCTAACTTCTCGTTCATAATCTCTTCAGGAGACGAGGTGAAAAAGGGTGATGCACAAGCTGGTGGGGTATCCATGTAACAACCAGCAGGAATCGGAGACAGAAGAGGCAGACAATTCCATCTCAACTCAACGTGCCACAAACGGACAAGAGTAACGGGACAAAAAAAGGTCCGTACGTGAGGGCTGAGATGTCAGGAAGAAAAGCTGGTCGGACCCTGGCTCTTCATTCTCCACGGTTGTTCATGCGCGCTCCTTGAAAGAGTATTTCAGTCATTGGATCAGGTACTCACATAGATCCGGAGTACACGAGAGCAGCATGAACTGGGTTGCGACCAGAAGGTTAGTTTGATGGGGCAAGAGATCAAGCCTTAGAGGGAATATCTAGGAGATATGGATGGAAGGTTCCTAATCTATCTTTTCTCTTAAAGGAGGTGCCTATATGAAAGCGGTTTCCAGACTTAACCTGCT
>RFGT01000202.1 GCA_003696975.1 Nitrospirota bacterium | reverse complement strand
CGCAGGTTATCGAGGGACTGAACGAAATCATCGGCCCTTAACTCACGCCGCCTGCGAAATCAACACTTGAGAGAAAAGCATAAGATACGTTAAAGTCCCGACAGCATTCGAGAGGGAAGCCCATACCACAAAGTGGAGAAGCATTCTACCAACGCAGCGAGACGTGGTGGGTGGATATTCAGTGCCGCGAGCAATACTGTATCATCTCGCATGTGGGGATTCATCTGCTTCATGTCGTAGATCAGAACCTCGCACACGTGATCAAACCCCAAATGCTCATGAAAGACTTGGGAAGATAATAGTCGGTGAAGGATCTATGACAGAAACCTCTGGCATCGACGTCAAGAAGGGCGCTGGTGAGACCATGAAAGCCAGATGGAGGGTTCACCAACTCAGAGAGCTGCTGGTTGGCCTCTGGTGGGCAGGATTTCTCCTGGCGGGGTGTGGGACCGTTGGAGCTCCTATCGCTCCGGAAGACGTTGGCATTGAAGCGAAACTCCGGCAGGCCGAGCAGGAGGCTCAACAACGCCAGGCCTTGCGTTCACAGCCTCGTTACCAGCCCATTGAGGAGGAAACTGTTGTTCTCCCACCCCTGCAACCCATCACAACCCAGTGATTATGAGCAATTTGAACAACCAACGGTTTTTATAGAACCAAATTGGGCAAACCAACACCTGCGATGACTTGTTCAGCTCAGGAGGAAGGACGGTATGACCGTGACAAATTCCCCAACCCGCACACGCCGATTGTTGCTCCTTGATCCTTATCCTCGAAACAACCCCTACCGCATGACCGCCAAGGAGCGTCGATCCCTCTGGTTCCCGAAACTGAGTCTTCCGGTGATCGCGGCGTACACGCCGCCGGACTGGGAAGTCAAATTAGTGGACGAGGCCGTCGAGGACATTAACTTTGATATTCCTTGTGACCTGGTCGGCCTCTCGGTAATGACCTGCTACGCCCCTCGTGCTTATGAAATCGCTGCGGAGTTTCGCAAGCGGGGAAAACCTGTCGTCCTCGGAGGTGTCCACCCAAGCTATTGTCCGGATGAGGCCCTACGGCACTGTGATGCCATTGTTTGCGGAGAAGCGGAAGACTTGTGGCCACGCCTCATTCACGACTTCGAAGCGGGGCAGATGAAGCGCATTTATCGTATGGAGCAGTTTCCCGCCTTGGAGCAGTACCGCTGTCCCCGCATCGATCTGTTGAGTTCGGATGCATATATGACCCGTTACTGTACGTTTACCACCAGGGGCTGCCATTTCGACTGCGAGTTTTGCAGCGTCTCCCCATTCAATGGGAAGACCACCCGCCGCCGTCCTGTCCCTGAGGTCATCGAGGAAATGCGGCGGATGAAGGAATGGTTGCGGGCAGAACTGGTGGACCGGATGGTCGGAGGATCCCTGTGGCAAGCCTTGAGGATCGCCTCGCGGATCTGGCTGGGTATCGAAGAAGGATCCATCTTGGCCTTCGTCGACGACTTGCACAACAGTCATCGGGCCTATTGTCGAGAACTGTGGCAAGCCATGAAGGCCTTGAACATCAAGTGGGGGTGCCAATCGACGCTGTTTCTTGGCGACGACCGGGAAATGGTCAAATTGGCCGCCGAGAGCGGATGCGTCTCGGTGTTTGTGGGGATGGAATCCATCTCCGAAGAATCCCTTGACGAAACCAACAAAGGGTTCAACCAAGTCCAAAAGTTTGAAGACCAGATCAAAATGTTCCATGATCATGGCATCATGGTGAATCCGGGCATTGTGTTCGGGTTCGACAACGACGATGAGTCCGTTTTTGAAACGACACTGGAATTTCTCATCCGGAATCATGTGGAATTGGCCTATTTCAACGTGTTGACCCCTCTCCCAGGCACCGCCCTCTTTGACCGGTACGAACGAGAGGGTCGGATCTTCGACCGCGATTGGGCCCACTATGATGGGAAACACGTGGTATTTCACCCCGCTCGCATGACCCCGGAGCAGCTCCAAGAAGGGTTTTACTGGGCCCACCATCACTTCTATTCCTGGCCGTCGATTTGGCGCCGACTGATCCACACCAGGCAGCGGCTGATCCCTCGGTTGGATATGAACTACACATTTCGCCGGCTTGTGAAACGAACCTGCCCGCAGGGCAAACTCTCCCCGTTGGCCTCCGTGCTGAAGAATCTCCAGGCCAAACTGCCGACCATGGAAACCGCTCACCTCATTCCCAATGCTCTCTCTTCCCTGACTCAGACGGTTCCCACCTCGACTCAGGAATTGTTTCTCCGCATCCGTGGTCGCCAGGATCCTGCCAATTCCGCCCTGTGCATCGACTTGGAGGGCACACTCGACCAGATCAACGCCCGTGAGGTGCTTGTGCGGGTCAAAGAAGCGGCCAAGAAAGCCCGAATGGACATCGTGGTAAACTTCGAGCATGTCCGGCAGGCTACCCCGAACGCCATTCGCACTTTGCTCGACGCCGATTTCCTGCGCACGATCACGCCTTATGCCCGAGTGCGGTACCGGAAGTTGGCCGAGGCCTTTTACGCGGTCCTCGAGGGATTGACGGTACCCGATCTCGAAATTCTGGAAGAACGTCGGCAAGATGCATAATTTTCATTACCAGCACGGCTCCCTCTACTGCGAGAGAGTCCCCCTTGAGCAGATTGCCGGAGAACATGGCACGCCCTGCTACGTGTACAGCGCTGCCACCATCCTGCGCCATTATCGGGTGGTCGATGAGGCTTTCGCCATGGTTCCCCATCTTATTGCTTTCGCCATGAAAGCCAATTCCAATCTCGCCATCCTTCGACTGTTGGCGTTGGAAGGCAGTGGGGCCGACATCGTGTCAGGCGGCGAGTTGTTTCGAGCCGTCAAAGCGGGGATCCCACCGCAGAAAATTGTCTTTGCCGGAGTGGGGAAGAGTCGCGAGGAGATTCGGTATGCCCTACAGTCCGATATCTTGAT
>RFGT01000201.1 GCA_003696975.1 Nitrospirota bacterium | reverse complement strand
TGTCAAGTGGGATGAATTCAAATACCCACAGGAAACGCTCAAGGCGCGACCATTCCTCATCTTCACGCACGCCAGCGTACAACTCTGCCCTGGTCACCACAAAGAGATGAGAAGCCGTTCTTGTTGCGCCTCCACGTAGCTAACAGCGTTTGGGTAATCGCGCAGATAATCGATCAACACATCCGTGTCAACCAGCAGTCGTGTCGTCATGGTCGGGCTCAGTCTGCTGGTCCCATTCATGGCGCAAGTCCCCTCCTGATGGGAGGTCGGTCTGATCTTTCCACATGCCGCAGGCTTGCTGCAGCAGATTTAAGCGATCCTCTGACTGAAACTGCGCGATCAATTACTTCACGGCGTCGTGGACTAATTCGTCTGGCGTTTTGCCCATGCGTTGCACCATGGTCTCAAGGATTGCTTGTTCCTATTCTATCAAGTGCAGTCCTACCATGGCCATCGTGCATCGCCCTTCATCGTGTATGCCCTATTGTAATGTCGGGTAAAGCAACGATCAAGCGCGTTCGTGCAAAGATTGACAAGGTGGTGCACCTAACTATAATAAGTATACTGCCCAATATATGCTCCCCATGTTAAGCACTGTGGAGTGACCGGAGTCACTTTGACTTTCCAGCACGTGTCAACAGGCTCCCGCCTCCAGATCCGGCCGTCATATCCAGTTCCGTATAGCACCGTTATCCCTGACATGAGCCGGTTGGACCCAACAGCGCATCGGCCGGGCTTCGGAATCCGCGGCCACCGCGATCCAAGACGTGCGTGTCAATCATCGTCGTGTTGACGTCTCTGTGTCCCAGGAGCTCTTGGACTGTCCTGATGTCAGAGCCATCTTCAAGATAGTAGCTCGTGGCCTAGCTAGCTCCACTCTTTACCTGCATTGGGGTATTTCCGCTCAAGCACGTTCGGTAAGACAACCTGCCCGAAGCTTTTTTCAGACCCTCCTTGTGCTGTCGTTTGGCGGCCACCCAGGCACCCCAGGAGCCGTCTGACCTCCTCTTTCGTAAGCACAACCGCAAAGCCGTTTGGCCTGCACACCCCCCGATCAGGCCGATCTTCTTCTCTAGGACCTTAGGGGACAAAACCGGCAGGAAAAGCCGCCGAGGAGTGAGCGGCTTTTCAAATGCCATTGTTAGCGACTGCAGCAACGGTTGTATCTACTCAGATACAACCGGACTTAATATGGATACAGTGACACTCTCTACACTGGCCTCACGGATCCTCCTTGGGTTGGAAAGGTTGAAAGGCTCAAGTCGGATGTTCCTTGCGTCGCCCGCGAGCGCCGCGTGATCCGCCAGTAGGCACACACGCGGCCCTGCCTGGGCGTAGCACCTGTCTGTCGGGGTCGGCACAGGCAGGCGCAGACAGGTGGAGTCGCAGATCCTGCGTGGTCTCAGCTCAGCCGCGGACTGTGAGGCTTCATTCAGTGTCCAATGCCCGGTCAACCCATCTCCCGGGAAAAAACTTGGATTTCAGGTAACGGATAGTGTCAGAGCCAGTCAGAAGCTGACATCGCCACGGTGGTATGCAGAGGGTCATACTCGCCGCCGGCGGCAGGTCTCCAAAACAGAACGTGTCGCATCCAATGGATTCCCGTTTGGGCGAGATGACACCATTCCAAAACCTCTGCCGATTCCACTTTTGCCCTGTCAAGGCTTGTTTAAACATTGTCTGCGAGATGAAGTTCTCATTTCTGCAAGGAAGTTTTTCTTGAGGTCCACAATTCCTGAGCTCTCAGGGAAGGGATCATCGATCCCTTCCCTGTTTGTGGTCTTGAGTTGAGACTGTGTTTGTTTTCAGGCCATGGCTTCTAAGAAGCGATAGTCATAGCCCCACTGATCTTTGGGCTCGTCACTCAAGATGGCGATTCGGCCCGTGGTCTGAAACGCCAACTGAAAAATTTCCCACGCTTCGTCGCTGATGTTGCCTTGTTGGGATGTGACCCCACCCTCTTCCCAGATAATGGAGATGGCTCTTCCGCCGGGTTCATAAAAACCCAAGCGAGTGATTCGACCATAGTGCCATTCGAAGTTCAAGCCAGCTCGCTCAGCCTGGGCAGCCTCAAGCGCTTGAGAATCTGGCCGCTGGATTTGCTTTCCCTTGTTGATCTTGCGAGCGGATTTGGTGGTTTTGGATTTGGTTTTGGCCATGATACGTCCCTTTCCTTCTGAAAAGTAAATAATGGAGTGAGGCCCGCTCTCAACGGTTCCCCCTGTGGGCATGACGGATACGAGCATTCATCCTTCATATCGCTCTGTGGGAAAGAAATTCATTGATCGGATCAGGTGACCGATCGTGCCCTTCCGCTAATAACGCCACTGCCACGAGAAGATCGATCCGCACATCAGCAGGAGATTGCTTGATTCACTGCTGTCGGATCACAGTCTCGGTCTGGATGCCGTTGGAAATACGCCGGTGCAAGATGGAAAGTGTCGCTCAGGAAGATTCAGCTGCGGAAGGTTTAAGCACAACTTTGCCGCGCACAGGCTGGAATAGCGTCTTGATCGCCCCTGCTTTCTCTCACATAGGTTCAAATCCGATATCGGTCAGCCTTACATGGTCATTGATCCAAACAGCAGCAATCACATGTTCATACAATCCAGATCGATGACCACGCATGCTTCATCGTGAAGCTTCGCACTGTAGCATACTGCTGAATGAAAAGATACGGTTTTCTCC
>RFGT01000200.1 GCA_003696975.1 Nitrospirota bacterium | reverse complement strand
GGTATGATCAAAAGGTGTGGAAATAGGAAAAAGGCGGTGGCCACCGTTCGGGTGACCAACCCCACCGGGCCGAGGCCCGGCTCAGAAAGGAGGCGCCGCCATGCCGGAGCAGAACACAACAGTCGGGTTGTCCTCAAGCCACGAGTGGTGGGACTAGCTGGAGGCCTTTGCCCGGGGCCACATACAGCGGGGGTTCCAGGCGCTGGTGGAGGAGGAAGTGACGACCGTGCTGGGGCGCCCGAAGTCCGCCCGCCGGGCGGCGGTCGAGGCGCCAGCCGGAGTCCCGCAACGGGGACGGCAAGCCGCGGAAGCTGGCGTTCACGTGCGGGACGATCACCGTGCGGCGGCCACGGGTGCGCGGGCTGGCCAAGCGCGTCGTCAGTCGGATCCTGCCACTATTCAAGCGGCGGACGAAGGCCATCGGCGAGCTCCTGCCCCGGTTATACCTGCATGGCTTGTCCCACGGGGACTTTGAGCTGGCCCTGCGAGGAGGCTCGGCGAGGGAGCGCCGTTGTCTGCGGCCTCCCCGCAGCGGCTCAAGGCCCCGTGGCAGCAGGAATACGACGCCTGGAAGCTACGCCGCCTCGATGATCTGGAGGTCGTGGACTGTCTGGGCCGATGGGCGGTACGTGAAAAAGCCGGCCTGGAGGACAGCAAGGCGGCGCTGCTGGTGCTGGTGGGGGCGCTCACGGATGGGCGCACGGTCGTGCTGACGGTGGAGAGCGGCCAGCGGGAGTCGAAGGAGTCCTGGGGCGTCGTGCTGCGGGACCTGCGGGCACGGGGCCTGAAGCCCTGGCGCTGCACGGTGGCCGATGGGCACCTCGGGATCTGGGCGGCGTTGGCCGAGCAGCAGCCGATGGCCGCGGAGCAGCGATGCTGGAACCTGAAGCTCCTCAACGTGCTGGACGCCATGCCGAAGACGCACCAGGCTGAAGCCAAGGCCTTGCTGACGGCGATGCCGTCTGCCGAGACGCAGACCGAGTGCGAGCGCCTGCGGGACCCGTGCAGCCGCCGGGATCGCGGGCTAGCCCCGAAGGCCGTTGAGCGCGGACACGCGGACTGGGAACGGCTGGTCACGTGCTCTCGGGTCCCAAGAGCGCATTGGCGGCATCTGCGGACGACAGTGGGCAAGCGGTACAAGCGGATCGACTCCGCCACGGCACTGATCTGGAAGGTGTGGCAAGTGGCGGAGGGAAGGCATCAACCAGAGTGACCCAACGGGAGGTCGCCGCCTGATTCCATTTACACACCTATTGACAAGACATCGAGAAATAGGGGTCGTTGTTTTACTTTACATAAATCGGTTCCTTTACCGAAGGTACAATATCAAGAAACGACCCTATCTCTCTGCTAAATAAGTGTTAACATTCGAACGCTCAGGCACAACGGCTTAACTCATATGCGTCCGCGAGGACATGAGAGTTGTCCTGCATCCTAATCCGTGTTACACTGGTCCCGTGTAACGGAGGTCGTACAATGGCCAACTTGACTATTTCGATTGACGAAGAAACCTTGAAGCGTGCCCGCATACGGGCGCTTGAGGAAGGCACGTCTGTGAACGCGCTCCTGCGCGACTACCTGAATGAGTACGCCAACTTCGCGGCAAGACGTGAGGAAGCGGTGAAAGATTTACTGCGTCTGTCCCGTCGTGCGAAGACTCGACGTGGGAAGCGGCGCTGGATCCGTGACGACTTGCATGCCCGATGAGTGGCCACATCTTTGTTGACACGAACGTCTTAGTCTATTTGTTCGATGCTGGTTCGCCCACCAAACAGCAACGTGCTCGAGAAATCTTTTCCAACCCGGAACAACAGCAACGTCTCGTTTTGAGCACACAGGTTTTGCAAGAGTTCTATGTGGCGGTGACGCGGAGACTCGCCGTGCCGCTTGATCCCGCAACAGCGCTCCGAGCTGTCCAAGATCTCGCTGTTTTTCCCGTGATTCAGATCGATCCACCGCTCATCCTTTTGGCAATCAAGCGAAGCCAATCAGTTCGGCTGTCATTTTGGGATGCGTTGATCCTGGAGACAGCGTTCATGGCCGGTGCCACCTTGCTCTACTCGGAGGATTATCAGGATGGCCAGGTAATTGGGAACCTCAGGATCGTAAATCCGTTCACCAGAAGTCGATAACGGCATGAACATCCCCTACGTGATTGACAACCAAACGCATCGCCTCGTCGATGGGCTAAATAGCCTTCTAGCAGGGCATGCGGGTCGTTCCGTGGAGGTGGCCACGGCGTATTGTTCCATCCATGGGTTTGCGTTGCTTCAGGATGGTCTCGAACACTGAGGAACGTTTCGTCTTCTGTTGGGGGCTGAACCACGCAGCGGGGAACAGGTTGGACTAGACGCTCAAGCCATGAAACCCGCGTTTATGGCTGATCTGAATCGGGAGCCGTATACCGAGACACCGTTACGGCTTGTGGAAAACCTTATTCGGTTTCTCCGAAAGGAATCCGTTTTTGTCCGTCTTCATGATGCCGGATTTCTCCATGCCAAATGCTACTTATTTTTATGGTAATGGCTAACGATTCCGGACCAAAATGTGCTGTATTTCTTTCTAGCTGGTAGACCTTCACAGCTTGTCAAATGAAGGGGGAGACGTTTTCAGCTCAATGGATGAAATGGATGAAAAGTGTTTCGTGGAACTCCACGATACGGATAGAGCCAAACATGCTAGCAACTATGCTAGCATCAGGAAATGGGCGACGTCGATAGTAGCCGTGCTCTTTGTTTCTTGCATGTGATGTTTGTTTTCCTCGCGCTTGGCGTGCTGTTGGAAGAAAAATTCAGCAGATCATCTGGTGCTGACCTCTGCTTCCTGTAAACAGGAGTTGAGTTAACACAAAAAATGAAGTTGGCACCAGGTACTGTTGGTGAAGCATGAAATCCTCCAGAAGAAGGACATTTTCACCTGCTGTATGGTATACATGGAGGATCTTGAGAAAAGCAGAGGAATTCTTGAGAAATGCGCAGGCTAGATGGTCGTGGACAAAATGATGACAATGGAGTGGACGAAGGATTTCAATCAGGTGGCCAAATGGCGGGAACTTGCTATTAAGGCTGCTCACGCACCATCGGACATGATCGTCCACTATTTTGAGCGTGGTCAATATTGGCAAACCCAAAAGGCCGATGGCTCACCATTGACTCTAGCCGATCAGGAAGCGGAACAGATCATTCGACAAGTATTGGCAGAATCTGAGACATTCGATATTCTCGGAGAAGAAGAGGGGCTCAGTGGAACTGGTTCACGATATCGGTGGACTATTGACCCCATTGATGGAACCCGCTCATTTGTTCGGGGGATCCCCTTATTCGGCACGATTGTCGGGCTCGAAGATACTCAGACACGGCAAGGGATCGTGGGGGTGATCCATCTGCCTGTGTTGCAGAAGACCTATACCGCGGCGCGGGGGTTAGGTAGCACGTGTAACGGGGTGCCTATCGCAGTGGCTTCTGATACGCCGATTCGCGAAGCGATGGTATCCGTTGGTGATCCGTTGCAATTTACCGCGGCGCAATGTGAGGCCGCATATCATGCACTTTTCCAACGAGTGCCTTGCCTTCGAGGATATACAGATTGTTTTGGCCATGCTCTAGTGGCTAGTGGGTGTCTTCATGCTATGTTGGATCCCTCGCTGAATCCATGGGATATTGTGGCGACTCAAGTGCTGGTGGAAGAGGCGGGTGGAACCATGTTGCTTCGACCGTCTGCGCTTCAAGGTAAGGTGGATGCCTGGTTTGGAGCGACGAGACTGATCCACGAGTTGGCGCCTTTATTAGGCTTTGCGTAATGCGCCGCTCATCGTCGTGGAGCGGAAAAGTGCGATCTAAGCAACGGTCAGGACATGAGAGAGCCCCTATGCCAATGCAGCCTGCTTGCAGAATCCTCAACCTACCAGAGTGAGCGTGGGGAGGGCGGTCAACCACACGCGCTTCCCGCATCGTTTGAGTTTGGCCCAGCAAGACGGAACCATCTGGCTCAGTTCTACGCGGCGCATCTGAAAGCGAGCCACCAGTTGACCGAGAACGAACACGACTGGAAATCTACGTGTGTTCTTGCTGAGACGCCGAAGGTATTGTTCGATCACGACAGAATCCTGGTAAGCTCCCAACAGATCCTGAAGTTTCTTGGCTCGAGTGAGAAAGCGAGAGACCCCTGGTCCCGCAGTCGGTGCCGCTAGTTCGGCGATATAACGGGCCTTTTTTGTTCGAATCCGGATCCTATGCCAGTCGGTATCACTGGGATGGGGTGGCAGGGCTTTCATGGCTTTCCGGAGTTTCAGAAATGCTTGTGCAGCTAGCGTATGAAAGGAGATGGGCTCTTCACGGAGGGGAAGGCCATGAAACACCGTATCCATTTCATCAAGCAAGCGAAGGTAATCTTCACTGCGCAGGCCGTCGAGCAATTGGTCATGAGCCTGCGCGCGATCCTGCTCGAGTTGTGCGAGAAGGTGGACACTGGCCTGTTGCTCGGATTCCGGAAGCTGCTCAAGCTCTTCGCGTAAGGTGGCTAGCATCACGTCAAAATCTCGAACTTGGCCAAGGAGGCACCCCAGCCAGCGGACGCGAGCCCGTACACTCTGTACCCAGTCGGCATCCAGCACAGTCCGAACAGCCTGTAATTGTGCGCGAAACCGACGGGTCGCCACACGCATTTGATGCAATGGTTCAGGGTCCTGTCCAAGCCTGGTGGCGGGATCGTTCTTGAGCATGTGGAGAACGTGATTCGAGAGCATTCGACGTAACTGTTCCGCTGGTGGCGAAGCCTGATCGATGGGCTGCGGTTCGCGCGGATAAGGCAGCCCCAGGGCCTGACAGAGTTGAGGACGGAACGCCTTGGTTCGGGCCCCGGCGGAGATCAGCGTTTCAGTAATACCATCGAGATCGCGGTCAGCTCCAGAGAGTAACTTCACTTCCAGCTCAAGGAACCCACCGACCCGGCGTCCATCCTGAATCGTGGTCGCTTGGTCGATGGAGATATCCGCAAGAGGAGTCTGTTCCCGATGGATGCGAAAAGTCTGCCGTTTAGTCTTCAGCTTGGCAATAAGCTGCAGTGGTTGATTCCGGCGGACTCCAAACAGCAGATCCATAAACGTAGCGGGGAGTTTCCCGGGTCCACCGGCGGCTTCCAACTCCACGTGGTCCTGCCCTTGAGGGATTGTAAGTTGCCATACTCCCCGTCCCCGTTCGATCCGCCGACGCAAAGAAATGCCATATTGGGCGAGAAGATACTCGGAAGTGTCATAGTACGACGACGTCAACACCCGTGGTTCCATCGCCATTCCCAGAAATGCGGGAAGGCGAAAGCTCCGATCGATGTGCAGCTTCCGCTTGCGCTCAAGCATCGGTCTTGTTTTACAAAGGGAGATTTAACTCATGCAAGAAGGGTAAAGACTCTTTACGCATTTGTTACATCACGATAACACGTCTGTTATCTTCGCGAAAGATAATGCGGAGTATGTCCATCTTCCTTCTCGTAAACCGGAAGGCCCAATGGGTTACGCTGTCGGGTGGCTCACCCACCTTCAGCTCACGGAAAGAAAGTAGAACGGTGTGTTTGACAACACAAGAGGCCAAGGCGCTTCAACGCTGATCCCGCACTGTGAATGCGTGACAGCTCGACATGATCTGTTGCAAATGGCCTGGAATCCCGCAGTTCATGTTGAGCCAAGAACCGTCGATATCTTTATTGCACGTGTGCGCAGGAAGCGATCCCTTGTTGGTTCGCAAGCGCCAAGCCTCGAGACCATGTAGAAATGTGGCTATCGAATGCCCTGGCACCAGTGAGACCACAGGCTACAAAACAAGCTACTATGTTACAATCAACAGCACGACGCGAGCCAAGAAATAACCCTCGACAACATCAAACATACGCAAGAGAGCAACAAATAGTAAAAACAAATAGTAAAATAGTGAGCAAAGTTGCTATCTTAGACATTGGGACCTATTCCATCCATTTAATCCTGGCGGACATTCGGCCTGATCGGTCAATCACGATCATCGACCGGATGAAAGACCCCACCCGTCTGGGCGATGGCACGTTTGCTACTCGCCGGATTTCCGAAGTGGCCTTTCAACGGGGGATAGAAGTGATTCATCGATTCGGCACTCTCGCTCGGCACAAAGATTTCCGGAGGATTGTGGCTACGGCAACCAGTGCCGTCCGCGAGGCCGAAAATGGAGGCCTTTTTATCAAAGCCATCGCTAAGCATACGGGGATCCGTGTACAGGTCATCACGGGAGAAGAAGAAGCGCGTCTCATTTATCTGGGCGTGCGGCAGGCGCTTTCCCTTCCACCGAAACGATCACTGATCATCGATATTGGCGGAGGTTCGGTAGAAGTCGTGTCCTGTACGCCTCAGCGGCTACTGGCAGCGGCCAGTCTGAAACTCGGCTCCATTCGCTTGAAAGAGATGCTGGTGACGATGTCCAGAACCAGCAATTACCCGATGGCCGCGCTCGAATACCTCATCGATCAGGAGCTGAGGATCTTAAGCCGGAAGAGATTCAGAGAATCTGTCACGCAGGTCATCGGCACGTCAGGTATGATCGGCAATCTCGTGGAGATGATTTATTGGCAGCGCATGGGTAAACCCCTCGCCAATCCGAACCTGGTGACAATTACCGTCGAGGATATTCGGACGGTGGAACGCCTCTTGCGCAACGGCAATCCAGCAGCTCGCCACACGCTGCTAGGACGTGATCCCAACCGCGCCGATACCCTGTATCCCGCCGCCCTTGTGCTACGAAAATTTCTAGAGACTGTTGGGCAAGATCGCCTGACATTTTGCACACATGGGCTTAAGGAAGGCCTTCTCTATGACGTGTTGCAGCGTCATCGTGGTATCCTATCAGCGGAAGAGATCTGGCCCGACGCCAAGGAGCGCCAAATACGATTACTAGCTCAGCGCTACCGGGTACCGCAACCACATTCCGAGCATGTGGCTCGACTAGCTTCGCAGTTGTTCGATCAGACCCAACCTCTGCATGGACTAGGAGCCCAAGAACGGCAGTGGCTGGTATTTGCAGGATTGCTGCACGATGTTGGATATGTCATCCATAGCCATCGTCACCATAAACACAGCTATTACCTGATCCGCCACGCGGAACTCTCAGGCTTGACCGATGAAGAAATTGCCGTGATCGCGAATGTTGCGCGTTACCATCGACGAGCACTCCCCCATCGAAGGCATTTAGCCTTTCGCGAGCTATCACGGGATCGGCAGTGGGTGGTCAAGGTCTTAAGCGCGTTGCTGCGAATTGCAGACGGATTGGATCGTACGCACTTTTCTATTGTCAAGGAGGTCACTGTGACAGTTGGACATACTGTAGTAGTGCATGCCATCTGCCGAGACGATGCCGAATTGGAATTGTGGTCAGCGCAGGAGCGGGCCGACCTGTTTGAAATGATTTTTCATCGGCCGCTCCGCCTGGTGGCGGTGTCAACCAATGGAGCCCCGTCATGACGGCACTGTCTCCCACCCTCGACCAACCACATCCCTATCCAGGAAAATTGATCATTGTCGAAGGCATCGACGGATCTGGAAAAAGTACGCAGCTACTCCTGCTGAAGAAATGGCTGGAAGCTCAAGAGCATCGAGTGTTTTTTACCGAGTGGAACTCCTCGGAACTGGTGCGCGAAACAACGCGCCGCGGGAAGAAGCGGCGGTCGCTCACTCCGACGACTTTTAGTCTCCTGCATGCTACCGATTTTGCCAGCCGGCATTTTCATCATATTCTCCCTCCCCTAAAGGCCGGGATGCTGGTCTTGGCCGATCGCTATATCTATACGGCGTTTGCACGAGATGTCGTGCGTGGGGTTGCGCCAGAGTGGGTGCGCAAGGTCTACCATTTTGCGGTCCGGCCAGATCTCGCGTTTTATTTTCGTGTACCGATCGAGGTGGCTATCGACCGCTTGCTGACAGGAACACGCGCTCAACCGAAATATTATGAAGCGGGCATGGATCTCGGGCTCAGTGAAGATCCTATTGAATCGTTTCGACTGTTTCAATCCCGGATCCTGATCGAATACGAAACTCTCGTCCGGGAATATGGTCTGATTCCTATGGATGCCACCCGGTCGATTCCCGAACAGCAGGAGCAGATGCGTGCCAAGGTCGCACAGGCTTTGAAAGGGTACCGTCCAAAGCGAGGAACACATGGAAGACGGACACAGATTTTTTGGCGACGGTTTGCCGTACCTCAATCCTCGGGAGCTCACGGGCAAACTGATCGCGATCGAGGGCACTGATGGAGTCGGACGATCAACCCACCTCGACTGGCTTCAGCAATGGCTGGAGGTCCAGGGCTATGGAGTGGTGACGACGGGGTGGACTCGGTCCGCGCTGGTATCCAAAACGATTGAGGAGGCCAAACAGGGGAATTTTATCGATCACCGGTCATTTAGTCTGCTCTATGCTACGGACTTCGCGGACCGGATGGAAAATCTCATCGTACCCGCCTTGCGGTCCGGATTCATTGTCCTTGCTGATCGCTATATCTACACGGCGTTTGCAAGGGATTACGTGCGAAGCGGTGATCGCCAATGGATTCGGGATGTGTTCGGCTTCGCCCTGGTTCCGGACCTCGTCTGCTACCTGCGCATTGATGTGGAGACGCTGACACTTCGCGTGCTGGAAAGCAAAGGTATGAACTACTGGGAATCTGGACTGGATCTTCGGTTGGGGGCGGATCTCTACGACAGTTTCAGGAAATATCAGACGCTTCTCATTGAAGAGTTTGACCGAATGGCCGAGGAATTCGGGTTTCAGATCCTTGATGCCCGGCGGCCTCCGGATGAGATTCAAGAGGCGTTACGTGTAAAAATCGAGCCAATTTTGACGGTCTCGCCGAAGACCAGGGAATCCCTTATTGCTCAGACAGGGAATAAGCGACATTCCGGCTAACGAGGGCGAGGCCCTGTAGAGCAAACGAGATTCTGGCCAGGGCTTTTCGAGCCGGGAGTTACGGCTTTTTAAGCTGCCGGAGCTGACTCGGGGTTAAGCACCACAGCAACAGCCCCCGTCCAGGTTCAAGTTCATCCTCGAAGGCAAGAGCACAGGCTCCCGCTTTTTTGAATGCAAAACCAGGAATAGGATGGCCGGCAATCACACAGCCAGCAAACGCACTCAACTGTGGCTCGTGACCAAAACAGAACACACAGCTCCTGAACGGCACGTCTTTGAGAAGCGCAAGGAGGCTCAGGGGGTGTGCGTCGGGGAGCAGTGCGTCAGTGCAATGGACTGGGTCGGTGAAATAAAAAACCTGCCTAGCCAATTCAGCGGTCTGGATAGCCCGTTCGAAGGAACTGGAGAACATATGGGTCGGCTGAAGACCCAAGCGGGAGAGACCGACCAAGGCCTTTCTCGTTTTGAGAAAGCCTTCGGATGTCAACGGTCGCTGGACCTCCGGCCCTTGCCAGTCTTCGACGGGAACAGCGATACCATGCCGGATAAGGATGAGGTTCATTACCTTTTGCGACTTCATGCGACGATAGGGGGTGAAAAGTACCATACAAAAAGTACCATACAAAGAGAAGTGAGGAAAGAGGGCCGTAGAGTGAATAGAGTGAATTAGGTTCGCCGGGATGGAGCAAACTATCATGGAGCAAACTATCAAAGAGCGAGCGGTGAACGAATAACCGTTCAAGCCCCACAAAAATTTTGAGAATGCCTCCAGCGAGGGCGGTGAGAATTGTCAAAATGAGCAGACTGAGCACAACTTTGCTGCTCTGACGCCAAAAGGTGGTCATGTCTCTTTCGAGCAATGACCATACAAGTTTGGAAAAAGAACGCCGGAAAGAAGGTGAAGCGCCTGCAGACAAGTCGGACATCCCACTCATGGCATCTGCCTTGCGAAAAAGAATTCTTGCAATAAAATCATTACCTTCACAGATCGCCGAGAGCTAAGAACGAAGAAGAGCTCTTGCTGAGAAAATCCCACAATATGATCTTTGACTGGCAAATGCCGGATACCTGCCCGACTCATGAGATCTGCTGTTTTGTAGAGAGGAGGGAGCGAGACAATCGAGACTTCCTACGCCCCGCCATCACAGGATCGAGGCAGCCGTTGAGACCGAGAGATTGGGAACAATCCATGTCAAATCGTGATGCATCACTTTTGAAACGAGAACCATCTGCTACTCTTTTTTCAAGTGAATACTGATTTTCGGTGTGAAGGAATATACGCTCCTGATTACACTCTGGTAACGGGAGGGTTGCATATTCGTAAAATGTGCGTTCCCTCGGATGCCACGAGGTGGAGCTTCACGATACAATCTCCATAAAAATTGCTCGACTCAAGACGCATTCGAATATGACGATTATGTCCCAAGGTAGGAGGCTTATGCGTATTCAACAACTCATCATGGTGCTTGCATTGTGTGTGATAAGCGAGGCTTGCGAAACGCCACGCCTGTTCACCGTCACCATTGAGGACAGGCCTGAACGGGTTGTTCGATTGCAAGCGGTGGAGTTGGCCAATCCAGATCAAGGATTCTCGCATCCGGTCAAACTTCGTGCCGACACCATTCAGGACATTTTGTATGGCATCATTGTGGAAATTCCAACCACGCCCTTTTCTTCTTCTGGCACGCGGCACCGCGCCTTTACTAAGGGAGAAGCCAAAGCTCTGGCGCGTTCAGTGGCTCGAGGCTTGTCGCAAGCCACCCCCGAAGAACTGGTGACGTTCTTCGAATCACATGAAATTGACGAAGATTTTCGCGTGATCACCTCTGGTGGTCTCTTCGTCCAAGACGAGTACCTTTATGTCATCCTCAGTAATGACCGAGTCAAGCGACCAATTTGGCAGGACAACGAACAATATGAAGCTCCCTATCGTCTTCGTCCCCTTGAACCCCTTGATCCACAGCCGGGCCAAGTGATGTTCGAACAACCAGACCTGATGGCTCCTCCACTGACCGATTCTCCATTTGATCTGCCGATCTCGGCCAACTGGGTAGTCGGTGTGCGATATGCTTCCCCCTAGAAAATGCGAAAGCCGATCCGGGAGTATCCGGTCGGCTTCGGGAAACTCAGCCTAGGAAGGCTGAAGAAAGGGCAGTGAAAAACGTCTTAGAACGACACATCCCACTGGAGCCTGATGCGTTGCTCGGTCAAATTGTTCCCGACAACTTGATCGAGCGTGAGATGGGAGACGTCCAGTGTCAGCTTGTTCCGGTGGCCCGCGAAAAACCAATTGAGCGCTCCCGTAAATTCCTGGCGGAAATCGCCGGAAGCGGCAATGTTCGGGTCGACGAAAGCATACCGGAAAGCCGTTTCCAGCGGTTTGGGAATGATGGGGATGAGATAGTGAAAGAAATAACCCGCTTGCGTGTACGACCCAAAAAGATTCGTCCGATGCCCCGGAGCGCCTTCAGCGATGGTGT
>RFGT01000199.1 GCA_003696975.1 Nitrospirota bacterium | reverse complement strand
TCGCTCCAACTTCCAATGGAAGTCAGATCTTTCCTAGGCAGAAGCTGCCGTGAGGCAATTTCCTCCTGGCGCTGCTGCGAACTATTGCCAATTTCTGTCTGTGCGGCCTATACGTTGACCCTTGAGTGAGGCGTCAGTATGCTGCTTGCGAGAGAGATGGTTCCTGTCGGGGTCGTTTCCATCGAATCAGATCAATCAGGCGCGCATATCATGTGGGAGTTTTCGTCGTCGTTCCCCAGATACTCTTCCCTGCTCCGCCAAGCGTGGCTGATCTGTGCATGGTGCTGGTTCAGTCTAGGGTTTGCCGCTTCTCTGCAGGCGGCGGAGCAAGCGAGTCTACCCACTCACAGCCCACCTCTTGCGCACCGGGCTCCCGTCACGCTTCACTTCGTGACGTGGAAAGCCGACCATCCCAAGGTATGGGATGAAGCCATCGACAGATTCGAACAGGCCTATCCTCACATTCACATCCACCGAGAAATCGCCCCCCATTCCTCGACGGCCTACCACGACTTGCTTGCGCAAAAACTTAAAAACCAAGACCGCGCTCTCGATGTCTTTTTCATGGACGTGATCTGGCCGGCCGAGTTCGCCGCGGCAGGCTGGGCCTTGCCCCTCGACACGTGGTTTTCTTTGGAAGCCCGCCAGCAATTTCTCCCCGCCACCATCGAGGCAGGCACCTATCGTGGACATATCTACGGCGTGCCATCACGGATCGACAGCGGTATGCTGTATTACCGCGCTGACCTTCTGGCGAAATACGGGTTTGCACCTCCCGTGACATGGCAGGAACTTGTCTATCAAGCCAAGACAATCGTTGCTGGCGAACGCACGGAGCACCCGGCGATCCGGGGCTATAGCGGCCAATTCAAGCAGTATGAGGGACTGGTATGCGATATGCTGGAGTTTGTGGGAAGCAATGGCGGGGCCTTTCTTACCCCTGACGGACGAACAGCCGCGTTGAGCGACCCTCGAACCAAACAGGCCATTGCCTTTGTGCGGTCGCACATTCTTCCCGAGCTCGCCACACCCGCCGTGCTGACCTATCAAGAGCCGGAATCCCTAGCAATTTTTGTCCAAGGCAAAGCCGTGTTTCATCGAAACTGGCCCTATGCCTGGGGATTGGCAAACGATCCCCGACATTCAAAAATCGCAGGACGGGTGGGGGTGACGGTCCTCCCCCATTTTCCCAACGGCCGAAGCGTGGCGGCGCTGGGAGGATGGCTTTACGGCATCAGCGCCTATTCCCGGCATCCCGAAGAAGCCTGGACCTTCATTGAATTTATGACCAGCGCCTCGATGCAAAAATATTTTGCCCTTCGCGCTGCACTTGCACCTTCTCGGTTAGCGCTCTATCGCGACCCCGAGATTCTCTCGGCCAATCCTCAATATCGCAATCTGTTTCCGGTCTTTCTCACAGCCACTCCTCGACCACGCACTCCGGTCTATCCAATTATCTCTCACATTCTCCAACGATTTTTCAGCCGCGTCTTGGCATTTCCTGATCTCGATCTGGATCGGGAGGCGCGAGAAGCTGAACGCCAAATCAATCGATTCCTTCGCCTTGTCGAGAGTCTCTCTTGATGCGTCGGATCAACTCGGAGCAATCCTACGGATGGCTGATCACCTGTCCCGCCCTGCT
The DNA here is from genome assembly GCA_003696975.1 of Nitrospirota bacterium. GTDB lineage: Bacteria > Nitrospirota > Nitrospiria > Nitrospirales > UBA8639 > J031. Next base: position 4,302 of record RFGT01000199.1, on the reverse strand, counting down.
CGTCGTTGCGGCATTCGCCCTCTACCCCGCCCTTGAATCATTCGTATTGAGTCTCCACCGGATTTATCTCGGCCTTCCCGCTCTGGGATCCCCTTTCGTAGGGATAGAAAACTACATGTTGCTCCTCCAGGATCCTGTGGCACGCCAGGCTTTTGGAGTCACTTTCGGTTTTGTCGCACTTTCCACGTTATTGGAACTGGTGTTGGGATTGGCCATTGCCTTAGTGATCCACGAACGGTTTCCTGGAAGGGGGTGGGTTCGTGCCGCCGTGTTGATCCCCTGGGCCATCCCCACGGTTGTGGCTTCGCAAATGTGGCGATTCATCTTCAACGATCAATACGGGCTGGCCAATCTCCTGGTATTTGGAGAGCATGTCAGCCACTATCTTCCATGGCTGGCCTACCCCGAATGGGCGTTCCTCGCTATTGTGCTTGCCGATGTCTGGAAAACGTCATCCTTTGCCGGCCTGTTGCTCCTGGCGGGATTACAAGTGATTCCGGAAGAACTCTACGACGCCGCCCGCATTGATGGTGCCTCCACATGGCAACGCTTCCGGACCATCACGCTCCCTCTACTCAAACCCGCTCTGCTGACTGCTCTGTTGTTTCGGACCATTGACGCCTTCCGAGTATTCGACTTAGTTTTCGTCATGACGCAAGGCGGCCCGGGCGACGCCACACAAGTCATCCAATTTTACGGGTACAAAACCCTGTTTGCAGAAGGCCAAGTCGGCTATGGCACTGCCATCTCCATGGCGGTCTTCGTCACTATTCTGGTTCTTTCCTTCCTGTATATCCGCACCATTGGCTCAACCCTACTGACGCGAGTACATTCATGACCCGAACACCAGCCGAACGAGTTCTACTTGGCGTAGGCATTGTTTTCGCGGTATTGGGAAGCTTATTTCCCTTTGTGTGGTTCGTGCTGACCTCTCTGAAATCACCCCTAGCCGTGGAAGCTATTCCTCCCACCTGGTGGCCGGATGGGAATCTTGGCTTTTATCGATCAGCTCTCGCTGAACACCAGTTGCTGGCCTATGTTGGGAATAGTGTGATTGTGGCCGGTTCAACCACTGTGCTGTCGTTGGCCTTAGCCATCCCTGCAGGGTATGCCCTCGCCCGCATCCCGATGGCTGGAAAGTCATGGATCCTAGGAGGACTCTTGACCATTTCGATGTTTCCGCAAATCGTGATCGCCGGCCCGATTTGGCAACTGCTGAATCGCCTCGGGGGCTTAAATACGCATTGGGGGCTTACCCTCCCCTACGTCGCCCTCACCCTACCTCTGGCCATTTGGATCCTGGCGACGTTTTTCAAAGATCTGCCCCTCGAACTGGAAGAAGCCGCCAGAGTAGACGGCTGCACGGTCTGGCAAACTTTGTATCGAGTCATGATCCCGCTGGCGACTCCCGGAATTTTCACAGCGGCCATTCTGACCTTTATTTATGCGTGGAACGAGTTCTTTTTTGCCTTGCTCATTCTGACCGACCCGGCGAAGCAAACCTTACCCGTAGGCCTTGCCCTTTTCCAAGGTGAATTCACCATGCCCTGGGGCGAGCTGGCAGCAGCCTCGGTACTTGCCACTCTTCCCTTGATTGTCCTCGTCCTAGTGTTCCAGCGCGGGATCATCAGTGGGCTTTCAGCAGGAGCCGTCAAAGGGTGACCCATGGCGGATTTGGTCTTGACAGGCATTGACAAGACCTTCGGGCACCAACGTGTGCTCCAAGGAATCTCTCTCAAAGCGGATGACGGCGAGTTCGTCGTCCTGCTCGGTCCCTCAGGTTGTGGAAAATCTACCTTGCTCCGTATCATTGCCGGACTAGAGCAACAAACCTCCGGCTCGGTGTTGATCGGGGGCCAATGCGTGGACGCGCTTCCCCCACATCGGCGGGACATTGCCATGGTGTTTCAGAACTACGCACTGTATCCCCATCTTACAGTGCGAGAGAATCTCGCCTTTGGCTTGCGCATGCGGAAGACCCCTTCCGACATCATTGAGGCACGGATTGCCGAAGCTGCTGAACTGCTGGAGATTGCGGACTTGCTGGATCGAAGACCCAAAGACCTCTCCGGCGGCCAACGGCAGCGCGTCGCCATGGGCCGGGCTCTTGTCCGGCATCCCCGGTTATTTTTGTTCGATGAACCCCTCTCGAATCTCGATGCCCGCTTACGTGCATCCATGCGGGTCGAAATCAAAAAACTCCATAAGCGCTTAGGGGTAACTATGATCTATGTCACGCACGATCAGATCGAGGCAATGACGCTTGGCGAAAAGATTGTGGTCATGGACCAAGGCGAAATTCGGCAAATCGGAACTCCGGAAGAAATCTATCGCCAACCTCACAATCCCTTCGTGGCAGGATTCATTGGGACTCCCCCCATGAATCTTCTGGAAGGGCGCTTGTCCGTGCAGGCAAGAAAATGCCTCTTCGAAGCGGAAACATTTCAACTTGTACTCCCGATCGTCCCTGAGAAGGGGGGCATGGCTCGTCCGATCCCGGCTATCCTGGGTATCCGACCGGAAGATCTGCTACCTCATCCGGAAGAACGACCGATTGTGGAAATCACGGGAACGGTGGATCTCGTGGAAAATCTAGGAGCGGAAACCTTAGTATATCTTGCCATCGACGGGAAACGGCTCACAGCCCGGTTCCCTGCAACATATCGAGTTCAACCCGGTAACACCGTGACCGTCTACGTCTCTCCACACCGAATTCATCTTTTTACCAAAGGTGAGCGCCTTCCCTTCTCTTGTGAGTAGACCGATGCGACACCGTTGGATAACTCTTACATTCCTAGTTGTAGTTCTAGGTACCCTTGCGGAGCCGACCGCAGTACTTAGCCGCACAGAGAAACAGCCATCCGGCATTGCACCATTGTCCCCTTCGCTTTCGGCCGCAGTTCAACCACTTGACCGAAGAACCATTCGGCTCCTGATTACCGCACACGACCAAGAACAGTTTCTCCACGAACTTGAGCATTCTCCGCCACCTTGGGATCGCCTCCATGATCGACAAGGAGAAGGACATGGCGAGCGTCTGTTTCGGTTCAATCGCCAGCGCGATGCCGCCCGGATGGATCATCCTCTCTTACGGCAACGGCTCGCTTTTCTCTGGGCTGGAGTCCTTCGGCGGTACGTGCCGGAATATCATGGGTTTACACTCGCCATGGGGCCAGTTTTCACTTCAACGACCTGGGGGCTCGTGCGGTTCAAACCCATAGGCTTGCCTGATGAGATGATCGCCGTCCCACCCCCAGATCTTCTTCCACACCTTCGGACGAAGCTACTCGCGGGTGACCGAATCGAGATCGACATTCTCTTCACGGGGCACTTGGTGCCGGATGAATCGCTTCTTTATGCCTTCTCCCACGACGGAACAGATCAAGGGGTCATCATGCCAATCGTCCTGATTGATGGGGTGCACTACGCGTTGAAAGCCCCTCCTTCCCCATGAGGGCCTTCACCATCTCGGCCAGCATGGACCATCATTTCGTAGAGGGAAGAGTAATCAAGATCGCCCAGTCCCTGCTCAACGGTCTGCTGTAAGATGTGGTGAATGGCTTCCAGCACCGTTGTGTCAAGCTGAGCGGATCGAGCAGCCTGGAGAATCAGCGAGACATCCTTAAGAAGATGCCGGGTGGGGAAGTTGGGGTTGGCATAGTTGCGTGCCCAAATTTTTGGCCATTTCTTCTCAAACATCGGAGCCATTAAGGCGCTTCGGCGAAGAATCTCAAGGAAGAGCTCCTCCGGAATGCCGCTTCGCTGAACCAGCCCGAGACTAAGGGAAAACGCCGTCATATGCGAGGCAATGAGTTGATTGAGGGCGAGCTTTAGAGTCGCGGCTTGCCCAATACTCCCTACCATGAACACCTCTCCCAAATCGTGCAACACGTCATGCCATCGATCGACTTGCGCGTGCGTCCCTCCAACCATCACCAACAATTTCCCTGCTCTCGCCTCGGCTAAACTTCCCAGCACGGGAGCTTCGAAATAATCACCAGCTTGGCACGTGATGACTTGATGGATCGCTTGACTCTCCTCCCGACCAATAGTGCCCATTTGGAGAATGGTCTTCCCTTCTAGACGCACTCTATCTAAGGCAGAAAGCAACACCTCATGGATGGCTTGAGCATGAGCAAGTACTAAAATCGTAAGCGGAGAGGCTTCGACTGCTTCCACCGGAGTCGGCGCCACCACAGCCCCACGAGTTCGAAGAGGCGTAGTTTTTTCTGCTGTTCGATTGTAGACGACGAGTTGATGCCCAAGGCCCAGAAGACGCTCTCCTATCGCCGTCCCCATCAG
>RFGT01000016.1 GCA_003696975.1 Nitrospirota bacterium | reverse complement strand
GGAGGGACGAGGGTGCCCGAGGGAATCCGGACGGCTCTTCCCAACATCTTCCAGCGTGACCAATGACACTTCATAGGTCGATACGGCCTGACGCACGGGCGGAGGAAGCCGCATAGTTAGAAGGGTCAGAAGACATGCCGCATGAAGGAGGCACGATGCCACCATCATCCATGGTAGCCGCCCCTCCTCGTCCGACCACCTCTCGGCAGACGACATATGGAAAGAGACCAGCGTATCACTCGCCATGAGGGGCCCATGTGGCTCCATGAGATTTATGACGATGAGGTAGAGACCACTTCTTCATCCACGTTCCGTCCTGTTTTGGGATTTGTGACCATGCCCAGCCGTTCGATTCCCACGCCCTTCACCACGTCCATCACCTGAATGATCCGTCCATACGGGACACTCCGATCAGACCGGAGATACACCGAAATCAGAGGATTCTGCAGCTTGGCTTCCCGTAATCTGGTCCGGAGAGTCACCATGGTCACGGGGTCTTTTCCCAGGTAGACCCTCTGGTCCGGTTCAATTGTAATGACTAGCCGTTCCTCAGGAGTAATCGTGTTGGTGGCCGAGCGAGGCAACGTGAGATCTAATCCGCGATGAAGCATGGGTGCCGTTACCATAAAGATCACCAAGAGGACGAGCACAACATCAACAAGCGGGATGATATTAATTTCGGAAAGAAATCGACGATGGCGCGATTCAAAAATCACCGGACGACGTGGACTTCCTTTTCTTGTTCTTGGGCCATCCACCCTTCAAGGGCTTCCAGTAATTCCAGACAAAAGGCTTCAATCCGGAAAGTCGTTTGGCGAACCTTCATGAGGAAATAGTTATAGGCCACCACGGCGGGAATCGCCGCAAAGAGCCCGGCTGCGGTGGCCACCAACGCTTCCGCCACCCCGGGAGCCACGGCTACAATACTGGCGGTCCCCTGAATCCCGATTTCGCGAAAGGCGTTAATCACCCCGATGACCGTCCCTAACAACCCAATGAAGGGGGCAATGTTTCCCGTGGTTGCCAGAAATGGGAGGTATCGTTCCTGGCGGGTGATTTGAGTTTGCACTAAATGATGCATGACGTTTTCAAGGTACCGGCGATTCGGCCACCGTCCCTCCGTCAAAGGCGGCGCCAACGCCGAGGCGGGGATTCCTTCCACGTCACATGGCAGCCGTTTGACCATTTCCACACAGATTGTTGCACTGGGGCTTTCTGGATGGCTGCGAGCAACGGCCATCAATTTTTCTAGATCCTCCCCTTGCCATCCACGCTGAACCAGTAAGGCGTTGACCTGCGACAAGAATGCGGTGTCTCTGCGGACGATGCGTCGAAATAGGAGCCACTTCTGGAGAATAATGGCCCAGGAGACAATCGAGCAACCGACTAGGATCCCCAGCACCAAAAGCGAAACACTTCCCAATGACCCAATGAGTTCCGTTGGAGTGCTTCCAAACATGGCCGCCTTATATCCTTGAACTGAGATCCTTCATGCCTACGACATCATTCATTCGGTTGGCGATGTCTGAAGCTCTGCATGGGGGTTCAACAGAAGGCTAAAAGGTTAAATGAAAAAAGAAGGTGTGGCGGGGCCGACGGGATTTGAACCCGCGACCTCCAGATTGACAATCTGGCGTCCTAACCAAGCTGAACGACGGCCCCTCTTCCCCATTCGCCTTTATCGTGGACTTTTTTGTGTGACGTGAAAGGAAGGATTCACCCGCCTTGTATGCTTATGGTGTCATCTGAGGATTCAATTGCTCCCTTTCATTTCATTTGGGTCTTGTCCTCGCATGAAATCATCACGAAGCCAATGGTAGGCGGAACAGGGCTTGAACCTGCGACCTCTGCCTTGTAAGGGCAGCGCTCTCCCAACCTGAGCTATCCGCCTATCACAATTTTTCCAATTATATCAAGCAAGTTGTGCTTGTCAACAAATGGGTTGCACAATCTTCTGCACTCTCCCCTTTTGGCTTTCTCCGAGCGCTCTGTTTGACAAGGCTGCTTTAGGTGAGTATAAGGCCCCAAGGATACAGCTTTTCGTCATGTCAACAGATCTGATTAAACCAATCTTGATCAAACCAAGGAGCCGATGGGGAAGCGCCTTGTTGTGCTTTCACCCACCAGTTGATTGACTCGCACCATGGCCTACAAGCTCAAAGTTTTTAAACGAGAATCCCTCCCTCCCGATGAAGCGCAGTTGATGTCCCGAATGGAACGCCTGTGGATGTATGCCGAGGAACATCGGGGAACCATCATCGCCGGACTGCTGCTTATCGGCCTGATTGGCGTTCTTATCGGGATCTTGGTCTGGTGGGAATTAGACAATGAAACGAAGGCGCTGGAATTGTACAACCAGGCTGCCCAACTCTATCTGGATCGGCAACTGGATGATCCTGAGCAATCCAAGGCAAACCTCCAACAAGCCATTCGTCTCTACCAGCAGATCCTTGACGAATATCCTCGAACGTCCACGGCTGAGTTGGCGTTGTATTTCATTGGTAACGCCTACGCTGATCAAGGGGAATATGCCAAGGCGATTGACGCCTATCAGCAATATCTTGCGGAGTACGGGAAAAATCCCATTGTGCTCGGTCTGGTGTATCAGCGGCTCGGGTCCACTTATCTTCTCAATGGGGAACGCGAGAAGGCGCGTGAGGCATTCTCCCAGGTTTTGACCGTAGCTGACGCGCTCAATCAAGACCAAGCGTTATTTGAACTCGCCAAGATGGAAGAGGATGGAGGGCACACGCAGGAAGCCTTGGCCTATTACCAACAGCTCCTCGATCAGCACCCCACCTCTCCGTTTGCGGGAGAGGCAGCTCTGCGTGTGAAAGCGTTATCCCCTGACACGGGAACAACAGAAGAGGGGGTCCAAGAAAGTTCTTCATCCGAGGAGGACAAGACTAGCGAAGGCTCCTGATGGAAAGACCAGCTTGTGAGTTTTTAGTAGCTGACCAGCAACATCCGGCCCGCATGGATTAAACTTCCTCTCAGATTATTCAATATCTTCAAATCCTGGACGGTAATCCGAAACCTTTTCGCAATACTCCAGAGGTTGTCCCCCTTTCGCACGCGATACCACCGGACTTCCTCAGGCGGAAGATTATCCCCACTTACCCGCAACCGCTCGCCCACCCGGATGAGGCTGCTTGACAGATTATTCCACCGCTTCAACATCTTCACACTTGTTCCAAATCGCTGCGCAATAACCGATAGGCTATCCCCTCGACGAACCCGATACCACCGTGGTTGGGACGGGCTCTTAGTCCACAAGGGAATCGAGTCACGGATTCGTTCCACATGCGATCCAAGCCCTTTGGGGACTTTGAGATAGTACCCTTCTTTTCGGGGAGGCGTAATACTCCGCCTCAATTCCGGATTCAAGCGCCGCAATTCCTCATACGCAATGCCTGTGGCCTTGGCAATGGCTCGCAAGTGCAGGGATCGCTTCAGCAAGACCTCATCGTAGTCATGGGGATCCATGGGATCGACCCGAAACCCGAACAAGGTCGGATTAGACGCTATGATCGTTGCCGCCATAAAGCGCGGGACATATTCCCGCGTTTCTCGACGAATATACCGCGTTCTCGCAATTTGCCAGAAATCTCGACTGCCAACTTTTCGGATGGCGCGCGCAATTTTCCCTGCGCCGGCATTATAGGCTGCCAAGGCTAACGGCCATGAACCAAACCGATCATACAAGTCTCGAAGATGCTGAGCCGCCGCCACGGTGGATTTAATGGGATCCCGCCGCTCGTCAACGTACCAATCCACCTTCAGGCCATAGAGACGACCGGTCCCATGTATGAATTGCCACGGTCCGGCAGCCCGGGCTCGAGAATACGCCCGCGGGTTAAACCCGCTTTCCACGAGCGACAGATAGATCAACTCGCGCGGGAGGCCAAATTCGGCAAAAATTTGCTCGACTGCCGGCTGATATTGAAAAAATCGGGTCAGCCATTCTTGAAATCGATCAGGGATGACTGTTTGAAAATAGCGAAGGTTTCGCTCAACCGCGGGGTTGAGAATAATCGACACTTCCTCAAACAGTTGCGGGCGTGGAGGTGACGGCAGTTGCAACGATGCCAGCCACACGGGGCCATAATGCCCTAGCCGCTCACCAGGCTGCGGGGACTGAAATAACCGTGCCGCAATAGGCCATTGCCAGCCTTTCTGGGTTTCACTCTCCAGAAGCCGGGAACCCCAGGGAAGCCCTGCAGGCGCCAGCGTCTTCTCCCGAACGCCAGATTCTCCCGCATTCGATCCCACGGAATCTGCCGAGTGGATGAGCGCTCCTCCCACGTTTTTCCCCCAGGCATCGGCGGCACTTTGTTGCGCACCCGGCATTCCCGCCAGGGGAGGAGCGGTCAATGCCGGTTGGGGTAGGAGCATTTCGGAAGATGCTCGAGCAGAGTCCGGCGGAAGAGCCGGCTCGATGTCATTGGCGGAGACATTCCAAGGAAGGATTCCCATGCACAGAAGAATGGTCCAGAAGAGTTGCCTGCCTGCCGATTGCCACCACCGTTTCATGGGCCTATTTTGTAACTGCCTCATTTTTCTCAATATTTTCGGTTACGTGCTCAACACCTTTAGAGCGTAGCGTGAGGAAAAAGTTGTGTCAAGAAGTATACTGTTTTTGTCCTATCCGGCCAACGGCATGCCATAATTCCATTGTCTTCCCGTTGACTCCGTGGAGAAAGTGGCTATCTGAACGCTGAAAAGGTGAGTGTTGCGCACAGGGGAACGGACCTGTGCGCACCATTCGCCTTTAACCGACCGAAAGGAGTGTCACAGTATGGAATTGACAGTGGAACGCACACCATCTGAAGGGCAGGAAGGACCGGTGATTACCTCGCTTCCAGTCCTCCCCGCCAAACGCACCGTGGTTTTTCCAGGAACCCTGATCCCGCTCGCCATTGGACGGCGTCGCTCTATTGCGGCCGTCGAGGCGGCCATCGCCACGGAGGAGAAAACCTTGTTGGTCGTGGCCCAGCGAGAAGCAGAAACCGAAAACCCTAAGCGAGATGATCTCTACCCGATTGGAACCAAAGTGATCATCAAACAAGTGGGGAAGACTGCGGAAGGTCATTTGCACATCCTGGTTCAAGGCGTGGAGCGGATGGTGTTGCTGAAACTCGAGCAGGAAGAACCTTTTCTGTGTGCGCGTGTCCGTCAATTTCCTCTTCCGGAGGAATCAAGCCCAGAAATTGAAGCCTTGCATCGTGCCCTTCTTGATCTCGCTGGACAATTGCCAGACCTCATTTCCACGCAAGGCTTTACGGAAATCATTGAAGTACTTCGGGCCGAACAAGATCCCGTGCTTCTTGCCTATCGTCTCGCTTCGTTTTTGAACCTGACGGTTGAACGCCTTCAAGCGATCTTGGAGATTCCTTCACGTGCGGAACTCTTGCGGCAAGTCTATGCCACGCTTTCACATGAAATTCAGATCCTGAAACTCCGCAATGAAATCGCGAGCCAAGCGCAGGCTGAAATTGGGAAATCTCAACGGGAATACTTCCTGCGGCAACAGTTGAAAGAAATTCAACAAGAGTTGGGAGAGGATCAAGAGGGGAGCGACGTCGCGTTGTTGAAGCAACGCATTGAAGAGGCCGACCTCCCGGATCGCGTCCGGGAAGAAGCTCTGCGGGAAGTGAAGCGCTTGGGCAAACTTCCCGCCATGGCTCCAGATTTTCAGGTGATTCGGAGCTATCTCGAGCTGCTTTTGGAATTACCCTGGAACGCCGTCACGGAGGACAGGTTGGATCTCACACAGGTGCGGCAGGTCCTGGATGAAGATCACTATGGAAT
>RFGT01000198.1 GCA_003696975.1 Nitrospirota bacterium | reverse complement strand
GAGAACGGGTTCAGACTGGCCCGGGAAGAGGCTCATTGCCAAGACCATTGCCGCGACAATCGTGACCACATAGGTCTCAAACAAGTCAGCCGCCATACCGGCGCAATCTCCCACGTTATCCCCAACATTATCGGCGATGACCGCGGGATTTCTCGGATCATCTTCAGGAATACCGGCCTCCACTTTTCCCACAAGGTCCGCTCCCACGTCAGCCGCCTTGGTAAAAATGCCGCCACCCACGCGAGCAAAGACAGAGATGAGGCTCCCTCCGAATCCTAGACTGATCAAAGCATGAACCGCCTTTTCGGGTCCAGCGATCCATGAACTCACCGCGTAAAACGCAGCCAAGGCGAAGAGCCCCAGACCAATGAGAAGGAGTCCGGTGACCGCACCCCCGCGAAAGGCCACATTCAAGGCGGAATTCAGGCTGGAGGACGCTGCATGAGCGGTTCGAACATTGGCGCGTACGGCAATGATCATGCCGATATACCCTGCCGTAGCTGACGCGCTAGCACCTACAAGAAACCCGACTGCCGTGAGAAGGCCAAAATCTTCCGACCACAGTCCGGCTGCCCACAAGATGAGAAACAGGCCAACCGCCACCATCCCTACCGTTCGGTATTGTCGGTTCAAGTACGCGGCCGCGCCCTCCTGAATCGCTTGCGCAATCCGTTGCATGGTCTCATCACCTGCCTCTTGGCGCAAAACCCAAAAGGTGAGATAGACCCCATAGCCGATTCCTGTCAGCGCTGAGACCAAGGAAAAAAGAATAATGGTTGTCGTGGCAGTATCCACCGAATCATACCTCCTCTGTTTGCTCAAAAACCGGCCTATTCATAAACGATCTTCCGAACGAGGCGCTGTGCGTGACAACAGACGAGAGTGCTGTTCAGGCAGTATCATCTCTCCCCACAGCCGGCCAAGTTGAAATTTATTCTATCATCAGTACGAGCCATCCGTGGGAAGTCAAGGGAAAAGGCCGGAAAGGCGGCTCATTGTATCTATCATTCTTGCAAGGATCAAGAAGAAAACCACCGCGGTCAGGCACAACCTAATCATCCACTGCGTTCACCGCACGGTCGTCTCGATCATCTCTGTCTTGTTTGAGCACTTTCTTCGGCAGCAGATCCTGTAGGTTTAACCACAAGAGATGGCTTCGTATCTCATCAGGGTTTGCGCGACCGGTCCACAACGCTCTTCTTCAGCCGCAGTCACGTACCGCCATTGACCGGACAATAGGGGCCGAATCACTGCTTTAATGGCGATTCGCACAAACCACAGCCTGGAGCCCAATCGCATCCGTCATATGTCGGATTTGTCGATTGTTCCCCTTCCATAGGGTCATACGCAGTCACGCCGTGGGTACGGTTGTGCGAAATCGAAGAGGCACAGGGTCTCGACCATAGCCGTGGTCCTGTTGGCAGGAAGTATCACCCGTGCGGGTCTGGTTTGCCGCCCTTTCACCAAGATTTCCGTCCCAAGAACCTACAAACTCGCTTTTGAAAGAATCCATTTGGACAAGGCAGGGTTTCGGAAGCTTCTCTTGGGGATCCATCACACGATGCGCCAGTGCCCGTTTGCTGTTCACAGCAGAAGCCCTTCGCCGCGGCACCCAGGCGTCCAGCGGGTATACTCTACTGCAAGCCACGAAGCAAATGTGGCGCTCCCCAGAGGATCCGGCGCCCAGGACAGAAGGCCATAAAGGTTATTCAAAAATGCCCGTGGAAAGCGTGTCTGCCGGGGTACGAGCTTTTTTTGTACACCGGAGTTACGATTTTCATCACCTGTTGCCCATCCCACTATTTTTTGCTAACGTGGCTTACGGAACCTAACTCGTTTCTTCCCAGATATCCACCCCTAATTCTCAGATTGAGGATTATTCCATGGCGTGGGAACCCAAAGATCCATGGGGCCGAGGAAGTGAAGACCCACTTGACGAAGTGCTGAAAAAAGCCCAAGAGCAATGGCGCCGCATGATGCCGGGCAGAGGGCTGAAACTTGTTATCTGGATCATCGTCGCCTTAGTGATCCTATCCCAAGCCGTATTCAAAGTGGAACCGGATGAGGAGGGATTGGTGAAGCGGTTTGGCCAGATCGTCCGAACAGTTGGCCCTGGTCCCCATTTGAAAATTCCTCTGATCGAGTCAGTAGTTACTCCCAAGGTGGAAAAGCTCCATCGGGTGGAAATCGGGTTTCGCACGGATCTTCGGGGTCGAACGCGATATATCCCTCAGGAAGCCCTGATGCTAACCGGCGACATGAACATTCTCTCGGTGGAATTTATTGTTCAGTACAAGATTAAAAATGCCAAAGACTATCTCTACAATGTGTTTGACATCGTAGGGACAATCCGAAAATCCGCAGAAGCCGCCATGCGCGAAGTGATCGGCAGAAGCAAAATTGATGAAGCCCTCACCGAGGGCAAGGCGGAAATCCAACAGAATACGCAAACGCTGTTGCAAAATATTTTAGATGCATACGGCGGCGGAGTCCAAATAGCCACGGTCCAGCTCCAAGACGTGAACCCTCCAGAACAAGTTGCAGAGGCATTCAAAGACGTGGCAAGTGCCAAAGAGGATCGCGAGAAACTGATCAATGAAGCCCATGGCTACCGGAACGACATCCTTCCAAAAGCGCGCGGTCAAGCTGCCCAAGATATCAATCAAGCGAAAGCCTATGCCCAGGCTCGCATTGCCAAAGCTCAGGGGGAAGCCAACAGGTTCTTGGCAACTCTTAAGGAATATCGCCAAGCGAAGGACGTCATTGAAAAACGTGTCTACATCGAAACCATGGAAGACATTCTCTCGAAAGTCGACAAGATCATTCTCGACTCGAAGGCCGCGGGAAATCTTTTACCCTATCTGCCATTAGAGCGACTCCACACACGTCAAACCATGGGAGATCGGACCAAGGGAAGGCCATGAACAAGCAGTATCTGCTGATTGGGATCATTGCCATTCTCGCGGTATTGTTTCTCCTCGGAGCTTCTCCATTTTTTATCGTCGACTTAACCGAGAGCGCCCTTGTGATTCAGCTTGGTGAACCCAAACGCACCATTACCGAACCAGGATTGAACCTGAAGGTTCCCTTTCTCCAGGAAGTCGTCTATTTCGACAAACGGTTACTCGACTATGATGTTCCCGCCAGGGAAGTGATCACAAAAGACAAAAAGACGATTCTGATCGACAACTTCGCCAAATGGCGTATTGTTGATCCACTTCGTGTCTATCAAGCCTTTCAAACTCAGCGAGCAGCGCTTCAACGTTTGGACGATATCATTTATTCCGAGTTGCGCGTCGAACTCGGTCGGCATGACCTCACGGAAATTGTCTCCGCCAACCGGATGCTCATCATGTCCGTCGTGGCTCAACGCGCCAACGAGAAAGCTTCGGCATATGGGCTGGAGGTGGTCGACGTCAGAATCAAGCGTGCCGATCTTCCCAAACAAAACGAGAACGCCGTCTTTGAGCGCATGAAGGCGGAACGAATCCGCAAGGCTAAACAGTATCGAGCGGAGGGCGAAGAAGAAGCCAGAAAGATCCGGTCAGAAGCCGACAAGGATCGAGAGATCATCTTGGCGGAGGCGTACAAGACTGCTCAAGAGATTAAAGGGAAAGGGGATGCGCAGGCTTTTCGGATTTATGCCAACGCATACAAGCAGGACCCCAAATTCTTCGCCTTCATTCGTTCCATGGAGGCTTATCGGAAGACATTTTCCGAAGACACGACCATGGTTCTCACTCCTGACTCCGAATTCTTGCGGTATTTGAAGAAACGGTGACTCCGCCACATCCCACGTATGGCCAATCCCGACCATTTCCAACGTGTGCTCCAAGGCGTGGAGGCATGGAATAGATTTCGAAGGACTCGACCGCAGGTACAACCTGACCTCCGGGAGGTTGATCTCTCGGGTTTTGACCTCACAGGCATCGACTTGAGCCATGCGGATCTCACCGGAGCCAATCTTGCGGAAGCTTACCTGATTCGTGCGAATTTGACCAAAGCCGTTCTCGTGGCTGCCAACTTAACTGAGGCCGATCTTATCGAAGCTAATCTTATCGAGGCGGTGGCCAGACAGGCGTTATTTGTCCGGGCGGATTTAAGCAACGCCGGACTGATTCGGGCCGACCTAACCGCGTGCGATCTATCAGGGGCCAATCTCGCCCGTGCAGCATTACCTTGGGCCATTCTCAGCCACAGCACTCTTGCCCACACTGATCTTACTCTGGCCGATTTCCGGGAGGCGGTCCTTGTCCACGCTAATCTCTCGGAGGCGAATCTTCTGGATGCTTCACTCACGGGAGCCGACTTCCGCGGGACTTCTCTCATTGGTGCAAGGAACCTGCGCATAGAGCTCTTGCGCAAGGTCAGAACATTGGCCTATGCCCAGCTCGACCCTTCACTCCGGAACCAAATCGAACGAGATGCACCGGAACTTTTGAACGATCCGACCTAGAGAACACCTGTCAATACCAGCAAAGAAAGAGGCACAGGCTGAATAGATTCCTCATGCAGCTCGCCGCGTGGATCCAAACCGTGGAAGCCCTTCAGGGGAGCAGCTTGTCTGGATCGTCTCCCTTGACAGGATCCCGCTGGCGGATGAGCACCACGCGCCCAAGAAGCTGGATGGGCGGAGCGATAGGTGATTCAACGAGGTCAATTCGAGTCCCCACTCCCTGGACCAGACGAACCCCTTGCGGAGTGGACACAAATCCCTTGGCACGGATAGGATTTAATGCTCGAATGCGTTCCACCAACACGGGCGGCTCTACAGGTTCCTCGACAATCAGTTCCTCCGCTTCGAATAGCTCATGAGTATGGGACTGACGAGAAAGCGCCCTTGAACGATCCCTGTAGCCATGAGGCTCTGGTGGAAAAAGAACTTGGGGATCGATCGAGGCCTGAACAGCCCGAAGCACCGGAGCATCAGGAGCCATTTCACGAAGTCGTCGCTCAAGAAAATTCAGGGCAGAGGGGGGGACAAGATCCAATTTGTTCAAGATGAGGAGATCGGCAGAGGAGACCTGTTGTTCGAAAGTTCCTGCTACATTGCGACCTTCGTACAACTGTTCGGCGTTCACCACGACCACTGCCACGCAGTCGCTTATCCAATGGGACACCGGTTCCCGCCAAAAATTAAGCAGGGTCTCGAACGGAAGTGCAACTCCCGAGGTTTCCACGATCACTCGATTGGGGTGCACCGTCTCCCAGAGGCGCTGGAGCGTTTGCACCAATTCGTCCGAAAGCTTGCAACACACGCACCCGCCTTCCAATTCCACATACCCGCTTGCACCTGCTCCATCAAGCAAGACTTGGTCGATACCTAATGCGCCAAATTCATTGGAAATCACAGCCAATCGCACGCCGTTCTTCTGCGCTGTTTGTAATAAATGCCGCACAAGTGTGGTTTTACCGGCACCTAAAAATCCAGATACCACAAGAGCTGATGCCAGACCCGATGGCTCGTATAATTGAGAAGATGGTGGAGAATGCTCAGCCAAAGTGTTCCTTCCTTTGGAGACGGTCCAAGAACATGAGGTGATCAGGTTTCGTTTGCGGTGCCTTGGAGGGAGCCACGTCCCCGTGTCTTGCAGACAAGATCCCGCTCAACCAGAAGGCCGTCATTCCCACGAATGAACCAATTGACAACACCACACTCTCTTGCTCAGAATCATTCCATGACCAAGCTAGCTTCTTCTGACTCCAGCACATTACCCGACCGTTACTGTAAGTGGTGCCATGTGCTTATGCTCAAGCGTTTAGTCGGGGATGGCCGATTCATTCATTACCTCTGCCCGCAATGCATTTTCCAACATACGACGAAACGGCCAGAATATCCGATCACCAGATGAGCCAACGTGCTCTAGGTTCATAACTAAGGGTCAAAAGAGATTTGCCACAATCCGTGTGCCCCCTACCCACGTGCCGATGATGCTGCCAACTGTAGGCAAGAGAAACGCCAAAAAAATCCGAAGCAACCGACTTTGCCACCAGCGGCGAGGGACGGCGATATCCTCTGCCACTGTTTGAAATTCTCGTACCACAGGGGGGTAGACATAAGCCTGCACAAATGCGGTCACATAGCCTACCCCAATCACAGGCGTTAAGCTGGTAAACGGAGCGGCGAGAAACGCGGTCAGAATCGTCAAAGGATGGGCAAGCGCCGCCAGGGCTCCGAGTGCACTGGGGATCCCATTGGCCAATATCCAAAACGTCGCATTTTCCTGTGCCGCCATCACTCCCTTCTGGTAACCAATAAGCACAATGGATCCCACAATAATCAGGGGGATACTCCATCCCACCCATGTCCATACAGGCGAGATCGAGGGAACGACTTCCAGTTGGGCCAAGTCCGTGCTCGGTGGTTGGCGAAGGTGGGCGAGAATTCCTTCCACATGACCTGCGCCGACCACTGCGATAATTTTGGAGCCTTTACTTTCTAGAATCTTTGTTGCGAGATATTGGTCGCGCTCGTCGATCAGCACGGTTTTGATCGTCGGCACCTCGTTGCCGAGTTCACGCATCATCTCCGACAAGACGTCGCGTTTCCGTAAATCCTGAAGGGTCTCTTCGGTAATGGGAGTGGAATCAAAGATGCTCACCAACAGGGACGACACCAGCAAGCCTTTCTTGAGCCATGGAGTGGATCGCCAAGCTCGCCGCAAAGTAATGCGAACGTCCCGGTCACAGAGGGCAATAGGAATTTGCCGTTCCTGGGCAACCCGAATGGCTTCCATCATCTCGGTTCCAGGCAAGACCCCCAATTGGTCACCCAATCGTTTTTGATAGGATGCCAGCATGAGATTGACGAGCAGTGTGCTCAACTGCTTCTTGCGAATCACCTCTTTGAGGTCGAGTGCTTCCCATTGCCGCTGCTGCGACAGCGCTTCAAGCCGCCGAACGTCAAGCTCCACACAGACACAGTCCGGTTGTTCTTCCTGGATCACCCTGCGGACGAGATCCGCGGACTCTCGAGAAACATGGATGGTGCCTATCAGCAGAATGGTCTTGTCCGCCACATGGACAACATGCACATCTGGCGAGGCAAGATCTCGGATCGGCCCTATCAAGGGCGGAGCAGACCGGTTCTCCTGTTGCGATTCAGAGGTCATCAACTACACCATGAATGGAATTCAGGAGCTTGTCAAGAAACACTTCTCTTGCCTCTAGGAATTTGGGAGTGGTAGGAAGTAAGAACCGTTTTTTCAGGAGGAAGATCAATGAACTTTACAGATCACAGAGATAGGTAACATTGTCACCACCCCATGGTTTCACTTTACCCTCAATCATCTTCTCTTTATGACAGTAGACTCGGACTGTGACATCGTTCAACCCTGTATGCACCTTCATCTGGTGCATAAGGAGCAACACGATTTTGCGCCCCCGCTCACGATCAACGGCAAGACGATGATAGAGCGCTTCGGTCACGTGGAGCTGCAAGAGATCCCCCTTCACGATCACCTGTTCAATATCCGGATTGGTTCCAAGTTGCTTGCGGATCAACTCAGCAACCTGCTGATCGTGCAAAGGGTCTTTCATGAGCCCGGCTCCTCCCCTACATACCTTTTGTGTCCTCAAGGGACCCTTAAAGATACTCTTTACCCTGGATCTCTCCACTGAGAGCCGCTGTGGCATATTCTAACCACTGTGCCGTTGAGGAGTCGACTAGTGGAGTAATCACCTGGCGTACCCGTTCGTGGTAACCATTGATCCATGCAATTTCCGCCGGAGTCAGAAGAGACAATTCAATGAGTCGAACATCGAACGGAACCAAAGTCAACGTCTCAAACGCCAACCATTCCTTACTCTCCTTCTCCTCAACCCGGACGACTGTTAGTAGATTTTCCAACCGAATGCCATATTCACCGGGTTTATAATACCCTGGCTCATTCGATAGAATCATGCCTGGGAGAAGAGCGACGGAATTTGGGATTTTGCTCACGCGATGCGGACCTTCATGGACCCCCAAATAACTTCCGACCCCATGCCCGGTCCCATGGTCATAATCGATTCCCACGTCCCACAATGGCCGACGGGCGAGAGGATCGAGTTGGGAGCCGGTCGTTCCTATGGGAAAACGAGCAGTTGCCAGAGCGATATGTCCCTTCAAGACACGGGTGTAGCGATCGCGATGTTCACCTATCGGCGTCCCGATAGCAATTGTTCGTGTGACATCAGTGGTGCCATCAAGATATTGTCCTCCCGAATCCACGAGATACAAGGTCCCTGGCTCCAATCGCCGGTTTGTCGTTTCAGTCGCTCGATAATGCACGATGGCGCCATGGGGTCCTGCAGCAGAAATCGTGGGGAAACTCTGATCCTTCCAGTTCGCCATCTCTTGCCGGCAAGCATCGAGGTAATGCTGAGCCTCAAGCTCCGTGAGTTGCCTAGAGCTGGATGCCGAGGCTAACCATGCCAAGAACTTGCACATCGCTGTCCCGTCTCGACGATGGGCCTCCCGAGCTCCAGCCAATTCCACTGCATTTTTACAGGCTTTAGGCAACACGCATGGATCATCCCCGGGGACAAGCTCCGCGCCAGCCCGCCTTATACGGTCAACGATCCACGAGGCCGTGCGTTTCACATCACAGAGAACCCGTGTACGGTCTTTGCCGAGCGCATCAAGCGCTGCTCCAAAGGCCTCAGGGCCACACAGAGTGACTTCTGGCCCCAGATGGGCTTGGAGATCGCGCCCGACCTTTCGTGCATCCAGAAACAGGAGAGCTGTCCCATCTGATCGCAGCAGCAGTCGACTGAATGGGAGAGGGGTATAAGCCACATCGCCTCCTCGAATATTAAGAAGCCACGCGATGGAATCAGGCGCGGCGATTATCGCGGCATCGACGCGTTGGGCTCTCAGACTCTGCGCCACCTCTGCCCTCTTTTCCTCTGATGGCTTACCGGCATAGATCACCTCATGGGGCACCACAGGAGCAAGAGGGGGGGGAGGACGGTCAGACCAGATGACATCAATCGGGTTCGTCTCGCAGGCCACAAGCGTGGCACCGACTTGTTCGCAAACCATGCGAACCTGTTCGACCTCTGAGGCGGTATGGAGCCAGGGATCATACCCCAACCGATCATTGGGGCTCAGGGTATGAGCCAACCATTGATGAACCGGACAGTCAGTGAGGTGGTAGACCATGAACACTGCAGGATCGACCTGAGTTTTCACCTGGAGCAGATACCGGCCATCGACAAAAATCGCTGCCTGGTTCCCGAGTACCACGGCCATTCCCGCTGATCCGGTGAATCCTGTGAGCCAGGCAAGCCGTTCTGCACAGGCAGGCAGGTATTCGTTCTGATATTCATCGGCATGGGGCACAAGAAATCCTGTCAACCCCCATTCCTGCAAAAGCGCTCGCAACGCTGCAACTCTGTGGCTCATCGCGGTAGGATGGCTGAGTAACACGCTGTTCCTGCGAAAGGCAGAAAGTTGTTGCACTGGTTTTTTACATTACACACTGTCAACAGGCCGACTATTATAGTGCTTGATCAAGCACCGCTCCCCTTTCAATTGGACATAGTTGTCGGCATAGATTTTCCAGCTTACGAGATCTTGGGGGGTAACCTCCGCGGGGTTGACGGAAACAGGAATGACTCCCCCGGCTTTCAAGGCTCCAGCGGCCAATTCTGAGCAAAAGAGCTTTTCATAATCCTCGCGGTTTTCTGTCAATCCCCCAAACACATCCACGGCTGAGAGGACAGCTTGCGTCACATCGTACGGTCGCCCTTCCATGTTCATCAACCAATCAAAATAGCGATCCTGATCCAGCTTATTGCGAACATGATCAGCCAAGGGCAGCCACCAGATCTCTCCCTCGTACTGGCTGAGCGTGCAGGACAATCGGGAAATCATCACTCCATATTTCCCATCTCGTGCCGTTGACTCGATGATTTGGTTAAAGTACCCTGGTTTTTTGGTGTCGACCCGACGGGTTTGCAACACGATAGCCACATGACTCACAACAGACCGCGTGAACCATTTGATCGCCTCACTAAACTGACTTTTTCCCCCAAAGGCAATAATATCCCCGGGCCGCATGCGATCGCGGAGTGTCTTGCTGTAGGTGCGTTTGGTATAGCCCATCTCGCTGCCTCCTGAGATTTAGTAGAAACACTCATGATGTCCGCTTCTGCCGTGTGAGGATAGTACAAGTGGTCAAAAATTGAAAATTTCTGGTGTAATCTTCCTGGTTCGGGAATTGCGGTTGCTCAAGGGGTGAGGTTATCGAGGTTACCAGCAAGAATCTTTTCAATACGTTTATGGGTCTATCAGTAGGAAATTCAGCCGTTCACCTGCTACGCAGATCAACATTCTGAGCTGTCTGACAAGACGTGAGTGACCAGCCCAATGCTTCATCACAGGTGGAATAGATTGGGATAAAGCGGGGAATGTTGACCTGTTCAAGAATGGATCGAACGGCGTGATGGGGCACGACTAAACTCAGGGGGATTCCGTGAAGCGCTAATCTGGCATGGGCAAACGCTAGCAATCCGATCCCTGCGCTATCCAACCCATCAACACCAGTCATGTCAAGGATGACGTGCTGAATCGGCGCTTGCTCAGCATGCTGTATGATGGCTTGGAAACAACGACGGGAGTAGTAGGTTAACCGGCCAGATGCCGTGAGAAGTAGGCTTCCCTCATGCACATATTCGGTAATGTACATAGCTGGGCCTTCTCGGATTGCTATCGGCAGGTTTCCAGATTTCTTGCATCGGCTCACGAGCAGAAGGCTATTCCCAATACCAATACGTTTTAACCATCCAGCACGGATTTCACTGTTACGCCAATCTCTGCAGGGTTACGCACGACTCGTACCCCTGCTGCCTCGAGCGCCATCATTTTCTCCGCAGCCGTGCCTTTGCCACCGGTAATGATGGCTCCAGCATGTCCCATGCGACGGCCAGGTGGAGCGGTAATGCCCGCGATGAAGGCTATAACCGGCTTCGTCATGTTTCCTTTGATAAACACCGCGGCTCGTTCTTCAGCGTCGCCGCCAATCTCGCCGATTAATACGACAGCCTCGGTTTCTGGATCTTCCTCGAACATCTGCAAGAGATCGATGTAGCCTGTCCCAATAATGGGATCTCCCCCGATCCCTATACAGGTGGTTTCACCCAATCCCAAGTTGGTCAATTGATTGACGGCTTCATAGGTCAATGTCCCACTTCGAGAAATCACACCGACCCGGCCTTTCCGATGGATGAAACCGGGCATGATGCCAATCTTGCACTCATCCGCCGTAATGATCCCCGGGCAGTTGGGACCAATTAAGCGAGAAGGTGTACTTTGCAGGGCACGTTTGACCTGCACCATATCATTGACGGGAATCCCTTCAGTAATACACACGATCAACCAGATCCCCGCATCGGCTGCTTCTAAGATGGCGTCAGCCGCAAAGGCTGGAGGGACAAAGATCAAGGACGTAGTCGCTTCGGTGTGCTTCACGGCTTCCTGAACCGTATTGAAAACGGGCACGCCATCAACCTCTTGCCCCGCCTTTCCCGGAGTCACACCCGCCACGATCTGCGTGCCATAGGCTTTGCATTGCATGGCGTGAAACGACCCTTCCTTTCCCGTAATTCCCTGCACGACCACTCGCGTCGCTTTGTTGACCAAGATGCTCATAGCTCTCTCTGTCTTCTCTCATCGGTGGATCAATTTTTCACTCACTTCGCACTAGTCATCTGGACGATCTTTTGAGCAGCCTCCCATAAATCTGTTGCCACATCGACCGTGAGGCCAGAATCCAGTAACAATCGCCGGCCTTCCTCTGCATTTGTACCCTGAAGGCGCACAACCACTGGCAATGTAATTCCCACTTCTCTGGCAGCCTCAATAACTCCATGGGCTATCCGCTCACACCGGACAATCCCCCCAAAGATATTGATAAAAATCCCTTTCACATGAGGATCTTTTAGGAGGATGCGAAACCCCGCAGCAACGGTCTCTTTGGTGGCACCGCCCCCAACATCCAAAAAATTGGCCGGTTCAGAGCCAGCGAGCTTGATGACATCCATCGTTGCCATAGCCAGGCCGGCACCATTGACCATACAGCCGATGTTCCCATCGAGTTTGACATAATTGAGATTGTGCTGGCTGGCTTCGATTTCCAGTGGCTCTTCTTCGTGGAGGTCACGCAGCTTTTGGAGATCCGGGTGTTTGAACAGCCCATTGTCGTCGAGGGAGATTTTCCCGTCCAAGGCCAAGAGGGTCTTCTCCGTGGTGATCACCAGCGGATTAATTTCCACCAGCGAGGCATCTTTTTCGAGAAACAACCGGTATAGGTTGTCGAGCATAGCGATGAAGGGCGAGACGACCGCTGGCTCGATTTGAGGAAGCCCCAGTCCGAAGGCTAAATTACGTCCATTGTGCGCTTGGAATCCAACGGCTGGATCAACGGCTTCCTTGAGCACTTTCTCCGGTGTCCGTGCAGCGACTTCCTCGATATCCATTCCCCCTTCTGTGCTGGCGACAAATGTCGGGCGCCCGGAATCACGATCGACCAGCAATCCAAGATACAACTCTTTGGCAATATCGGCCCCTTCTTCGATGAGCAGCCGCCTCACCTTGCGTCCTTTAGGGCCGGTCTGATGAGTCACCAAGGTTTTCCCTAGGAGCTCTTTAGCCAACTTAGGCACCTCTTCACGGTGTTTGGTCAATTTGACCCCCCCAGCTTTCCCACGCCCACCGGCATGAATCTGAGCCTTCACGACGTAAACAGGGGTATCGAGTGCAGCAACCCATTTCTCTGCTGCTCGGACACTTTTGATCTCCTTGCCTCTGGGCACAGGAATGCCAAATTGCGCAAACAGGCGTTTTGCTTGAAACTCATGGATATTCATACCGTTGTTCCTTCATACTATTGGCACCCACCCTGCGCGTTCACAAACCGAGTCTCGGCCGACAAGTGAGATGCCTTCATGAGGTCTTGGTATAGGCTGGCAGAATAGCGGGGGAAATCACTTGATTGGATACCCCATGTTTTCGAGCTTCGGCACGAAATCGCTCCAGATGAGCCAATGAGAGTTTCCCTTGAGCAATCATCTTGGCGCGGGCAGCAGCAGCCAGCCCGGCTCGTCTGCCAAACACCATCAAATCGAGTAAGGAATTGCCCATCAGCCGATTACGGCCGTGGAGTCCACCTGAGGCTTCTCCCGCAACGAATAAATTGCGCACTGGCGTTTCACTATTGACGTCGATTTTGACCCCACCGTTTTGATAGTGGAGTGTAGGGTAAATCAACACCGGTTCCTTGCGAATATCCACACCAAATCGCTCATATTGACGCACCATGGCAGGAAAATGTTTGTCCAACGTGCCCTGACCATGCTCAAGCTCTAAAAGCGGCGTATCGAGCCACACGCCCACTCGCCCTGAGGCTGTCCTGACTCCCCGGCCTTCTTGACATTCCCGAATAATTGAGGAAGACACCACATCCCGCGTATCCAACTCATTGACAAACCGTTCACCCTTGGCATTGACAAGATGGCCGCCTTCCGATCGAATTCCTTCTGTCACCAACGCCCCAACAAGCTGTTCCGGATATACAGCACCCGATGGGTGATACTGAAACGTATCAATCTCCACCAATGGAGCCCCGATACGGTAGGCGAGTGCCAGCCCATCTCCCGTGGCTCCATAATGATTAGAGGTGGGAAACCCTTGAATATGCAGGCGACCAATGCCCCCGGTGGCGAGAATCACAGCCTTCGCCGCCACCACGATAAAGCGTTTATTGTCCAGATCACGCAGAATGGCCCCGGTACAGGTCCCTTCTTCATCGCTCAGGAGTTCGACGGCGGCAGCAAATTCCAGAACATGGATGTTTTGGTTTAAGACCTCATCTTTGAGCACACGCATGATCTCCAAGCCCGTATAATCAGAACAGGTCAGCAGCCGAGCTCTCGAACTTCCTCCACCGGTTTTGACCTGGAGATTGCCGTCAGGACTCCGATCAAATAAGACCCCGAGTTCAATCAACCACTTGGTGATGAGTGGTCCTTCCTCCACCATCACCTTGAGTAGTTGATGGTCATTTTTCATGTGTCCCCCCCTAAGGGTATCCAAAAAATGCTGGATTGGCGAATCGTCAGGAGCCACGGCAACTTGCATGCCTCCCTGTGCCATTATGGAATTGGAGTCGGCGAGCCGGAGTTTGGTCGCTAGAAGCACATGCGCGCCCTGAGCATGTGCATGTAAGGCCGCCGCACAGCCAGCCCCCCCTCCTCCGATAACAAGGACGTCCACCGTGTAATCAGGGGTCAAAGGAAAATCAGCGGGGATAGGACTATCCCCTTCAAGAAGCATGGCCAACTCTCGAACGGTTCGATCGCCGGCATTCGGCCCGAACCGGATCGTCTGATAGGCCTGTTCCCGATAGTCAGGGTGATATTGTCGAATCAATTTCTCGCGCTCAGCGACTGTGAGTTTAGGGATAGTCTGCGTACAGCGAAATTCCCTAGTTTGATGCACAATATCTTGTAAGGCTCGAAGGTTCATAGAGGGGAGAATGACTTTTAACCCTTAGCTTAGGGACACGAGACCGTCGCCTGTTGGAGCTCTTCATCGCTCATGCGTAATATCCGTTCCCAGTCTTTTTCATACTGGCCCTCTTCTATTGCCTTGATCCGCGCTTCAATGTCTTTTGGTTTCTCCGTAAAATGCGCCCCTTGAACCCGGCTTGCATAGATCGCCACCAGATTGGGCGCGATGTCTGCAATGCAGACCGGTGCACACAGACCACACATGACACAGTTCATGAACATGTCAGAGACGGATTTGAAATCGCCAAATACCGCACGCCAGACTCCTTCTCGGACATCAATTGATTGAGGGCAGGCCTCGGTACACGCGTTGCAGTTCCGACACATGGGGGCTTCGGGGTAGAGTTCAAAGAGATCTTGTTTAGGATCTTGAAGCTCGGAAATCTGATAGATCGCCTTTCTCGCGGGAAATGGAGGGGCAAAAGAAAAGGCCATTCCATCCTCCACCGCAAAAGAACAGGCAAGGCAGGTTTTCACTTTGGGGTCGTCCTTGGTCCGGTAGTAGGTGGCACATGCGCCACAAAATCCTCCTAAACAGCCTGCCCCCCGAATGACCTCATGCCCGGTGTACCAGAGGGCTTTGAGCAACGTAATCCCTGCCGGTACCTGATAGACCTTTCCTGCAATTTCCACTGTGACCATGGGAGGATGGAGTGTATCCTCCTGTTCCAAGGCCCAATCCTTTTGAAATGTTTCCGTGGTGTCCATGTTTGTTTCGCAACGGGGCATAGCAGATCTCCCTCCTAATGATTGGAAGAAGAGCCTGCACTGAGAGTGCACTTAACCCATATTCTTAATAATTTCTGTACCGAATTCAGAGCATTTAATTTCCTTGACATCCGTTCGGCCTTCTTCCCGCATCAGACGGGCGAAATCATACGTCACCGTTCCCGCATTGATCGCGTCACTCAATCCTTTCTCGATCAGCGCGGCTACCTCCTTCCACCCAAGATACTCGAACATCATCACCCCTGACAAGATAACCGACCCAGGATTGACCTTATCCTGCCCTGCATACTTGGGTGCAGTTCCATGCGTAGCCTCAAAGCAGGCATATCCTGTGGTGTAATTGATATTCCCCCCCGGCGCAATCCCCAATCCGCCAACTTGAGCAGCCAGTGCATCAGAGATATAGTCGCCATTGAGATTCATTGTGGCAATGACATCGTATTCCGCAGGCCGCGTGAGAATCTGTTGCAGAAAGTTATCCGTGATCGCGTCTTTGATCAAGAGTTTGTCTGGCGGAGGATTGCCCCCGCAATCTTCCCAAGTCACGATGGAGTCAGCAAATTCTTTTTTCGCCAACTCATACCCCCAATTCCGGAAGGCTCCTTCCGTAAACTTCATAATGTTGCCTTTGTGAACTAACGTGACGTTGCGCCGTTTGTTGCGAAGTGCATATTGAATGGCCGCACGTACCAATCGATGGGTTCCCTCTTCGCTGATGGGTTTAATTCCGATACCCGACGTCTCAGGAAAGCGAATTTTTTTGACCCCCATTTCCTTCTGAAGAAACTCAATCACTTTCTTCGCTTCCGGGCTCCCCTTCTCCCATTCAATACCGGCATAGATATCTTCCGAATTCTCCCGAAAAATGACCATATCCACCAGATGCGGCTTTTTCACAGGAGATGGGACGCCCGGGTACCATTTGACCGGACGCTGGCAGACATAGAGATCCAAAATCTGCCGAAGGGCCACGTTGAGGCTGCGAATACCACCGCCCACAGGTGTGGTCAAGGGACCTTTAATGCCAACCATGTATTCCCTGAAAGCATTGATGGTATCATCATGCAGCCAGGTGTTCTCACCATAGATCTTGTTGCACTTCTCGCCGGCGTACACTTCAAACCATTCAATTTTCCGTTTTCCTCCATAGGCTTTTTCGACTGCCGCGTCAAAGACCCGCACAGCCGCCGCCCAAATATCTGGACCCGTTCCATCTCCTTCAATAAAGAGAATAATGGGACGATCCGGAACCTGTAATACCCCATCAGCACCCATGGTGATCTTTTGGCCTTGTGTCGGGGGAGTGAGTTTTTCGTACTTCATACTGATATTCTCCTTTTGAGATTGATGAGCACGGCGCGAAGCGCGTCTCCCGAAAATTTATCAACTTAAAGCATTCAACGCGGACCCCGCCTTGAACCACTGAATCTGCTGCTCGGTCATACTATGATTGGTCTGAATGGTCACCTCTCGTCCATCTTTTTTGTGAATAATAACCGTGACAGGTTTCCCAGGGGCCAACTCCCGCAGTCCAACGATGCTGATTCGATCTTCTTCCTCGATCTGATCGTAATCGGCTGGATTCGCAAACGTGAGCGGGAGAATCCCTTGTTTTTTTAAATTGGTTTCATGGATTCTGGCAAAACTTTTGGTGATCACCGCTTTTACCCCAAGATAGCGAGGCGACATGGCAGCATGCTCACGGCTGCTGCCCTCTCCATAGTTTTCATCACCCACCACCACGGATCCCACGCCTTGCGCTTTGTATCGTCGAGCGATTTGGGCAATGGGGAGGCCACGTTCCCCGGTGAGCACGTCTATGCCCTTACCCGGCTCATTGGAAAACGCATTGGTCGCACCCAGGAACATGTTATCGCTGATTTTATCTAAGTGCCCGCGAAACTTAAGCCAGGGACCAGCAGGGGAAATATGATCCGTCGTGGTCTTCCCTTTGGTTTTGATGAGCAAGGGGAGCTTCTCAAAGTCGTTCCCATCCCATGGAGGAAACGGTTCAAGCAACTGCAGCCGCTCGCTGTTGGGGGGAATTTCCACGGCCAATTCCTCTCCGTCCTCTGCCGGAGGCACATACCCTTCTTCTCCTGTGGCAAATCCATTTCGCGGTAATTCTTCGCCCTGCGGCGGTTGAAATTTCACCTCCTTCCCATCAGAAGTCTTCAAGGTATGATGCACGGGATCAAACCTGAGATCGCCGGCAAACGCATAGGCCGTGACAATCTCCGGACTCGCCAAAAACGAGAGCGTCTCGCTCAGCCCGTCGTTACGGCCAGGAAAGTTCCGATTAAAGGAACTCACGATGGAATCCGCTCTTCCCTTCACGGCGTCTGCACGTTTCCATTGCCCAATACAGGGCCCGCAGGCATTGGCCAGCACGGTGGCGCCCATTCTCTCAAAGGTCTCCAGAAACCCATCGCGCTTCATGGTGTGAAAAATTCGCTCAGATCCCGGAGTAACTAAAAAAGCCGTCTTGGCTTTCAGGCCGGCTTCCAAGCCTTGTTTTGCAACATGGGCAGACCGGCTGATGTCCTCATATGAGGAGTTAGTACAGCTTCCAATGAGAGCGGCCTTCAACTCAACAGGATAGCCTTTTTCCTGGGCTTCATCTGCCAACTTGGAGATAGGCCTGGCCAGATCGGGCGTATGCGGGCCGACGACATAGGGTTCCAGCGTTGAGAGATCGATCTCCACGATTTGATCATAGAAGCGTTCAGGGTTCTGGTAGACTTCAGGGTCGGCAACGAGCATGTCACGGTGGGCTTGAGCCAATTCGGCAATGTCCTCTCGGTCGGTGAGCTTCAAATAGTCGGCCATCTTTTGATCGAACGGGAAAATGGATGTAGTGGCGCCAAGTTCCGCGCCCATGTTGGTAATAGTCCCTTTCCCTGTAGCGCTGATAGTTTCGGCGCCAGGCCCAAAATATTCCAGAATTTTGTTTGTTCCCCCTTTTACCGTCAATAATCCACAGAGGTAGAGAATCACGTCCTTGGGCGATGTCCAGCCGTTCAACCTGCCCGTCAGTCGCACCCCAATGAGCTGAGGATGAAGGACTTCCCAAGGCAACCCGGCCATGACTTCCCCCGCGTCCGCTCCTCCAACTCCAATGGCAAGCATGCCTAGCCCTCCGGCGTTGGGAG
>RFGT01000197.1 GCA_003696975.1 Nitrospirota bacterium | reverse complement strand
ACCTGTGGCCTTCGCGGTAAGAGCTAGTCCATCCAACATGGCCACGTTGCTGTGTAACAGCAAACTCAGCGAACGAGCCATCTGCACAATGGCGATCTTTTGAATCAACGATCTTGCCAGAGGCAGGCGCCAGAGTATCCGTTCACTCCACCTTCGGCCAACCTGAGTTGCGAGTAACGCTCGTCCCCCACCTGCGGCTACCACGGCGAGTCCACTCAATTCAAACAGATGATTTTGAAGCGCCTGGCTGAACTCCAGCACGATTCTGGTGGGCCAGGGCAGTGTTCCGCCAAATTGAGCAAAAAGGGTCTTAAACGAGGGGATCACCCAAATCAGCAGGGCTCCAATCAGGAGCATTGCCAGTCCGAAGACTGCCGTTGGATACAGCAATGCACCCCAGAGTTGCTGGCGAAATCGTTGAGTTCGTTCAAGATGTCCCGCCAAACGCCGCAGTACCACATCTAACTTGCCCATGGCTTCACCAACTTGAATCATGCCCACATACCAGGGAGAAAAGACGCGTGGATACGCACCAAGCGCTGTCGCAAGAGGCGCTCCATTTTTGACTCGCTGGCTTACATCTTGCAGGAGACTCTGCACTGGTTGACTTTCTGAATGTGCCGCCACCATGTCCAGGCAGACAACCAACGGCACTCCAGCCTGAAGCATGGTCGCCAATTGGAGGGTCATGACCACCTTCTCTCGAGGAGGCACTCGCGGAACGCGCGTCAGCGGTCTCCACTTCCAGAGAGACCGCTGTTCACGCAGTCGAACCACAGTAACCTGACGAGTGTGAAGCACCCGTATAGCCTCCGTGGCATCCTGCGCCACAATTTTACCGCGCATGGGTTCCCCCTCTTGAGTGATTCCAACATAGCGAAACACGGGCACCGCTGACCTCTTAGGATATTGGAGTATCCCTGCCGTTTACCGGGAAAGGATTGGATGATGGAGTTTGGCCTTGGTACGATCCAGCATGGCCTGGAGTTCGTCAGGATAATAGGACGTCGCGATAGCCGTTGTTCTGGAGATCACGCGCTGGATAACCAGATCACACAACGCTTGGTTGAGCGTTTGCATGCCATGTTTGGCTTGACCCGTCTGCATGATCGAATAGACCTGTGTGAATTTCCCCTCTCGAATTGCTTGTCGTACGCCAGAGGTCGGCACTAGGAGCTCCAAGGCCAGGACTCGCCCTGATCCCTCCCGCTTCGGCACCAGTCGCTGTGACAGAACAGCTAAAAGGCTTGCGGCGAGTTGCATACGGGCCGCACCCTGACGAGAAGTCGGCCATTCTTCAACAAGCTGCTGCAGCGCTTGGATACAGGAAGCCCTGGACAGACTGGCCAAGACAAGGCAACCTGTCTCCGCCAGAGTAAGCGCAGCTTCCCTGCTGCTCGGCCTCATTAATTCGCCCAGTAGCACCACATCAGGCGCTTCACCCGGAAGGGCTGCAAGTCCTGAATCCAAGTCGTTGGTATCACATCCGATCTCCCGCTGGGAGATCAGTCCTCGCTGGTGATGATGGACGAATTCAAGTGGATCCTCGAGCGTAATGATGTGTACACGCTGCTCGCGATTGATTCGGTCAACAATAGAGGCCAACGTGGTGCTCTTGCCGCTTCCTGGAGGTCCGGTGACAAGAAGCAGGCCACCACGCGGTGGCCTAATCCACTCGGCCAGGCGAGTTGGCAACCCAAGACGATCAAATGAGGGAATAGGATGTGGAATCGGTCGAATGGTTAGAGCGACGCTCCCGCGTTGCCGATAGACATGACAGCGAAACCGTCCAATATGCCCCACCGTCACCGCCATCGTGCGCTCTGCGCCAACCCGTAGAGGTTGACCTCCTATACCCTCGCGGGCCAGGTCGTACAATTCGTGACACCAGTGCTGAAGGATCTCCGGCGTAAGGGGAGCTCCCTCCAAGAGGTGCAGGGAGCCATCAAGACGCATCCGCGGTGGACTGCCTGCCACAAGATAAAGATCTGAACCTCCTTTTTCTTTGACCTCTTGCAACAAGCCATACAGGAATTCCGAGATGCCAGCTTTCGATTCCATGGAAACAGGGATCAGGAGATAACGGTTCCGGCAGTAGCACCAATCACTTCTTGGATCGTGGTCAGCCCGCTGTGAATTTTCCGCAATCCACTGTGCCGAAGCGTACGGACACCCATTTGGCGAGTGCAGCATCGCAACTCTTCAAGGGAAGGGTGTTGGGTGATCCGCGCCTGGAGCGTCTCAGTCAAGGGCAGGACCTCAAACAGCGCGATGCGTCCTTTGTAGCCTGTCTGATAACAGGAAGGGCATCCTGCACCCCGCATAGGGATGACCACGTTTGCCTCCTCCGGGGAAAAGCCCAGCTTGACGAGATGATCTTTTGGCAAGGGATCGGGTTCGCGGCAGAAGGGACAAATCCGGCGAACCAACCGTTGCGCCACAATGAGACTCACCGCAGAGGCTACAAGAAACGATTCAATCCCCATATCCAGCAGTCGTGCAATCGTCCGCACAGCATCCGTCGTATGAAGGGTGGAGAGCACACGATGCCCGGTCAGTGCCGCACGAACAGCCATGTGAGCGGTTTCGTGATCGCGAATCTCGCCGATCATTAAAATATCGGGATCTTGCCGCAGAAAAGCGCGAAGCGCCGCAGAAAACGTCAAGCCAATGTCTTCATGGATTTGGACCTGAGTCACCCCGGTAATATGGTATTCAATAGGATCTTCAGCCGTGACGATGTTGACATCCGGGGTATTCAAAAGATGGAGCGCTGAATAGAGCGTGGTGGTCTTCCCGCTGCCGGTAGGTCCTGTCACAACGATCATCCCCTCGGGACGCTCGAGGGCTTCCAGGAACAAGGGCAGCTCATCAGGCTCGAACCCCAACTGCGCCAGATCCATGCTAAGCCCTGTCTGATGCAAAAACCGGAGAACCACCTTCTCGCCATGCAGGCAGGGGAGTACCGACATTCGCACATCGACCTCCGTACCGGCAGGACCTTTAAAGCAAAATCGGCCATCCTGCGGCAAGCGGCGTTCGGCGATATCCAAGTTGGCCAAAATTTTGAGCCGCGAAACCACGGCATTGCGAAGTTTCACCGGATAAGTCATGACGGGGTGGAGCACCCCATCGACTCGGTAGCGCACGCGCACGCAGGCTTCGTAGGGTTCAAGATGCATATCACTGGCCCCAAGGCGGATGGCTTCGCTTAGCAACCGGTTGACAAGCGTCACCAATGGAGCAGAGTCCTCGGGATGGCGTTCATCTTCTGCGGGTTGGCCGTAACCCTGCAGACTAGTGGTAACCTGCTCTACTAATGTACCGATTTCATCTGAGGCCAATCCCGCAGCAATGCCATGGAACGCCTTGTGGTCATCTTTGTCTCCTCGTGCCTCCCAAGAGGGTGTCGGAGTTTGGGAATCCACTTGATTGGCAGGGGACCTACGAGGCTTTCCCTCCTGATTTTTCTCGCCAGTGGACTGAGACGGAGCATAGAGTCGATGAATATGCTCGATAATTTCCGATTCCAGCGCGACCACCGGTATAATCCGGCAACCCGTCCGAAACGCGAGCTCATTGGTCAGCCCCACATTAGCGGGATTGGCCATCGCCACAGTGAGACGATCGCCTGTTCGTTGAATGGGCACCAGACATTCCTTGCGAGCCAAATCTTCCGGAATCAAACGAGTCAGTTCGTCCGGCGCAGTGGGCTGCCTCCACTCCCGAAACACGGGAACTCCATACTGCTGTCCCAGAAACGCCAGCAAGGTCTCCTCCGCGATGAGGCCTTGTTCAAGGAGGATCTGGCCGAGACGTCGCCCTGTTCCCCGTTGCATTTCTAGCGCGCATGCAAGCTGGCGCTCAGAAATGAACCCTGCCTCACACAACAGGTGTCCCATTCGTTCTCGAATCATGAAGATTCTGCCTCTTGCATGAGAATTCAGGAAGTTCCTTGAGGAAAGTTGAACTGGCTCAACCCTCTGGCGATATAATGGAAGCCCGAAATTACAGTCAACGCACTCATGCCGTAGAGAAGCGGATTCAAGACCAAGACATCCGTGTGGCGAGCATTCAACCCTACAACCAAAATAATGTACGCCAGTTGACTCACGGTGGTGGCTTTCCCCAGAAGGGTGGGGGCCACATTGAGTGCGGTCTCTGTCATCCGAGCCAAGAGCGTTCCGGTCAGCAAGATGGCGTCCCGGCTCACCACCAGAATGACCGACCACACGGGAACCAAGCCCAGAACCGCAAAGGTAACAAACGTCGACATAATAAGCAGTTTGTCAGCCAATGGATCCAGATAGGCTCCAAGTTGTGTGCGTTGATTGGCCATTCGCGCAATGGTTCCATCCAGCCCATCGGTCAATGCCGCCACCAAGAGGGTCACCAGCGCGTAGTCATAGTGGCCATAGACCATGAGGCCCACCAACACTGGGACAAGCAGGATTCGAAGAATCGTGAGGCTGTTGGGGATGTTCAAGAGAAAGGCTGCCGATTC
Source organism: Nitrospirota bacterium (assembly GCA_003696975.1). GTDB lineage: Bacteria > Nitrospirota > Nitrospiria > Nitrospirales > UBA8639 > J031. The sequence goes on along the minus strand of RFGT01000197.1, from coordinate 7,502 downwards.
AGCCCGCTGGCCCTTCAATACCTGTCCGACCGAGATATCATTTCGCATGGATTGATCCGGGGCTGGAAAGAGCAAGCCTACGAATCCCGTGATTCAAAAGTCAACAGGTGCCTGCACGCGGAGGGCACCCAAAAGCAACTTTCCCGCAACGTGATAGCCCGGCACTTGATCTTGCAAACTTTGAATGTCCTACAGAACATAGCGGAAAAATTGAACGGGTGAGGCGCTTGTGATGCCAGGGTTCACAAAAGCATCGGGAATGGTAAGGCGGCGGTTCTCCCACCTACGAGGAGCGCTCGCATCGCTTCCTCTTATTATACTTCTCCCGCTGAACGCCTTTCTTCTCCTGAGTCCCGGCTGTTCGGTCATCAAAGGGACCTACCATGTAGTCAAAGGCACATATAGGGTGGTGAAACGCACGGTCACAGGTACGGTCTGGGTGATCAAAGGGGCCTATGAGCTCACGGCTGGAACCACTCGACTCGTCTACCGGATCGGCAAATTCACCTTTACGGTCGTCCGAGCCCCATTGGAGTGGCCGCTGACCCATGAGGAAATTGAGACCATCGATGGCTTACCCGTCAAGGAAGCCATTCGTTTGGGCCGGGTCAAAAATGCACCGTATGTAGTCAACGGCCGACGCTATGTCCCCATGACCGTGGCGCAAGCTCAAACCTACGAGGAGGTAGGAATTGCCTCGTGGTATGGAGAAGAAACTCGGCGCAAGGCCGGGGGGCATATGACCGCCAACGGTGAAGTATTTGATCCGCGAGCCTATACCGCAGCCCATAAGTACTTGCCGCTGCCAACCATGGTGAAAGTGACGAACTTGGAAAATGGGCGATCGCTTATTGTTCGGGTGAACGATCGAGGACCATTTCCCAGCAAGCATAACCCCCACTCGGGAAAACGAATTATCGACCTCAGTTGGGGTGCCGCCAAGCGACTGGGATTCGTGGAAAAAGGGCTGGCTCGCGTGCATGTGAAAGTCATCCCCGTGAAGCTGGTGTCAGGATAACCTCCTGCCGTCGAGCCAACCGTTTGGCTTCATCAGCAGGTATTGGGAGGGAGAAAAATCTCCAACGGATGTTCAAGAATCGACTTCAAGGTTTGCAAAAACTTTGCACCTTGGGCGCCGTCGAGTGCCCGATGATCACAGGAGAGCGTGACTTTCATACGCCGTCCCACCTTGAGTGTTTCACCGTCCGCAACCGGTACACTCTGAATGGCGCCAATCGCCAAGGCCGCGGCTTGAGGAGGCATCAAGACCGCCAGAAAATTTTCCACCCCATACTCGCCAAGGTTAGAGATAGAGAACGTGGCTTCTGAATATTCCGCCGGCGTCAACTGCTTGGCCCGTGCCCGAGCAATCAAATCACTGGCCTCCCTTGCAATCTCGGTCAAGCTTTTCTCCGCACAATTCCTGAGCACCGGGGTAACAAGTCCATCATCGAGCGCGACGGCAATGCCGATATCGATAGCGGTATGGTAGCGAATGGACTCACCAGCAAACGAGACATTGATCTCGGGATGGCGCATAAGCGCCAAAGTGACGGCTCGGACAAACATCGCCGTATGACTCAGTGGCTCGGGCGATAAAGACTTCCACTGGCGCCGGAGTTGTTCCAGATGATCCATGGCGATTTCCATGGTGAGGTAGAAGTGAGGGACGGGCCCCTTGCTTTGAGTGGTCACCCGAGCAATGGCTTTGCGCATCTGACTCAAGGGATGTTCAATGGTCGCCCCAGGGGGAACACGACGTTGCTGATGGGCATACGCCAGAACATCCCGCTCCACAATGGTGCCATCCGGACCAGTCCCCCGGACGTCGGCGAGATTCACCCCCAACGCCTGCGCCGTCTGTCTGGCCCGTGGAGAGATGGGAACCCGCGTAACGGGCTGCGTCGCGGTGTCCGGCATTGGCGGTACGGTTTCCGGTCGCATGGAGGATGGAGCTGTCGCTGGTGATGGGCTGCGTCCCTCCTCCTTTGCCACGCCTGCAGCCTGAGCCTCACTGGAGGGAGAACTGCCGCCTGCTTCAAGGGCGGGAGCAATGTCTTCGTCCAATTCGGCGATGACGGCGATCAAGCGTCCAGCTTTCACGGTTTCACCCTCATTCACCAGAATCTTGCGCAGGAAGCCCGATCCAAACGCTTCGAGATCCATTACCGCCTTGTCTGTTTCGATTTCCGCGAGGACATCGCCGGCCATCACAGGATCCCCTTCCTGCTTTTTCCATGCCACGACGACGCCTTCTTCCATGGTATCCGTCAGTTTGGGCATGACCACCCGCGTAATCATAGGACCCTCCTGGAGTTGCTTTCCGGTTCTACAGGCAGCATGGCATTGGACGGAGCTATTCTACTTTCGTCACAAGCCTACCTTCTGACCATACGTGTGATAGCCGCACTGACTCGTGCCCGATCGGGAATGGCCAGATCCTCGAGATTGCGTGAGTAGGGCATCGGCACTTCCTCTCCCGTAACCCGCACAATCGGCTGATCAAGAGCATAAAATGCCTGACTGTAGACGCTCTCGGCAATTTGGGCCCCCAACCCCGCAAACCGCCATCCTTCTTCCACAATGATCAAGCGACCCGTCTTACGGACTGATCGAACAATGGTGGCCACATCAAGCGGCTTCAATGTTCGCAGATCGATCACTTCGGAGTCGATGCCCTGGTTGGCGGCTTCCTGAGCCGCTTCCAGCGCGACAAGCAGCATTTTGGAGTATGCCACAACCGTGACGTCCTGCCCCATGCGCTTAACTTCCGCTTGGCCGATGGGAATGATCTCCTCGCCATCCGGCACGTCTCCCTTGGTGCCATATAACAACTGTGCCTCGATGAAGATCACGGGATTGTCATCTCGCACTGCAGCCTTCAAGAGACCCTTGGCATCTCGCGGCGTGGCCGGCGCCACCACTTTCAACCCTGGCACATGGCAAAACCACGCTTCCAAACTCTGCGAATGCTGAGCGGCGAGTTGATGCGCTGCGCTACCCGGCCCCCGAATGACCAAAGGAACCGACAGTTGTCCCCCAGACATGTAGCGAATTTTTGCCGCATTGTTCACGATTTGATCCATCGCCAAAATGCCAAAATTAAACGTCATGAGTTCCACAATAGGACGAAGCCCGGCCATGGCGGCACCAATAGCCAATCCTGTGAATCCAGCCTCAGTAATTGGGGTGTCCAACACCCGCTGGGGGCCGAACTCCTCGACGAATCCTTTGCTGACTTTAAACGCTCCCTGGTAATATCCCACCTCTTCGCCGATGAGAAACACGCGATCATCTCGCCGCATCTCCTCGCGCATGGCCTGATTCAGGGCTTCTCGATAGGTCACAACTGCCGTCATGGTCTCTCCGTTTCAGAGCCGCTCATGAAAAATATAATACTTATGCCTCCACATAGACATCTTCATACAAAGCAGAAGCGGGAGGAACAGGGCTTTTCTCGGCAAACTGGACTGCCTCGTCGATTTGCGCCTCGACGTTCTGTTCGATTTCCTTGAAATCTGTCTCTCGGGCTTGACCTGTCGCCAGGAGGTGAGCCTTCAACCGAGCAATCGGGTCCTGTTTGCGTGCCTCTTCGACTTCTGCACGCGTGCGGTAATGTCCGTGAGCCGGATCAGACATGGAATGTCCCATAAACCGATACGTCAGCGCCTCAACGAAATAGGGACATCGTTGGGTCCGCACAAAGGCCACCACTCGCTGAAGGCAGTCGCGCACAGCCAAGACATCCATCCCATCTACCTGTTCGGCTAGCATGCCATGAGAGGTCGCTCGTTCAATCAAGTTGCGGTACAGGGACATTTCACGTTCAACGGGTGTTCCCATCCCATAGCGATTGTTCTCGCAGATAAAAATGACGGGCAAGCTCCAAAGTGCCGCCAAGTTGAATGATTCATGTGCCTGACCCGAGGGTACCGCCCCATCACCGAAAAAGCATAGCACCACTTGATCGCCGTGTCGGTACTTGATCGCAAAGGCCAGTCCGGCCGCCAGGGGAAGGTGCCCCCCCACAATGGCGTAGCCACCCATAAAATTTCGCGACACATCGACCAGGTGCATAGACCCGCCCTTGCCCTTACAGAGCCCCGTGGCCTTGCCAAACAGTTCAGCCATCACCTGTTTGGGATCAGACCCCCTTGCCAGGCAATGTCCATGCTCTCGATAGGCTGAAATCACATAGTCGTCCGGGCGAATGGTGTCCATGCTCCCTACTGCCACAGCTTCCTGGCCGATATAGAGATGAAGAAATCCCCCAATTTTGGCCAGCGCATACATTTCCGCAGATTTCTCCTCAAATCGGCGAATGAGGACCATCTGACGGTACAGCGCAAGAAGTTTCTGGGGGTCGTCTGTCATTTCTGGGTCGTGACGAATGTGGATAGAGCGGGCATATTGCCAGAACTTCTACCCTTCTTGTTGAGAGGTTAAGATTGGCCCTTTGTCAATCTTGCCCGATCTTTGGCTCGGACACACTCTTGAAATACACCAGGAGGTCGCGGGCGGACACCAACCCCACAATCTTTCCCGCTTCAGTCACCACCAGGTGCCGGATACCGAGATCACCCATCATATCATGGGCATCACGCACACTACGGTTGCTCTCAATTGTGACCATCTGCGAGCTCATAATTGACTCTACTGTCATCGTGTCCAAGTCTTTCCTGTCGGCCACGGCCTTGCGCACAATGTCGGTTTCCGTAATGATGCCCACGTACTGGCCGTCTTTTTCAACAAGCAGAGACCCAATTCTGGCATCTCTCATGGATGCCGCCGCTTGGGCAATGGATTGATCGATTCCGATACTCTTCAACCGTGAGGTCATCACCTGCTTCAATGTGGACATGCCGCCTTCCTCCTTCCTTCTTGGTCCTCTGTTGGCAAGGGTGTTTCTACCATACGCCTTCTCAACTCAAAAGTCATGGTTCTCCCCGGTCCTTAGGACTGCTCTCCCGTCCCTGTATTTCTTCACCGAGCCTATGAGATGAGCTACGCAGGCACTTGGATGAAAGGATTGCACACGCGAGAGATTGAGAAGAGAGGCACATCACTGAAAGCTGAATCATTCCATTAAAGGAGAACCATGGTGGTGGATCATCTTCCACGTATCCTCGAACCGCTCAAATATGTTTGTCGCCACGATCCGATTCTCTTGGGTAGTCTCGCCGTGTCGGCTCGTGATGTTTTCCATGCACAACACCCATGCCACGTCACCGGCGACTTGGACTTGAAGCTCTGTGAGCGTAAAAGCCATGGAGAAAACATTATTGAAAATAATGACCCATGAATCTCGAACCGCCGGCCAGCCCACGCGAATCCCCCATCCAGGATGGATGCAAGTGACATAGTCCTGGTGCGCCCAGATCCGATCCATTCTCGCAATATCCAGACTTTCGAACGCGAGATAAAAGGCTTCATTGGCCCGCGTCACGGCCTCAATCCGATCTTTGAGCATCGGTGATTTCTCAAGATGATGGGTTTCTGAGCTCTGTTCCATGGCGCTGCCCTAAATTTACCGTGAGGGTTCTACCCTCTCTCATCCACTCGACGACCGGTTGACCAACCACACACCAACCAGAATCAACACAATCCCCACCAGTTCACCAAGTCCCACGCGTTCTCCTAAAATTAGCACAGACAGAAACAAGGCCGAAACGGGAATCAAATTCACGAAGATTCCGGCACGCGAAGGGCCAATACCCGAAACACCGTAAAGCCAGGCCTGTTGGCCGAGCGCTGTAGCAAAAACGATGACATAGCCTAGGGCAATCCATCCAGAGAGCGGCACGGTCTCAAACCCTGCGACCAAGACCTTGTGATCGGTCCAAAGCAAGGGAATCTGCAGGACAATCGAAATGAAAAGCGTCGTCCAGTTAACCGTCAAGGGGGAAACCCGCTCCATCACTCGGCGGCTTCCAATGGTATACAAGGCCCAACTGATCAAGGCGAGTACTACCAGAATCCCGCCGAGTACAGGATTTTCTCCCCCTGTCGCGGAGTCTGGTTTGATCCCTGAGACAAACGCCACTCCCAGAAACGATAACGCGCATCCCACCCATACCGAGCGGAAGGGGACATCTTTAATGAGCAATGATGACAGAAACGCCGTAATCGCCGGGCTGGCTCCAATGATCACACCCGCCGCCCCCGCGTCAATATAGTGGAGTCCATACAATACCAAGAGGTGATTGCCGAGCACCCCAAGCCCAAGCGCCGTGAACACCCCAAGATCACGCACACTCCACCGTATGACGGACCGCTCCTGGATCCACCATAAGGGAATGAGCAGGCACAAGGCCCCAATTCCCCGGAAGACTGAAACCTCCACGGCGGAGAAGGGACCAAGGGCTACCTTTTGGGCAACCACCGATCCGCCCCAGACGACGGCTGCAGTCACTAAGGCGGCATATGCCGCAGTCTCGCGTGGACGTGTCATGGCATTCTTACTCTAAAAGATTTGTTCTCGCTTGGCCACCACCCTCTAGACAGCCACCCTAGAATTTCAGGTAGGCTGTTGGCATCATTCTTTTTTGGTGGTTGGCTTTGGCGATTGGACGGCCAGCAGGCTGTTCGCTTACATAGCCAAGGGGAGAAGGAATGTGTGTTCGTGTACCAACGAATATCCTCAATGCAGGCGGAGCCTTATGCCGAAATGACTCAACGACCAGCCCCCTGTTCGACTCTTGTGCTGGAGAGGGACTGTCTTAAGCCATGCAAAAACCTGTCTGGCGCTCCCCTTCTCCTGAAACCTCACTGTTGCCGGGCTCTGTCGATGTGTGGCGTGCAATTGTAGATGTGCCACAGAGTCATCTTCAAGTGTATTGGACTCTGTTGAGCCCCGAAGAGCAGAATCGAGCTCACCGCTTTAAATTTGCTCGGCATCGTCATCGATTTATCGCGGCCCATGGTATACTCCGGATGATCCTCAGTCGCTACCTCAACCAGCCCCCACAAGCTCTAATTTTTCAGAGCAGCTCACTCGGCAAACCGTTTCTCCAGGTACCGCCTCATCTCCCGCCTCTCGAGTTTAATCTCGCCCATTCACATCAGGTAGCAGTCTACGCCGTCAGCATCAGTCGCCAAGTCGGCATTGACATAGAACTCGATCGCCCGCTCCTCGACTACCATCACCTTGCAAGTCGAATCTTAAACGAGGCCGAGCAACGCCAATTTTTTGCACTGCCTCCTGGCCAGCATCACGCAGCCTTTCTGGCAATCTGGACTCGTAAGGAAGCCGCACTGAAGGCGTGCGGGAAAGGGCTATCCCTGCCTATGCAGCGAGTCCACGTGACGATTTCACCTGATGCCCCAGCTCGCCTGCTCGCACTCGATGGTCAAACCATCGCCGATACGCAATGGTGGATGCAGGATCTTTTTCCTTGGCCTTTGTCCCGCGGGGCGCTTGTCATCGCTGGAGGGCCGTGTTCCATTCGCTACTGGGACTATTCCTACGAAAGCATGGCATCATGAGGAGCCCCACGCATATT
>RFGT01000196.1 GCA_003696975.1 Nitrospirota bacterium | reverse complement strand
GCGGCGCTCTGGTTGATCCCTCTGTGGAGTTTTCTTGACTTCCAGATAAAAACTCAAGTAGGCTTTTCTCAATCCCTTTAAGCCCCTTCCTGTGAGGAGGGAAAGGAGAGTCCAATCAATGCCGAGCCGGCCTGTGGTGCCGTGCCATCATCTCAAGAAAACCTTCTCGCCTGGGTAGGGAGAAGGTTTTTTTTTGGCTGGAAAGATTATGAAAAGCCCTAAGACCATGACCGATTCCCCGCGAAAAGAAACCGTGATCATGGATGGTCAGGAGATGAGACGAATCCTGACGCGGATGGCTCATGAAATTCTCGAACGAAACAATGGCACCCAGGGATTGGCCTTGGTTGGGATTCGAACAGGTGGAGTTTTTCTCGCCCAACGGCTTGAGCGACTGATCGAGGGGATTGACCACGTTGCGGTACCCCTGGGGGAGCTAGACATTACGCTGTATCGCGATGATTTAGCCATCCGCAAGGACCAACCCGTTCTTCGGAAAACCATTATTCCCTTTCATATCTCGGAGATGAAAATTGTCTTGGTCGACGATGTGTTGTTTACCGGTCGAACGATTCGAGCCGCTATGGACGGTTTAATGGATCTCGGCCGTCCTGCTGAGATTCAATTAGCCGTGCTGATCGATCGAGGTCACCGGCAATTGCCCATCCGGGCGAATTATGTTGGGAAAAACCTTCCCACCTCACGCGATGAGATTGTGCGTGTGTTTTTTGAAGAACTGGGAGATGAGGATCGCGTCGTAATTGTAAAACCATGAGAGGGGGGCATGAGCCTCAAGCGTAAAGATCTCCTGGATATTGCATCCTTAACGAAGGAGGAAATCCTCCTTATTTTGGAGGCGGCTGAGCCCTTCAAGGAAGTCAGCGGCCGTGAGATCAAAAAGGTCCCGGCCTTGCGCGGTAAAACGGTGGTCAATCTCTTTTTCGAGCCTAGCACGCGGACACGGACCTCGTTCGAATTGGCGGCTAAACGCCTGAGCGCTGACGTGATCAACTTCTCTCCACTAACCAGCAGTGTGGTGAAAGGAGAGACATTGTTGGATACGGCCCGCAATATTGAGTCCATGCAAGCGGATATCATTATCCTCCGCCATTCCTCGGCGGGAGCTGCTGAGGTGCTTGCCCGGGCTGTCCGCGCATCGGTGATCAATGCAGGCGACGGATGGCATGAGCACCCGACCCAAGCATTGTTGGACGCATTTACGATTAAGGAAAAAAAAGGCCGAATCGAGGGGCTTCGGGTGGTGATCGTGGGGGATCTTGCCCATAGTCGTGTCGCTCGGTCCAATATTTATGCTCTCACAAAACTGGGAGCTGAGGTTTCAGTTGTCGGCCCGCCGACGATGATCCCGCCTTATCTCGATCGGCTAGGTGTGAAGGTGTGGTACGATTTCGATGCAGCGTTGCCCGGTCAGGATGTAATTATCATGTTGCGCCTTCAGCTTGAGCGACAAGGCCGCTGTTTGTTCCCGACGCTTAGGGAATACGCTCGATTGTATGGGCTGACGATGGAACGGGTCCGGCGCACGGGAACAGATACGCTGATCATGCATCCAGGCCCTATGAATCGTGGAGTGGAAATCGCTCCCGATGTTGCAGACAGCGGAGCAGCGGTCATTTTGGAACAGGTGGCCAACGGTGTAGCTGTACGGATGGGCTTAATGTATCTTCTTGCCCAATCCTCAGGCTAATAGCCTGTGTCCCGTAGTCCACTGAGGTGAATCGCGATAGTCAGGAGCCCCCAAATCCTATGCGCATTCTCATCCGACATGGCTATGTGATTGATCCCGGCCGATTTAATGGTATAGGAGATATTCTTATAGAAGACCGTAAAATCAAAGAGTTATCAAGTGAAATTAAAGTAAAGCATGAAAATAGAGAGTGTGAGATTATCGAAGCAAGAGGATTGCTCGTGTGCCCCGGGTTTATTGATTTACATGTCCATTTGCGAGAACCTGGGTACGAGGATAAAGAAACAATTGCCTCTGGAGTTGCTGCCGCTGTCGCGGGAGGATTTACCTCGGTGTGTTGCATGCCCAACACGAGTCCTGTGAATGATTCCCGGGCCGTCACGGAGTTTATTCTTCGACAGGCGGCTCTTGCGAAGAAGGCCAATGTGTTCCCCATTGGGGCAATCACCAAACAGTCAGAAGGCCACGAATTAGCGGAGATTGGAGAGTTGGCTGAGGCAGGGTGCGTCGCGCTTTCCGATGATGGCCGGCCCGTGATGAACAGCCTTCTCATGCGCCGGGCCATGGAATATGCGAGTGCATTCCAATTACCGATTGTGGATCATTGCGAGGATCTCCATCTTTCCGACGGAGGCAGTATGAATGAGGGACGGGTTTCCACGGAACTGGGAATTCCCGGGATTCCAGGAGTCTCCGAGGAGGTTATGGTGGCGAGGAATATTGCCCTTGCCGAGTTGACAGGGGCGCGAGTGCATCTTGCTCACATCAGTACGCGGGGATCGGTCCGGTTGGTTCGGGAAGCCAAAGCCCGAGGCATATCCGTCACCGCTGAAGTTTGTCCCCATCATTTTTCCCTGACGGAAGAGGCAGTCCGCTCATATAACACCAATGCCAAGATGAACCCTCCTCTCCGAACAGAAACGGATGTCCACGCCATCAAAGAAGGATTGCGCGATGGAACGCTCGATGTAATTGCCACGGATCATGCCCCCCATGCCGTGCAAGACAAGCAACGACAATTCGACGAAGCGCCGTTTGGCGTCGTGGGCTTAGAAACCGCGCTTCCTCTAACCTTAGCGCTGGTGGACGAGGGAGTATTGTCCCTTGAGGCTGCGCTGGCCAAGCTCACGCGAGAGCCGGCTCGTGTCTTTCGGTTGCCCAAAGGAACCTTGCGACCTGGAGCCGATGCCGATGTGGTGTTGATCGACCGGGAACGGACATGGGTTGTAGATCCTTCTCGGTTTTTTTCCAAAGGACGTAACACCCCATTTACTGGTTGGACGATGAAGGGAAAAGTCGTTAAGACGCTTGTTGGGGGGCGAGTTGTCTATGATGAGAAAGCACAATGAGCTAGGGGCAACGGGTCTTCAGGCTTCGGCGGTTTCATGGAACGGTTGCTCTCCATGGTTCGTGGGCGAAAATGGGCGTTTTTTCTGGCACTGCTTGAACTGCTGGGGCTTGTCTGTTGGGTCGGGGGACTCGCCCTTATTCTCGTGGCCATCATTCCCTCGGTGTTTACAACTATGAATATGGAACTCGGTGGTCAATTTTTGCGCAAGGTGTTTGAACGGTATAATACCCTCACGGGTGGAGTGGTCTTGCTCCTCGTTGTGACAACCGCCTATCGGGCCTGGATGAGTCGGGAGGGGGTGGAGGGATCTCATGTTCCTCCTGTTCCTCGAAGAGAGTGGATTCTTTTAGCGATGCTGGGTGTCATGACGGGCGCGATTGTGTTGGTGATAGATCCCTATGTCGCAACGCTCCAACATGCTGCCTTTTCTGCCCAAAGCGAGCAAGAAAAGCATGTGGCCTACGAGGCATTTTTTCGGGTCCATGTGCTTATACGGGCGTTGCACTTGCTCAACGGCGGCCTGGCACTCGGCTTGTTGGTGGTGAAATTCCATCAATGGACTCACCCTCAGGAGATGAGTGGACGAAAGCCGCGCCTGGTGTAGGTCCATGAGAGGAATGAGCGAGAAAGCCTATCTGGCATTGGCAGACGGTACGGTCTTTGAGGGCCGAGCCTTAGGCTTCCATGGAGAAACGTCAGGAGAAGTCGTGTTTCACACGGCCATGACTGGCTATCAAGAGATTCTCACCGATCCTTCGTACAAAGGCCAGATGATCGTGATGACCTGTTCGCACATTGGCAACTATGGTGTTGCTCCTGAAGATTGGGAATCCAGACGGATCTGGGCGGAGGGATTGATTGTCAATGAAGCGTCACGAGTGTGCAGCAACTGGCGAGCCTATCAAACCCTTCACGAATACCTTGTCGCGCAGCGGATCGTAGCTATCGAGGGCATCGATACGCGGTTTCTCACCAGACATCTCCGAGACCATGGAACCCAAGCCGGGGTTATCTCCCACGAAGATGGGGATCACACGCGCCTTGTGCAGAAAGCGCAAGCGGTTCCTGATATTCAAGGCCGGGATTTGGTGTCCGAGGTGACTTGTGGTGCGCCCTATACTTGGACGGAGGGTACAGGATCCTGGTTGCCTGCGAGAGGATCTTATCAAAGAGCGCCTCTGCGCAGGACAGAGCCACCCTATCGAGTGGTGGTCTATGATCTTGGGGTAAAATACAACATCTTGCGGCGGTTAGTTGATGAGGGATGTATTGTCACAGTTGTCCCAGCTTTCACATCTGCTGACGTGGTTCGGTCCATGAATCCTGATGGTGTGGTGTTTTCCAATGGTCCCGGCGATCCTGGCGCGGTATCATCGGTTATTCCCCACATACGCCAGTTGATCGGCTGGAGACCGATTCTCGGGATCTGCCTGGGACACCAACTGCTAGGACGGAGTCTCGGGTTGCCCACGTACAAATTGAAGTTCGGCCATCACGGCGCTAATCATCCGGTCATGGATCTCCGGTCCAAGAGGGTGGAGATTACCTCGCAGAATCATAACTTTGCCGTGGGTTGGCCGTCTTCGAGTGAGACGAATCAGGTAACCCAAATTGAAACATCGTGGGGGCCATTTCAAATTACACATGTCAGTCTGAACGATGCCTGCCAGGAAGGCATGAGGGGACGGGAGGTTCCTGTGATCTCCGTGCAATACCATCCTGAAGCTTCACCGGGGCCCCATGATTCCGGGTATGTATTCCGGCAGTTCATGGAGATGATGGAGGCGTTTTATGCGTAAGCCAGGAAGTGTGCTTGTCGGGGTAAGCCTGTTATTGGTTGGCTGTGTCTCTCAACCGTTTTTCCCCAAGGCAGGTCCACTTCAGGAAACTCGGCTTGAGGGACAGGGCCGTGACAAGGTGCTGGTGGTGAATATCTCAGGTTTGTTGACCTCCGCACGCCCGGCAAATCTTGTGGATCGCCTGTTGGATCGCCCAAGCCTTCCAGCTCGCCTGAAAGAGGAATTGACCAAGGCGCAGGAGGATGAGGCGGTGAAAGCCCTGGTGCTTCGGATCAATAGCCCCGGAGGGACTGTCACGGCATCGGATATCCTGTATCACGAGATTCGCTCGTTCAAACAGAAACGAAATATACCTGTGATCGCATCGATTATGGATCTCGGAACCTCGGGCGGGTACTATGTCGCGCTGGCGGCGGACCGTATTGTGGCTCATCCCTCCTCGATTCTCGGGAGCTTAGGGGTTATTCTCGTCACGGTGAATGCTGCCGGGTTATTGGAGAAGATCGGTGTGGAGGCGACGGCTGTCACATCAGGGCCTCATAAGGACATGGGGTCTCCTTTTCGCGCGATGACGGAAAAAGATCGAGCCATCTTTCAAGGGATTATCGATTCGCTGCACGCCCGATTTCTTGCTGTTGTGCAAGAAGGACGGCCTGGTTTGACCGAATCAAAAGTCCGGCAATTAGCGGATGGTCGGATTTATTCGGCCGCTCAAGCCAAACAGGTTGGCTTGATTGACGAGATTGGATATCTCGACGATGCCATCGCTTTTGCCAAACAGGAGGCAGGACTCAAAGAGGCTCAGGTTGTCATGTATCACCGACCAGGAGGATATCGGCCCAACATTTATGCACAAGCTGGACAATTCTCTGGCGTTGAGGGATTCCTGCCCTCACCGAGCCTTTCCTCTTTGCAGACCTTCCTCACTGGTGGGCCTCCTCAATTCATGTATCTATGGTTACCCTATGCAATGCAGTGAAACCAATTGCGGGACACCGCTTTTTCAGTTGAGATCCGCAAGAATACGGCAGCGTCACCAATTCTGGTATTTTGCCAGCGTAACGCTAGTATGCAGCGCGCTTACCCTGTGGGGATGCGTTAGAGCGCCTGGGACGGCTCGTAATCAATTAATCTTCATTTCCGAGGAGAAAGAGATTGCGTTGGGAGTGAGCGCGTTTCGCGACATCCTGCGTCAAGCTCGACTCAGTGCCAATCCCGAAATTAACGCCCTTGTCAATCGGGTGGGACACCGCATTGCCGCGGCGGCGAACAAGCCCGAGTATCACTGGGAATTTGTCGTCATTCAGGACGATGAGACCGTCAATGCCTTTGCTCTCCCCGGCGGAAAAGTCGCCGTCTTTACCGGCATTCTGAAATACACCAAAAATGAGGCAGGCTTGGCTACGGTTATGGCACATGAGGTTGCGCATGTCTTGCAGCGACATGGCGCCGAGCGCATGAGCCGCGGCATTCTTGAACAAGTTGCCCAACTAGGAGCGATGGTTGGAGCCGCTTCCGGGGCTGTGGACCCTCAACTCGCTATGGGCGCCATGTCGGCTTACGGAGTGGGGGTTTCTCTTCCACACAATCGCCGACAAGAATCTGAAGCAGACTATATCGGGTTGCGCTTGATGGCCAAAGCCGGATATGACCCGCGGGAGGCTGTGGCCTTCTGGGAGCGAATGAGCGGATGTCCCAAACAGATGATTGGGAGATTTTGCTTCCGGTCAAAAGCCGCGATTCCTGAATTTCTTTCTACTCATCCTTCTGACGCCACACGTATCAAGCAGATTGAAGCCTGGGTTCCTGATGCCCTTCGTTTCTATCATCCCGCGACCGTTTCCACCAATCCTATGGTCGATAACTCGTTCATACCTTAAGGGACTTCATGCCCAAACGCCACGATCTTCATCGCATTCTATTGATCGGGTCTGGACCAATTGTGATCGGCCAGGCGTGCGAGTTTGATTATTCTGGAACTCAGGCCGTTAAGGCGCTTAAGGAGGAAGGGTACGAGGTCCTTTTGCTCAACAGCCATCCCGCTACCATCATGACCGACCCGGAACTGGCCGATCGTACATATGTGGAGCCTATTTCCCTTGAGGTTGTAGAACGCATTTTTGAATGTGAGCGTCCGGATGCCTTGCTTCCCACTATGGGAGGGCAGACAGCACTCAACTTGACGGTGGCGCTGGCTCGTGAAGGCTTGCTGCACAAATATGGGGTTCAGTTAATTGGCGCCTCTTACGAGGCTATTCATAAAGCGGAAGATCGTGAAGCCTTTAAGCAAGCCATGTACCGCATTGGTTTGGCCGTTCCGGAGAGTCGCTGCGTGCATAGCCGCGAGGAAGCGCTGGCTATGTTGGAGCTCATTGGATTTCCTGCCATTGTTCGGCCTTCGTTTACCTTGGGAGGAGCAGGGGGAAACATCGCCTACAATCGTGAGGAGTTCGAGCGATTTGTCGATTGGGCCCTTCTCTCCAGTCCCGTTGGGTCGGCATTAATCGAACGCTCCTTGCTGGGATGGAAGGAGTTTGAACTGGAGGTCATGCGAGATTTGCAAGACAATGTGGTGATTGTGTGTCCCATTGAGAATCTCGATCCCATGGGGATCCACACCGGTGACAGTATCACTGTAGCTCCCGCCATGACTCTCACGGACAAGGAATACCAGCGCATGCGGGATGCCGCCATTCGCGTCATTCAGGAAATCGGTGTGGAAACCGGCGGATCCAATATTCAGTTTGCCGTTAACCCGGAGACCGGAGAATTAGTGGTGATTGAGATGAATCCCCGCGTCTCTCGCAGCTCGGCGCTGGCCTCCAAGGCGACGGGCTTCCCCATTGCCAAAATTGCCACGAAACTAGCTGTGGGATACACCTTGGACGAGATTACCAATGATATCACCCAAGTCACCAAGGCTTCGTTTGAACCGACGATCGACTATGTCGTGGTAAAGATTCCTCGATTTGCCTTTGAGAAATTCGAGGGGGCCGATCCGACCTTGACGACTCAAATGAAATCCGTGGGAGAGGCAATGGCGTTGGGACGAACGTTCAAGGAGGCCTTTCACAAGGCGCTTCGATCTCTGGAAATCGACCGCTATGGATTGGTGTCCCTGTGGGGACTCGACGAAGCCGACCTCACGGAAGCTGTTCCTCAGCGAGAGGCAATTCGGGAAGTGATCCGCCGCCCTCATCCCGATCGGATCTGGCATGTAGCCGATGGGATCCGGGCTGGACTCTCCCAGGAAGAATTGGCGAGCATGACGCATATCGATCCATGGTTTCTGGCCCAACTTCAGGATCTTGTAGAGCTCGAACGGACGCTTGTGGCTGAGAGCCGGCGCGTGCGAGGTGAACTGGGATCTGATCCAACTCGGTGGTTCTCGGATACCAGGATGACTACCCTTTTGAAACAAGCGAAATCCTGGGGATTTGCCGATGACCGGTTGGCCGCCTTGTTGCATTGCTCGACCCAGCATTTGCGCATGTGGCGCAAGGCGTTAGGGCTCCGGGTGACCTATGCCCGCGTCGATACGTGCGCCGCGGAATTCGAGGCTATGACCCCCTATCTTTATTCCACCTACGGGAGACAATGTGAGGCGCGACCCACTTCCCAAAAGAAGGTGGTGATTCTTGGCGGGGGGCCGAATCGAATCGGCCAAGGGATTGAGTTCGACTACTGTTGCGTCCATGCGGCAATGGCTTTGCGCGAGCTAGGAATCGAAACCATTATGGTGAATTGCAATCCCGAAACGGTGAGCACGGATTACGATATCTCCGATCGTTTGTATTTTGAACCGCTGACCGAGGAAGACGTGCTGAATATTCTGGAAACGGAACGCCCCTTTGGGGTTGTCGTCCAGTTTGGGGGACAAACTCCGCTGAAGTTGGCCTTGCCGCTGGAACAAGCTGGGGTCAAGATCCTAGGCACAAGTCCCAACGCCATTGATCGGGCGGAAGACCGTCAACGGTTCAGTGAGCTCATCCGCACGTTGGGGCTCAAACAACCTTCCAATGGAACTGCCTTGAACGGGGAACAGGCGTTGGCGATCGCTGCCCGTATCGGATATCCCATTATTGTGCGTCCGTCCTATGTCCTGGGTGGGCGAGCCATGCAGATTATCTATGACGAAGCGTCACTCACCCAGTATCTACAGACACAGGTCATAGCTTCATCCAGTTTTCCGCTTCTGATCGATCAATATTTAGCTGGGGCAATCGAGATAGACGTGGACGCTATTGCTGATGGGTCGCACGTTGTTGTGGCCGGTATCATGGAACATGTGGAGGAAGCCGGGATTCACTCTGGCGATTCGGCGTGCTCATTACCGCCCTATACCTTATCCGCCGATCTGGTTCAACGTATTCACCAGCAGACTGTGGCTTTGGCAAAAGAGTTGGATGTGGTTGGGTTGATGAATGTCCAATTCGCCGTGCAACACGGTGATCTCTTTGTTCTGGAAGTGAATCCGCGGGCCTCGCGGACCATCCCCTACGTGAGCAAAGCCCTTGGGGTTCCTCTGGCCAAACTGGCCATGAAAGTGATGATGGGTCATACCCTGCATGATCTGGGGTTCACCCGGCTTCCGTCGCGATCCTACGTTGCGGTGAAAGAGGCGGTGTTTCCATTTACCAAACTCGGCAATGTTGATGTCTTGTTGGGACCGGAGATGCGATCTACCGGAGAAGTCATGGGTATCGATCAAGAGTTTGGATGGGCCTTTGCCAAGTCGCAAGCCGCAGCGGGTATGCACTTGCCAACCCACGGAACGGTCTTTATCAGCGTGCGGGACCATGATAAAAGAGACACCATTGAGATTGCGAAGCACATTAAGCAATTAGGGTTTGAGATTCTGGCCACGAGGGGAACAGCAGCAATTTTGCAGCAGCATGGCATTGACGTCAAGATTGTGAACAAGGTAAAAGAAGGCCGACCCCATATTGTGGATTACCTTAAAAACCGGCAGGTCCAATTAGTCTTCAATACGGTAGGCACAACCGCCTCGCAACGAGATTCTGCTCCCATCCGGCAAGAAGCCGTACAACAGGGGATTCCCTATTTCACCACGATTCAGGGGATGCGTGCGGCGGTTATGGGGATTGAGGCGGTGGCGCGCCATACGCTTCGCGTGCAGCCACTGCAGGAATATTATCGGGCTTGTTCCCCTTAACGCCGACTGGTTAGTACAACAAAGAATGATGACAGATACTCCTAGATTGCCATGGGGTAGAAGGTAGACGCAGAAAGGGGAAGAGCTTATGTCTGGTCCTATTACCAGAAAAGGATATGAAGCGCTTCAAGCAGAATTGGCGCGCTTGCGGAAGGAAGAGCGTCCCAAAATTATTCAAGCCATCGCAGAGGCGCGCGAACATGGCGACTTGCGAGAAAATGCCGAATATACGTTTGCCAAGGAACAGCAACAATTGATCGAGACACGCATTCAAGAAATCGAAGCGAAGCTGGCGAATTCTCAAGTGATTGATCCGAGTACGTTATCGAGTGACACGGTGGTTTTTGGTGCTTCGGTCCGGCTCGTGGATGTGGCTACGCAAGAGGAAAAGACCTATACGCTTGTGGGTCAGGAAGAGACAGATATCAAAAAAGGCTATATCTCGGTGCAGTCACCCATTGGTCGTGCATTGATTGGGCATCGTGTCGGTGACGTTGTTCAAGTCAACCGGCCGGCTGGCATAGTCGAATACGAAATCCGAGAAATCTTTTTTGCGGAGTCCTGATATGCCATCTGCCATTTCGGTCGTGACCTTGTTGACCGACTTTGGAGAGAGAGATTACTTCGTGGCCAGCATGAAGGGGGTTATCCTCAATATCAACTCCCAGGCCCGAATCGTGGATCTCTCGCATGCGGTGACGCCTCACTCAATCGAGGAGGCCGCGTTTCTGTTGCAATCTTGTTATCATTATTTTCCTGATGGTACCGTTCACGTTATCGTCGTCGATCCTGGGGTAGGCTCCTCGCGCCGGCCTCTACTCGTTTCGACCTCGCGCTTCTTTTTTGTGGCTCCGGATAACGGGGTGCTGACCCCGATTTTTGACAATGAGCTTTCCGTAGAGGTCCGACAAATTGAAAACCGGCAATTCCGTTTAGATTCCGAAGGCGCCACCTTTGATGGCCGAGATTTGTTCGCACCGGCAGCAGCCTGGCTGACAAGGGGCCAGGTGCCAGGAACCTATGGTCGCCTGGTTCGGGATTATCACAGGCTGTCTCTTCCCAAGCCTGAGGTGCACGAAGGGGTTTTAAAAGGACGGGTGGCCTATATCGATCATTTTGGCAATGTTATCACTGATATTACCGCATCGGACTTAAATACGTTGCAAGAAGTCACCAAATACGCAGAAATCAGTATCGAAATCGGAGGGATGACTGTCCGTGGTCTGAAACGGCATTATGGCCAAGGAGCAAAAGATTCACCTGCCGCCCTCTTGAATAGTAATGGTCATGTCGAAATCTTTCTTCAGGAAGACCGCGCTGATCGGCTGCTTCAAGTTAAAGTTGGGGACCCCGTTGTCATTCGACCTGTGTGATTTGAGAAGCGGCCTCAAGCCCTTGCCCGTTCCCACAAACGCCTTCCGGTCGTACTAACGATAATTGGCTCATCAGGAAATTGTGTGGGGCAAGTTGGGGAGATGGGGCGGGTTGCGTCGCGAATCG
>RFGT01000195.1 GCA_003696975.1 Nitrospirota bacterium | reverse complement strand
GCCGGGTGGATGCCCTCGACCAGAAGGTGGATCGCTTCAGGGAGGAACTGGCCTCTCGCATCGATCGAGTTGAGGCCCGTATTGATCGAGTTGAGGCCCGTATTGATCGAGTTGAGGCCCGTATCGACGCCCTCGATGCCAAGTTCTCCCGTTATTTTCTTTGGACCATCGGCATTCAGATCACCGTTCTGCTCGCCGTCATTGGGGCGTTATTGGGGAGATAGTCGACTTCACCCTCAGATTGAGCACGTTGGGCTGAATAAGACCTCGTCAAATCGGCCATATCACGCAACGCGTCTCATTGGATTGATAAGCTCATGTCAAAAAGTGCCCCCTTTTAGGCGGGTGTAAAGGGCGCGGACGGTGTCGATGGTGTCGGCCTGGTTGGCGGATTTGTCCGGACGAAAGCGTTTGACTCGGGCAAAACGCAAGGCCAGTCCGGCCGGGTAATGGGGGCTGGCCTGAATGTCGTTGAAGGCAATTTCCACTACCAACTCCGGGCGGACGTAAACGGTGCTTTCATCTTGCGCTACCTTGAGGGTCTGGAGTGTCTGTGTCTGCCATTCCAGGAGCGCATCGGTTAATCCCTTAAATGTTTTCCCGAGCATCACAAATTGTCCTGAGGCGGGATCGCGGGCTCCAAGGTGAAGGTTGCTCAACCACCCCTTTCGGCGACCGTGACCCCATTCTGCGGCAAGAATCACCAGATCGAGAGTATGGATATGCTTCATCTTAAGCCACGTGCTTCCCCGGCAGCCTGCTTCATAGGGTGCATCTAGAGCTTTTGCCATGACCCCTTCATGCCCAGCCGCCAATGCCTGCTTGAAGAATTGGCGGGCTTCTTCAAGATGAGGGGTCACGAAACGAGGGGTCAGGAATGGCTCTGGCACCACCTGTTGAAGGGCAGCAACGCGAAGCCGGGTGGGTTGGTCAATCAAATCTTCTCCCGCCAAATGAAGGCAATCGAAGAAAAACGGGGTGAGGGGGAGATGATGGCGCAATGTTGCCACGTGGGTTTTTCTGCCAAAGCGGCGCATGGTGGTTTGAAAAGGGTGCGGCGTGCCATCAACCCGAAAGGCGAGGACTTCTCCATCTAATACTACAGTCTGAGCAGGCATGCCCTGGGCCAGTTCCACAAGTTCGGGAACGGCATGGGTGACATCATGTAAGGTGCGAGTAAAGACCCGGACCTCATGTCCCATTTTGTGAAGTTGGATACGAACACCATCCATCTTGTATTCAAAAGCTGCTTCACCCAGGTGTTCTAAGGCTTCGGAAAGATCGGAAACCGGCTGGGCCAACATAGGGAGTACGGGTTTGAAGAGGGTCAGGTGAAAAGCTTGCACAGTTCCTTGTGCCAGGGCTGCCTGAGCCACGGCGGCGAGGTCTCCCTCCAGCATGAGGGCACGGCGCACCTCGGAAACGGGGAGATGAGCAGCACGAGCGATGGCTTCCACCATGATCCCTTCCATGGCCCCTTGACGGAGTGCGCCCTGGATCAATTGAGCGAGAAACTGTTGTTCGTCTCGCGTGGCCTTGGCCAGCAGGGCTCGCAACAGGCGGAGTCGAGCCTCTGCGGATCCCGGGCCAGTGGTATGTGCCAATTTCTCAAATCCCTGATCCACATCTGTTAACGTCAGGCAAGGGTGGTGAGCTGCCTGTGCCGGTTGTGCCGCCTGCAGCAAGGCCGGCCCAATGCCTATATTCCCTTGCCGCAAGCGGCCTACACAGTAAGAAACCCCGATGGCAATTTCATCAAACGAAAGCCGTTCGAGATAAGAGGAAAGCCTGGCAATTTTCTCAAGACGGCTTGAGGTCTCAGCGAGGCGTCGAGAAGTGTGGACGAGATCGCAAAGGAGCATAGTAGCCTCCTACAGGCGTCATGGATTCAGAAGACTAGTGAGGAAGCTCCCGCTTGAGATTGGACCAGAGAAAGGTCTAAGGTGTGCATACAAGATGGACAGAGGGATTTGACTCGTTGCCTATGACACGTCAAACATCGAAATCCTCGGTGGCTGAGAGTCCACGCGAGCAAAAACAGCGTGTCAAAAAGATCATAAAACTCTTGGATCAGACCTATCCCCATGTCGGATTGGCCCTTAACTTTTCGACACCTCTTGAGCTCTTGATTGCCCTCATTCTCGCCGCTCAATGCACGGATGAGCGGGTGAATCAGGTCACGGCCCAACTGTTTCCCCGTTATCGTACGGCGGAAGATTGGGCTGCACTTGATCAAAACACGTTGGAGCACGAAATTCGTGCCATTAATTTCTACCGCAATAAGGCCAAAACCATCAAAGCCTGCTGCCAGGCCCTGCTTGACCAATTTGGAGGACAGGTGCCCGCGACAGTGGAAGATTTGGTCTCGCTTCCTGGCGTGGGGCGCAAGACGGCGAATATTCTATTAGGCAACGCATTTGGACAACCCGCCATTGGAGTGGATCGCCATGTCGCTCGACTCGCTCAGCGGTTGGGCCTCACGCACGAAACTGATCCGGACAGGATCGAGTTTGACTTACAGCCGCTGGTTCCCGATGACAGCAAAGTGCGATTCTGTCACTTGCTCCAAGCCCATGGTCGGACCATCTGCCTGGCGCGGTCTCCCCGTTGCGACATCTGTCCTATTAAGGACCTCTGTCCGTACCCTGCAAACAAGCGCTAGATTGAGTGCAGAGGTGTGGGGTGGCAAGGAATTCTTCGCATTGGCGAACACCGCCGGAGCCAATGGAAAGGCTTTCAGAGGAAGCAAAAGGGCTTCAGACACGTCTTTGTCGGCGAGTCGGCCAAGCCATCGCCGACTACACGATGATTGAGCATGGTGACAAGGTCATGGTGTGTCTATCCGGAGGGAAAGACAGCTATGGCCTGCTCGATATTCTGTTGGTCCTCCGGAAACGTGCGCCTGTTCACTTTGATCTTGTGGCGGTGAATCTTGACCAAGGACAACCGGGATTCCCTGAACACGTCTTGCCGGACTATCTCACGCGCCGCGGCATTCCGTTTCATATTGAACGGCGCGACACCTATTCTCTCGTGAAACGTCTGATCCCCGAGGGGGATACGATGTGTTCGCTGTGCTCGAGGTTGCGGCGCGGGCATCTTTATCGGCTTGCCGACGAGCTGGGCGCAACCAAAATCGCCTTGGGCCACCATCGAGATGATCTCATTGAAACGTTTGTGTTGAACCTCTTTTTCAACGGCAAGCTGCGCACCATGCCGCCCAAGCTGCTCTCCGACGATGGACGACATGTGGTAATTCGGCCGCTGGCTTATGTGGAGGAGGAAGATTTAGCACGGTACGCGAGCTTACGAGGCTTCCCGATTATTCCTTGTCGTCTATGCGGGTCGCAGGCTGATCTTAAGCGCCAGGAGGTCAAAGCCCTGCTTCGCGAATGGGAACACCGTTTCCCGGGGTGTGCAAACAGTCTATTTGCCGCGCTGGCCAATGTACTCCCCGAGCATTTGCTGGACCGCCAGCTCATGGAGCGACTTCAACGCGGACGGCACGAGACGTCTTCTTCGTCAGTCCCCGATCACGGTGCACAAAATCCGCCGCTCTGAACGCGGGCCATCGAATTCGCAGAAGAAGACATTCTGCCATGTGGAAAGGCCAAGTTTTCCATCGATCACGGGAATGGTTTCCGATGGGCCCACCAGGCCAGCTTTCAAATGCGCGTCCCCGTTTCCATCCTGTGCGTCATGCAGCCATACTCCACGGGGGATGAGTTTCCGCAGCAGGTTCACCACGTCGAGTTGCACGCTCTCATCCCAATTTTCCTGGATCATGATGGCCGCCGTGGCTCCCTGGGCATACACGTGCACTAGGCCGTTTCGCACCCGACTTTTGGCCACAACCGCAGCCACTTGATTGGTGATGTCAATGAGCTCTTCGCGTTGTCGAGTCCGCAGTATTAAGACTTCACGCATAGAAATTCCATGCATAGAAATTTATTGTAGCGGGATTGCGATGAGGAAAAAAGCGGAGAGCACCCTAGCCGCAACGAGTTAGCCGGCAAATAGATCATTGACTGAACCTAGCCCCTATGGTATCCGAAAACAAAGGATGTCCCACTCCCCGCAGGGTTTTAGAACGCACGCACTGTTGAGGAGTTCGGCCAGATGAGGGTGATGCGCGGCTACCAATCAGTACGACAGGATCCGGGAATATTGAGGTCTTGGGTGCTGATGGGATGGTTGAGCCTGGGACTTATGCTGGGGGGAATCGTTGTTGATGTGGCCGATGCAAAAAAGCGGGGACGGCGGTTCAAGCCCCCGCCCTTGAAAATCGTGGACATCGCGACGGCTCCTATGCCCTTTGCTCCCGGCAGAGACCCCTTGACGATCACGGTTGAGGTGGAACTCCCCAAAGACCTTGTGGATGGCGATATTCTGGAGGTCTCATCGCTTATCAGTTTTCCCTCGAAACGATCCATCCGATTTTTGTTTCACCGGCAACCTTTATCCGTTTCTTCGGATTCCTCGAAAAAAACTCGCCCCCGCACAGTCAAAACCACATTGCTGTGGGATGGCAAGGATCAAACGAGACAGTTTGTCTCGGCCGGAACCTATCACTATGAGGTACGGGCAAAACTTTTCTCCAACCATTATGACGGACCGCGAACCAAGATGGTGTCGTTGCGCGTTCGGGGAACGCTTGAAGTCTCTTCCCCGGAGGAACACCTCACGAATCAAGCGCACATGGAACATATCCCGTTTGTCTCGGACGAAACGAGCCCCGAAGAAGTGGTCGAAGAAGAGCCGGATGTGTCGACCGAGATGAGAAAAGATTCTCTGCGAGATGTGACTTCTGAGAAGCCGACGCCTTAGGAAGGAGTCCTTTTCTGGCCGGGAGGGAGCACATTAATCCGGTGGGCCAAGCAGGCGGCTCCAAATCCATTATCGATATTGACCACCCCGATTCCTCCCGCACAGGCATTCAACATCGTCAATAAAGGGGCAAGCCCTCCAAAATGCGCGCCATAGCCTTGACTCGTGGGCACGGCAATGACAGGCCGATCGACAAGACCACCCACGACACTGGGCAACACGCCATCCATTCCAGCGATGACGATAACTACCCGGGCGCGGCGAAGGTGGTCGAGGTGGTCCAGCAAGCGATGAACGCCGGCCACTCCGACATCATAGAGGGTCTGAACGGCACTTCCCATGGTTTCCGCGGTGATGCGGGCCTCTTCGGCCACGGGGAGATCTGCGGTTCCCGCCGTGATCACGAGAATGTTCCCTTGCCGAGGGGGTGGAGACGAGTGAATCACCACGACACGGCCCGTTCGATGATACACGGCCTGGGGACTGACCCGTTTCAATGCACGGGCTGCCTTCGCGTCAGCCCGTGTCGCCAGGATGGGGTGCCCTTTTTTGAGCAGGTCCGTGGCGATCCCGACGATGTGCGCGGTCGTTTTTCCTTCGCACAGGATGACTTCGGGAAATCCCTGACGAAGTGGCCGATGGTGATCCACCTTCGCATATTCCAAATTTTCATAGGGGAGTGTGCGGAGTTTCTCGATGGCGGCATCAACGGTTATTGTGCCGCGCTGGACGCGATGGAGAAGTTGGCGCAGTCGAGATGCATCCATCGTCAAGGAAGAGCGTGTCCCCTGATCTAGAGGTGTTCCATGTGCAGCAGGTCGAATTCGGCTTTGGCGGCCCGAGTCATCAACTCTGTGACTGCGGTATGGGGAGATTTGCCTTCGAAGAGCACGGCCGCGACGTTTTCGACGATGGGCATTTCCACGGCATGGTTTCTGGCCAGTGCGACCGCTGCCCGCGCTGTGCGGATTCCCTCGGCCACACTGACCATTGTGCTGAGAATCTCATCAAGTCGGGATCCCTTCCCGAGTTGAACCCCTACGGTATAATTCCGGCTAAGCGGACCCGTGCAGGTCAAGATCAAATCTCCCAGTCCGGAGAGACCATAGAAGGTATGGACCTCGGCTCCCAGGGCTCTTCCCAGGCGGATCATCTCTGCCAGTCCCCGGGTAATCAACGCTGCTCGAGCATTGTACCCAAGTTCTAGACCATCAACGAGTCCTGCGGCAATGGCAATCACGTTTTTCAAGGCCCCGCCCAATTGCGCGCCGATGAGGTCTGATCCCGTATACACCCGCAGGGTGGGTGAAAGAAAGAGGGTCTGCATGAAGGCGGTGAGTTGGGGATCGACTCCGGCCAATAGAATGGTTGTGGGTTTGCTCTGGCACACCTCCCGGGCGAAGCTAGGTCCTGTTAGGACCAGTATCCTGGAAATCCAATCGGGTGAGAGGATGTCGCTCACAACTTGGGACATCAATTTCAAAGATCCCTCTTCAATGCCCTTAGTGGCCAGGATAAGGGGTCGCGGGCGGGAGAGCGCGGCAGCGAGTTGATGCACGATGGCTCGCATGACATGAGAAGGCACGGCGAGGACGAGAAACTCGGCCTGCTCCACCGCGCGAGTCATGTCATGGTGTGGCGTGATAGTATCAGGTAACGTCACACCTGGGAGATACCGGATATTTTCACGTTTGAGTCTGACAGTCTCGGCGACGTCTGCTTCATAGGCCCACAGTGCGATCTGGAGCCCTTTCCGGGCGAGGTACCAGGCCAGAGTCGTCCCCCAGGCGCCGGCCCCGATGACTGTGGCATGTTGGGGATAGACTGGATAAGGATTGGCCATGGGGTCGAGAGGCAAGGTGAGAAAAAATGTAAGACTGGAGTATAAGGAGGCCTTTAGATTTCTGTCAATTGAAGGGCAAAGATGAAGCTTATAGGATGTCGGCATCGTGCGGCTTGGATCAACCAAAAGGGCCTTTGTGGAGATGGCCAAGCCCTCATCCTTTTTCTGAGTCACCGCGTCAAAAAATGGAAGGGCCTTTGGATTAACCCACTCGCCTGCTGGCTAGAAAGGCAAGTACTGGGGGTGGTAGGCTAGAAATTGTGTCAATAGAACTGAGCAGAGGGTTATTGTGCAGGGAGTAAAGAGGTGCCCGCGTTGCGGGCAAGAATTGTCGGCTACCGCACGCTTTTGCATCACGTGCGGCAAGCCCATCCTAGCTGATGCCTTGCAGGATCGCGCCCGCGAGACGCTCAACATGCGAGTGCTCTATCTGATGGTGGGCCTACTCATTTTGGCCGTGTTATTTCCTCCATGGGAAGCACCACCTAGCGACCCCCCGGAATATCTGGGGTTTCATTTTATTCTCTCGCCTCCACGGCCTGGTGCGGTGATTAGCCGATTGCTCCAAACAATTGAACTCGTCACGATTGCGGTGGCGGGATTATATGGGGCCTGGCTTTTCCGAGAACGTCCCCGTTGAACCCCACGAGAGCTGGTCCACCGCGCTTCTTTCTCTCGATGCAGTGGCCTTCATGTGCAAGGTCCTCCCGAGATAGGGACCAGACGGTCACGTTACAGGGAAAGGCGGGGAAAGACGGGAAGTATGGTCTCATGCACATTGGCGAGTTTCAACACGATGGTGTATAGCTGAGAAAACCGTTCAGCTTTGACCGGTTGGAACCCATGCCCAAGCACGCCCTGTTGTGCAGCATCGAGGAGCGGTTTCATTTTGGCCCACTCTGCCAAAAAGGTCTGGCCCATGCGGTCGCCTAATCCCGCCAGTGCCCGAAATTGGGCATACAGCGGGAGCTTGTATCTTCCGTCGACATCATCGAGGAAGCAGGTGCGACAGGGCTCACGCAAGGCCTGCGGCAATTGGTCGATGCGCACGTCCCAGGTTTTGATACGATAGTGCTTCCAAAGTTGATGTTGCGCATAGGCTTCGAGCGCTCGCAGGAGAATAGGCATGGCCGCTTCGGGATCATGGTCACGTTCGGCACGGCGCTTGGCATGAGCCAATAGATCGTGAGCGACGGCCAGTTTGACCTCGCTGGCGTCTAACACCACACTCTCCAGAAATCGTACATTCGCTTTCACTGTGGCCAAGGTGGCGGGAAGTCCAGGCGGTCCACCCCAGACCGACGCCAGTTCAATGGCCTTGAGCGCGGTTTTGAGCTTGTCCCAGGCGGGACGATACTGAAATTTTTCCCACGCATCATAGCCATCCGCCAAGTCTGCCAGCGCGTGATAGAACGGCTTCTGCCCCCCGCTGATCAATGATTCAATGCGCCGAAACCGCTGGGCGGCGTTGCGATAGGCACCCTGGTTGAAGGCGTCGGCCACCTCTCGTCTCACCTGGAGAGCTTCCTCATTCCAGAGATTGCCTTCTTGCCACCGTCGAGTCTGATTTCCCACGGTGATAGGTTCACCTTCCACTGTTGGTCCGAGCTGCACCACGCGAGAGGAAAAAGGCCGGCTGACCAACGCCATTGCTGCAGCCATGGCTGGCGTGGCGTCGGAGAAATCCACGACGAGCTCTCCAGGCTGGATATGCCAAGCCTGCAAGAGTTCCGGGAAACTGGGGGTCACGGCTTGATAGGAAGATGGAAAACTATGGGGATCGGGGACAAGAACCCAATCCCAACGCTTGGGCATTTGAGTAATGTGCGGCTGAACCTCGGATTCAATGATCGGCTTTCGAGAATCAGGGAGAAAAAAACACAAGAACTCGGGAGTGAGCCGATTGATGGCACACACCGCAGCTGCAGGACTGTCAACAAGAGCAATGAAAAGGGCTTTTGCAGAGGCCGTACTCACCAATAGGCGACTATATCACCCTCTCTGTGAGCGTGCAACCGCGGTATGACGGTTATTTGTTGGTTGTTTTTCCATCGGGCTCTCGCTAGAATCCGCCCCATGGATGAGGGTACCATCACAAGCCGCTTTTACGAAAGTGGAGAGGTCAAGCGCCGCTTTGTCCAAACCTATGCCCCAGCCATTTTAGTGCTTGGTGAACTCCTGGCGCGAGCCTTTCGAGATGGACACAAGCTATTGTTATTCGGAAACGGCGGGAGTGCAACAGATGCCTCCCATATCGCGGCAGAGTTCGTAGGGCGCTATAACCAAGACCGTCCTCCCTTGCCCGCGCTTGCGCTTACCACGGATATGGCGGCTGTCACCTGTGTGGCCAACGACTATGACTATACCAGGGTATTTGCCAGGCAGATTGAGGCGCACGGCCGAACCGGCGATATTGTGATTGCGCTCAGTACCAGCGGAAACTCACCGAATGTGCTCAAGGGTGTGGAAGCAGCCAGTCGGCTGGGATTGATTACGGTTGGCTGGACAGGACGCGATGGCGGCAAGTTGGCGGGCATGGTCGCCTATCCGTTCCTTGTGCCCTCCACGGTAACTGCTCGGGTTCAAGAATGTCATCTCACCTTGGGACATGTCCTGTGTGAAATCGTCGAAGAGAAGCTCTTTGCCACCACGTCCTGACCCCAGCCCACCTCCAATCCCGGCGCTGGATTTTTCCCGGCTGAAGACGTATTCCCTTCGGACTCGTCATAGCAAAGTGAAGATCAAGGACTTTGCTGTGCCATGGCAAAAGGGCGGGGCCTTTTCCACCTTCTTGGCGTCGTTACCTGATATTCTGGCGGTGAAAACTTTTCGGGCCTTGGTCAAGGCCATCGTACAGGCTCGACGGCGTGGGCGGCCGGTTATCTTGGGAATGGGTGCACATCCCACTAAAGTCGGACTGAACCCGGTGCTTGTCGACCTGATGCGACGCAGGATTGTGACGGCGGTGGCGATGAATGGGGCTGTGGTCATTCATGATTTTGAGCTGGCTTTCATGGGGCATACGTCTGAGGAAGTGGAGGCGGAAATTGATTCAGGCCGGTTTGGGATGGCCGAGGAAACAGGTCGGATGCTCAACGAAGCCATCAGCGAAGGAGTACGGCAAGGCTGGGGAATTGGCGAGGCGGTGGGGCGATACATTCTGGCACATGGTTCTCAATTCCCTCACCGCCGGACAAGCATCCTGGCTGCCGGTGTTCAATTGGGCATTCCTGTGACCGTGCATGTGGCGATTGGAACGGATATCATTCATATGCATCCTTCGGCGGATGGGGCCGCATTAGGGGCAGGATCGCTTATTGACTTTCGAAAATTAGCCGCGGTGGTATCACACATGGAAGGTGGGGTCTATCTCAATGTCGGGTCGGCTGTCCTGCTGCCGGAAGTTTTCTTGAAGACCGTGACACTGAGTCGAAACCTTGGCCGAGCGTTGAAACGCATTACCACGGCAAACTTGGATTTCCTCCCGCATTATCGGCCGCTGACCAATGTGGTGAAGCGCCCCACCCAAAAAGGGGGAACCGGATTGTCATTGATTGGACATCATGAGATTCTCCTTCCCTTGCTGGCAGCCGCAGTCATCGAAGAACTTGGTCCGTGAATAGATCGTGAAGCACAAACTCTCCATGCAAGAGTATTAGGCGATGGAGAGGATGCGGCTTGCCTTGGGTTTCACGTCTCTTACTCGATGGAAGCTCTCTTGTAGGGGAAGACAATGGTCGCGGTTGTCCCTTTCCCCTGGGTACTCGTGATTTGAAGAGATCCCGCATACTTTGAGATGAGCTTTTGAACGATGCTCAGCCCGAGCCCTGTGCCGACACCATGTTTTTTCGTGGTAAAGAAGGGATCAAAAATCTTGGTCATGAGTGTTTCGGGGATACCCTCGCCGGTATCCCTGATCTGAACAGTGATTCCCTGCTCATTCGCGCTGGTACTGAGGTGAAGTTCCCCATGACTGTTCATGGCTTGCACGGCGTTGCTCATCAGGTTGAGAAAGATCTGTTCGATTTCCGAGGAGCGGGCTTGGATAGGTGGAACCTGCTTGAAATGTTCCTTCACTTCGGTTTGGCCAAAGTAGGGGCTCCGCTTTACCATTTTTGCGGCGCGGCGGAGTTGTTCATTGATGTCCGTCAAGCCATCTTGATCGTGTGAGCCCGGTCGGGCGTAGGCCATAAAGTCTCTTAGAATAGCGGAGATATGCAAGGCAGCTCGCCGAAGGTCGGTAGTCAATTCTTGGATGTTGTCGGGATCTGACTCCTCCGCCAGCAATTCGCTGATGCCGACAACAGCTTGCATTGGATTGCTGATTTCATGCGCCATGCCTGAGATAAGCGTGCCCAAACTGGACAGTTTTTCCGTTTGGATGAGCTGCTCTTGTAATTGCTTTTTCTCGGTGATGTCCCAAGCCATGACCCCGAATCGGCCGAATTGCTGGTCCTCCTTGCTGTTCGGTGAAGTTGGCAAGGGGAACAGGCAGTAGCGGAAACTTCGCTGTTCGATCTCGAACTCGTCTTCTTGAGAAGACGACGGTGTGGCATCGAGAAATACGCGAGCCACCAAGCGATTCCACTGGGTAGCGGCTAAGGGAAGACACTCGTGGATGAGCTGGCCCCTCAGCGGAACATCGGTATGTTGAAAGCTATGGCAGGCCGAGGCATTGGCATAGACGATTCGATGATCCTGATTGAGAATAAAAATGGATACGGGAAGGTTCGCCAAAATAATGGCCATATGTCCATGAGTTTTCTTTAGAAATTCCTCGGTATGCTTCCTTTCCGTGATGTCGAGCATTAAGCCGTGCAGCTTGGAGGGCTGTCCGTCGGCATCCAGGGTGACGCTGACGAAGTCCTGGATCCAGACGACTTGACCCTTGGCGTCGACCATCCGGTACTCCAGTTGGTACCATCGCTCGTGCCGCGCTCGCTCTTTGCACGTTGAGATTGTTTGCGTTCGATCCTCTGGATGGAGGTGGGTTTCCCAAAACTGCGGGGTAAACCACTGCTCGACAGGATAACCGAGTAGGGAAATAGCCTGAGGCCCGATATAGGTCATCCGACCGGTCCTATAGTCCATTTCCCAGGGGATCGCATGGACGCCTTCCACAAGACAACGGTATTGTTCGTTGGCTTCGCGTAAAACCCTTTCTGCGCGTTTCCGCTGAGTGCTGTCACGGATGATTCCGCAAAAAAACCGCTCAGTCTCCGTTCTCCACGTGCTCACGGAAAGTTCAAGAGGGAATTCTGTCCCATCCTTTCTTAATCCTTCCAGTTCAACCACCTTCCCAATCACGTGACAGGCTTCGCCGGCGCTGACACGCTGGAGTCCTCTCTCATGGGCTTCACGGTAACGGGTCGGCATGATCATGTGGAGAGGTTTCCCCAAGACCTCTTCTTCGCTGTATCCAAAGAGCCGGTGTGCGGCAGGATTCCAGGACACGATCGTGCCCTGGTGATCAGCTAGGACGACGGCATCTGTGGCCGCCTGGATAACGGCGCGGAAGCGTTCCTCACTGGCGTGTAATGTCTGCAGGGCCTGCTGAGCCGAAGTGGCCAATGCTTTGGCATTCAGCGCACGCCGAACCATGGTCTTGAGTAGTTTGCCGTCATAGGGTTTGGTGATATATGCAAAGGCTCCCAGGTGCTCAAGGGGGCCCGTTTTTCTGTCGAGCGCATGTAAGGCTGTGAGTAGGATGACCGGAAGGCTTGGCTGGGTTTGCACAATGCTATGCAGAAGTGAAAGTCCGTCTTGATCGGGTAAACAAATATCCAAGATTACAACGTCGCAGGGAGTGGCGTGGATGCGCTGCAAGGCTTCTTCTCCTGTCCCAACCACCTCCACAGTATGGCCTTCGAGTTCCAGTAAATCCTTGATCCCTAGCCCAACATCCGGATTGTCGTCCACGGCCAAAATGTGGGCTGGCCTCTCGCAGGTTGAATAGAAACTCATGGGAACACCTTGATCAGTAGGAATGAGTAATTAATCGTCTGGCTTTCATCATAAGTCGATTGCCGCTAAAGATTGCGACGAGTCTGACTCAAGGCAAGGACGGTGCCAGGTAAAACCGTACATGAACAGGAGTGCCGTATATGTCGTATATGTAGTGTAACACTTAAAGATCACAGGGGTTTTCAGAATCCACGGACATAGGAGGTAGCACAATCCTGTTGCTTCTCTGGTATCTCAACGGATACGCACAATGCCCAAAAGGATACGTGGTGTGACACCATCACGACTTGGCGTGATTTGTAGTAGTGAAGGCGTCTACGCGCTGGTCACAGATGGGTGAAACAGTGGAACGGCTCGTGGATGGCTTGTGAAATGTAGACACATCCTTGAAAGAGTGAAATGCAGGAAATTGGCACAGAGAGAATCCCACGTAAGGTGAAGCAACGCGCATGGATCTTGCAGGGCTATTTAACATTTAACAAATAGACCTAATCTTCTCTCTTGATATAAGTAAAACACCGTATATCCATCATAACTAGAGAGATGATGGTCGAGTCAGAAGAAGGGGATCGATCGGCGTGAAAGGGCGAGCAGAAAGAGGTTGATGCGATAGCGTGACTTTCACAAAGGCGGGAGGGGATCAATCACACACTTCAAAGAAGGAAATACAGCCAATGACCAGCCACCAACCCATACCAAGTTTCAGAATAAGAACTGCCGCATTCTTTGGGGGATGCTCCTCCCGAGGTGGAGTCTTGATTGTGGAAGATG
>RFGT01000194.1 GCA_003696975.1 Nitrospirota bacterium | reverse complement strand
GGGATGCCCAAGGAGGCGATCAAGGCCGGAGGGGTGGACAAGATCGTGCCTCTTCACGAAGTAGCCGCAGTCCTGCTCCACGCGGTGAAAGCGATGTGACCGAACCGATACACGCGAATGAACAGGGATGCGCTCGATTGTGAATTGTTCGTCCCCAGCCAATGACAGAGGACCGAGCATCAAGGTTCTCGCGGGGAACACCGAAAACACGCAATAACAGGAACAAGTTGGGGATAGCCTATCAATTGTTTGACGGAGGAGCCTGCTTCTCCTAAGAAACGTGGCCACACGAGGAAGGATCAGCAGGCTTCATTCAGGGGGGTCAGGAAGGAGGGTTTTATGCAAGTCACAGAGCGTGAAGTAAATGGGTTAACCGTGGTCGATCTCGAAGGACGATTTGATTTCAGCTCACGGCGCGAGTTCAAGGACACCATGGAACGGTTGCAGCAAAATGGAGTGCGCCATGTTGTGTTGAACCTGGATAAGGTGACCTTTATCGACAGTTCGGCGTTGGGGCTCCTTGTTGTAGCCCATCAGAATTTCAAATTGAGGCAAGGGCGTATCAGTCTGGCGCAACCGCAGACGTATGTCCGCCAAATTCTCGACCTTGCCAACATTCCCAAGATGATTCCGGTCTTTGCTAAGCTTGATGAAGCCTTGATGGGCCATGAGTCCCCGGCGGCGTGCGCTCGATCATGACCGAGCCGTCGCGTGCGGTGCCAACGGAAGCCGGAGAGAAGGGGGAACCGTCTTTTGAGAAGGCCTCCCCTTCTCTGTTTAAAGGTGTTTTTCTGTGGTCCGCTTGCAGGCAACAACCATCTCGTAGGCTAGCTTTCCTACATGAAAAAACGCATCAGCCTCGATCAGCTCAAGCCAGGAATGTTCCTTGTTGAGGTGGACCGCAGTTGGTGGCAGACGCCTTTCCTGCGCCACAAGCGTCTCATCAAAAGCGAGCAAGAAATTCAGGCTCTCAAGCACGCGGGGGTTCAAGAAGTCGTCATCGATGTAAGCCGCGGACTCAGCCCCGAGGGCCCGGAACTCGAAAATTCGCCGGACGAGTCAGGTATTCTTTCTCACCCCTCAGAGGATGGAGCACAACTAGATTTCTCAGAAGAACGTCTGGATACGCACCAGGGGGAAACAGCAACGGAACAGGATAAGGCCGCATCCACCTGTTTCATTCCGGTGGAGCCACGTGTTTCTCATCCTCAGAAGCTTGATTTCTGCGTAGAAGTCTCTGATGGACCAGAAAGATCCCACGATCCAGACAAGCCCGACGCAAAACGAGAAGCGATTCATGCCGCCAAGCTGCTCCGCGCAGATACTATCCAAGCAATCACCAAGATATTCGAGGGCATTCA
Organism: Nitrospirota bacterium; assembly: GCA_003696975.1. Lineage (GTDB taxonomy): Bacteria > Nitrospirota > Nitrospiria > Nitrospirales > UBA8639 > J031. The sequence goes on along the minus strand of RFGT01000194.1, from coordinate 3,687 downwards.
CACCGGAACGCCTATCGATAATCCGCTCTTGCACGAGGCGACGACCCGGATCGTCCACCACGTGCTCGCGGATCATCACACCCTTCCTCAATTGGTGTTGGTTCAGAATCTCCGCGAAGTGGACAAGGATCTTTACAGTCACGCAGTCGATGTGTGCGCCTTTGCATTAATGCTCGCGATCGAGCTGGGTTGGGAGAAGACCAGGCTGGAAGAGGTGGCTGTCGGCGCATTGCTGCATGATGTGGGGTATATTCGACTACCCAGAAATGTCGTTCGCAAACGAGGGAACTGCCTGCCGGCTGAAGAAGGTCTAATCCGAAAACATCCCGAGTTAGGCATAATGGCCTTGCAGAGTGCTCAGGAACTTTCGGAAGAAGTCAAACGGGGCGTGATGGAGCATCACGAGCGGTTGGACGGCTCAGGGTATCCAAAGGGAATGAAACAGGATGCTCTGTCGTCCATGGGTATCCTGCTGGCTATCGTTGATCATTTTGACGCCGAAACAAGCGGGTGGCGAACCGGCTTGCCCAGACCTGCCGGTGCCGTCGTGCGGGATTTGTATCATGAGGCCCAGGCCGGAAAGTTTGACATGATGCAAGTCAATTATCTGATTAAATGCATCGGGATCTATCCCGTCGGCAGCCTAGTTGAGCTGTCAACAGGCGAACGAGGCGTGGTGGTGTTTGTGAATGCCGCGGAGATGTTGAAGCCGGCGGTCAAAGTCATTGTGGATCCTCACGGCGCCCCCTACGCCGTTCCCTTCGTGGTTGATCTGGCATGTCCTTCTCCAGGCGAACCGCCGCGGATGATTCGCGCTCTACTCAATCCCGCGCATGAGAAGATTAGCGTGGCGCCCTATCTGGTCTCGGTAGGATGGTAGTTCCCCCTAGCCAGCGAGGCAACCGATGACACGAGCCAAAGCCGGGAAGCTGACCAAACAGCAGCTTGAACAGGCGCTCGCAACCGAGCAAACCTTCCGGTATGCCGTCCTGAATGCCTTGGCTATGCCTGTCTGGATTCTTGATCAGCAGGGAACGATTGTTTCCCTGAATCAGGAGGCCGTTCGATTCTTAGGGTGGAGCGAATCGACTTCCAAGGGGCAAGCCTTTCATGCCTTGGCGAGGTGTGAGTATCACCCTGATGCATGTGACGAGCCGCTGTGCCCTATTCAGGAAGTCTTGGAGACGGCACGCTCTTTGCGGATACCGCGTCTCTCGATCATGTGTCGCAGCGGCGAGGTTCGCTTAGTGGAAATGACAGCCGTGCCGTTGGCCGAATTGATGTGCTCCGGTGTGGTGGTTGGATTGCGTGATCTCGCCGCGCAGATCCACTTGGAAGAAGATCTGCAGCGACTGGCCTCCATCCCGGAAGAAAGTCCGTTCCCCATCGTTGAATTGGACCAGGATGCCAATCTCTTGTATGCCAATCCTGCTATGACCAGATTGATGGAACGAGCCGGATTTGCACCGGCCGGCTTTTCTGCGGCGTTGCCCCATGATGTGGTGAATCTGGTCAAGCGCTGCCTGACTCTCGCGGCGAGCGAAGAAGACGTGGAAGTGCATGTGGGAGATAGGCAGTTTACCTGGCTCTTTTGCCCGCTGCTCAATTTGGGAATCGTACGGGGATACGGCATGGATATTACTGAGCGAAAGCGGGCCACGGAGGAGCTCGGGGCTTTTGTTGATCTGCTTGCGCAGAAAAATGCCGAGCTCGATGATGCCTTGAACAAAGCCGAAGCCGCCACCCGTGCCAAAGCCGCGTTCCTGGCTACCATGAGCCACGAAATCCGCACGCCGTTGAACGGTATTCTAGGCATTACCAACCTCCTGCTGGATACCCCGCTCACCTCCGAACAATACGAGGATGCCAAGACCATCCAAAAGTCAGCGGAAAGCTTGCTGACCATCATCAACGACATTCTCGATTTTTCCAAGATCGAGGCAGGCAAACTGGCGCTGGAATCCATCCCCTTCGACCTGCATACCCTGCTCGAAGAGGTGTTGGAGCTTTTCGCCGTGGGTGCCGCGGACAAACAGGTGGAGCTCGCCGGATATATCGATCCGGCGACTCCTTGCCTGTTGTTGGGTGACCCGGGCCGAGTCCGCCAAATTCTCACCAATTTGGTTGGCAATGCGTTGAAATTCACCCATCAAGGGGAAGTCGGCGTTGAAGTGAGGGCCATCAATGGAGCTGAACCCCATCAACGTGCCGATTCTCCGTCTTCTGTCATACAGAACCCTAGCCACCAAAGCGTCTGGCTGGAGTTTGTTGTTTGGGATACCGGAATTGGGATCTCTCAAGAGGTCCAACGGACCTTGTTTCAAGCCTTCTCTCAGGCAGATACGACCACGACGCGCAAGTATGGAGGCACAGGCCTGGGTTTGGCCATTTCCAAGCAATTGACCGAGTTGATGGGCGGGACCATCGGCCTAGAAAGCGAGCCCGGCAAGGGGAGTGTCTTCTGGGTACGCATCCCGTTTGCGATCCAGGAGGCCCACCGGGTTTCTCCGCCCGACGAGTCTCAGGTGAACCATCAGAATGCATGCCAGGATCTGGCGGGACGGCGAGTCCTTGTGCTGGAGCACTATGCCCTGACACGCAAGGTGCTTGAAGACATGTTGCAAAAAGCCGGTATCCTCTATGAGGAGGTGACCGAGCCTTCACAGATACCTCATCGTCTGCTGAATCACGATGAACGATCTCCCTACGACGCGATCATCCTTGATATACATGGGACGGGCCTAGATGTGCCGGCCTTCATCCAGACATTACGCGCTCATTCCTGTTGTCTCGATCTGCCCGTGATTTTCTTGATCAGGGCTGGACGGTGCCAGCCGGACGTGAAGGCTCTTCTCAATGAACGAATTAGATGCGTGGCCAAACCAATCCGGCACAATCGACTCTACGCCGCGCTTCTTGCGGTTTTCGGGTTGCAGGAAAACGAGGCACAACCTGAGGAAGAAGAAACGATAGATCCTTCCACGATGCAGTCCCCGGAGACCGCATCGATGCCGATGAAGATACGGGGTCGTGTCTTGGTTGTTGAAGACAACGCCGTCAATCAAAAGATCATTGGACGCCTGTTGAAAAAGGCGGGTTGTTTGGTAGAAACAGTGACAAATGGCAAAGAGGCCGTCAAGGCTGTCTTGAATAATCACTATGATCTGGTCCTCATGGATTGGCAAATGCCGGAAATGGATGGATTGCAGGCCACGGCAGCTATTCGAAAGCACGAGGAGGTTCTACGTGCAGAAGGAGGGGATTCCAAGACATCAAATGCCTCTTGCCCCCATGTGCCGATCGTGGCTATGACGGCTAACGCGATGGCAGGGGACCAGGAATTGTGCCTAGCCGCGGGAATGGATGATTACCTGTCCAAACCCATTCAGGCTGAAAGACTGTTTCAGGTTTTAGCCCGATGGCTCCCCTCAAAGATGTTCGATCAGGAAATGATCTTATCCCCCTCCCCGGTAGATACCAGACCTCAAAGGCGGGGAGGTCAGTCAGAAGATAAACCAGAAAATACGTGTCGGGGTGAAAGAAACGACCAGGCTCCTACGGTGGCACCCCATATATGGGATCAGGAAGCAGCACTCCGTCAAGCCGATGGAGATCAGGAGTTGCTCGCGGAACTCATTGCGCTTTTTTTAGACAATGGCCCTTCGTTGCTTGCGCAAACACAGGACG
>RFGT01000193.1 GCA_003696975.1 Nitrospirota bacterium | reverse complement strand
TTACATTCGGCCGGCGGAGCGGGTGAACTGGTTGTAAGGGCCCGCGCCGCGGAGAGGCATGAGCCGACGGGCTTGGGGTGCCGACCACCCCAAGCCCGTGGTGTTTTTGGGAAGAGCGGGTGCCCTCTACTGCGGCCAGCCCGGAAGCCAGGGTAGAAGTAGAGAGAGGGCAATGAGCAAGATGATGATCCATTCAAGGATCTCAAGCCGGCGGTTGGTGGTGTGCTCGGCTAGTTTGGTGGCTAGGCTATCAAGGGTGTGAAGTTTTCGACTGATGGCTGTGTCCCAAGCGTGCAGATGAAAACGTTGAGATGTGAGCCGATAGAGGCGGGCAAGATATTGATCGCCAAGCAATTTGAGCGTATTAGTTACCCGTTCAAATAATATCGCACTATCGACTTGGAGTTGAGCCATACGGCGAAGTTCAGCTTGTATGGACCCTGGCCACCGGAAAAATTCAATAGGTTGTTTGGAGAGCGTGTCATAGGCTTCATCGAGTGCCGTATCGAGTTGATCATCGAGAAGCCGGCGTTCGAGCAATTCTACATTGGCGAACTCCAATACCGCCAGAACATCTTCCATCTCCGACCCTACAACCAGGGCCGCATTCCAATCAACAATCGTCAAATCATCTGGTCCAAAAGAAATGTGCTGAGAAAGGGCGTCTCGCACCTCTTGTTCTGACAGCCGTTCATGCTCACAGCGTAAGCTTTGAGCGATTTCCTGGCCATGTTCATAGAGGAGGTCATTCACCTTCAAGGCTGGGAGAAACTCTTCAATGTGAAAGATCGTATAATCTTCAACGAAGGAGGACACGCAGGCCTTTTCCACGGCCCCTTCAATAGTTCTGAGAAGAGTTTCGACAAGGCGACGCGAGTAATGTAAAAGCGATGCATTTTCATAGAGCACCTCGCTTAGTGGAAGAAGCTCTGTGATGGGACCTTGAAGGGGGAGCCGAAAAATAACGGATACCGCTCCAAAATCGTACAAGACGAGTTCTGCCGTTGGGACCAGAGAACGCGAGGTAATAGTCAGCTGTTCGATGTCCTGAATGATACGCAGTGGCGGCGGATGATAATCAAAGTAATAGGGCGCTGAGCGGGTGCGACGAATGCGGCCGCGTTCCTTCGTGAAAAGAATGCGTTTGTCCGCTTCATTGAGATCAATCCCCGCTCCTACGTCATAGACGAAGAGGGCATAACATGTCCCCAGGGAAATGGTAGTCGTGTGAACAGACGATGGTGTGAATCCCTCCCCCACAGGTTGCACTCCTACAACGGTTCGTCCCCTGTTGCTGAAACGGTTTTTTAGGAAATTGTCAATACGCCGGACCCTTTGATCTTTCCCTGTTTCAGGTGCTGCAAAGCCTCGTTCGCCGACTCAAGGGTAAACGTTTCTGTATGGGGTCGGATGGGAATGGAAGCGGCTTCTTGAAGAAGCTCAAGCCCGTCCTGTTTGGTATTCGCTGTGACGCTTTGAAGCGTGCGTTCATGGAACAAATGGCGCGCATAATTCAGCGGGGGAATTGCGGTCATGTAGATGCCAGCCAATGCCAGAGTCCCCCCTTTTTCTAAGGCCTCAAGGGCCACAGGGACAAGGTCGCCTGCGGGAGCAAAAATAATGGCTCCGTGAAGCTTCTCAGGAGGTGACTCAGTTGCACCTCCAACCCAGACGGCTCCAAGTTCTTTCGCGAGGGCTCGATGTTCCTCACGAAGCGAACAGACATACACTGAGCACCCCCAGTGACGGGCGACTTGAATGGTAATATGGGCCGAAGCACCGAATCCATACAACCCTAGCCGCTGTCCAGGCTTAACATGACTCCGCCGAAGAGCCCGGTACCCGATAATTCCTGCACATAAAAGAGGGGCAGCTTCCTGGCTCGTGAAACAGGACGGAATGGGATAGACAAACGTTTCCGAAGCTACGGCATATTCAGCGTAGCCTCCATGGACATGATAGCCGGAAAAGACGGCTTGAGCGCACAAGTTTTCTCTCCCGCTGCGGCAAAACTCGCATTGGCCACAGGTGTCTTGAAGCCACGCGATGCCAACCCGATCGCCTTCTCTAACGGTTTGGACTTCTTGTCCCACCCGATCCACAATGCCGATAATCTGGTGGCCAGGGATGAGAGGACGCTTGACCGCAGGGAGTTCTCCTTCAATAATGTGAAGATCTGTGCGACAAATTCCACAGGCTTGGACCTGAACTCGGACCTGATGAGGACCTGGTTGCGGAGGGGGGAGTTCGGCCAAGCGAAGGGGGTTGGTGGCGATATCAGCCGTCTGTTCTAATATCATGGCTTTCACGGCCTAGCCTCTCCTTTTCACTGTGTGTTTCATACCGTACGTATTAGTGTCGAGGAATCGCGCTGTGTGTGGGTCACCATTCGGGTTGGCCAGTTTGTTCACGAATCCGACGCTCCATGACTTCAAGTTGGTCGAGGAGATCCAAGATAATGGCGATTCCTGCCCAGTTAACTCCAAGGTCGCGATGTAATCGCAGACCGCGGCTCAGTCGATCGACAGCGGTCTCATGGTACAGAGGAACTCCTTTTTCGTTATGTATTGGAGGCGTGATGATGTCCCACTGGAGGCAGGTCTGGAGAACATCATACCCAATCCCCAGTCGCATGCATAGTTCCTCTTCTTCCACCCATTCCTTGGCAAAGAATGTAGCTTGGACGAATTCAATATCAGAGTCCTGACTCATGCTTCTGCCTCACGCAACAACGTCTGCCTGGGATCCGGATGAGCAATCTTGGCTAGTTGGGCATACAGCCGCTGTTCTTCTTCTGTCAGGGAAGTGGGAAGGGTCACCTCCAGTTTGACATACTGATCACCTCGGCGTCCGGCACGGTCAGGGAGTCCTTTACCCTTCAAACGAAGGGTTCGCCCGGAGGTGCTGCCCGGTGGAACTTTCATGCGTACTGGCCCTTCAAGTGTGGGGACTGTGACCTCAGCCCCCAAGGCAGCTTCCCATGGCCAGACTGGGAGTCGTACAGAGATATGCTGGCCTTCGCGATGAAACACGGGGTGGGGTTTGAGGCTGATGAATAAAAACAAATCCCCGCGCGGGCCTCCATGTCGCCCTGCTGCGCCTTTCCCAGCCACTCTGAGGCGTTCACCATGTCGCACGCCTGGGGGAATACGAATGTCGATGGTCTTGGACTCAGGCCTGACACCATGGCCTCGACAGGTTGGACAAACTGCACGCTGCACCTGTCCACTCCCTCGGCAGGTTTCGCAGGGCATCTCTTCAGTGAGGGTCAGACGGCGAGTGGTTCCAGTGAGGACTTCACGCAGCGAGAGTTCCACCGAGGTTTCAAGGTCGGCGCCAGGCATCGTAAAGCCGCGGAATGATGTCCCCCACGCTCCTCGTGCTCCAAAAAGTTCTTCAAACAAATCTTCAAACTGTGCGGCTCTACCTTCCGTGAAGGTGGTGGTCCAGTCGCGTCCTCCGGCTCCAGCCTGGGCTCGCGCGCGTTCATAGGCTTCGGCCTCTTTCCAGTTTGGCCCATACTGATCATATTTCTTGCGGGTTTCTGGATCTTTTAAGACTTCGTAGGCCTCATTAAGGGCCTTGAATCGTTGCTCCATCTCAGCCTTTTTGGAATTGGGATGAAGATCGGGATGATATTGGCGAGCAAGACGCCGGTAGGCGCGTTTGATCTCTTCTTGTGATGCGGTCCTCGGCACTCCTAGAATCTCGTAATAATCTGTCGCTGGCATCTCGTTCGCTCACGCTGCAGAGGAAACTTTCTTGAGGTATCCCCTGGGAGAGATTTCTGCTGGTCTATCCTTATTCCTTGCGCCTCTAGCGCGATGATTCCTCTTTGTAACTCTTCCATGCACCAAGAATCCAGAGGATCAAGACGATAACGACAAGAGTTTCTGCTACTTCCTCTGCCATAGCACCCTCATGAAAAAAAATTATGTGTTGCTTTGTTGAGATAAGGATCAATCACCTGGAGGTCAAGGTATGGAGAATGCTTGGAGAGCGCTTGATGAGTTGAAGGAACCACATGGGCCGTGAAGGGCTCGTGATTCCCATTTTTTTCTATCTTCAAGTTGACTCTTGCCAATTCCGCCTTACCTTCCTTGGGGAGAAAAATGGCCGAAGATATCAACGCTAAGATCCCATGAGGGAAAGACACAATGCGGAACTTGGCATATGCCAAAGGGATAGGAGTTATTCTGCTTGTTTTGTGTGCGGCAATTCTTGCCGTTATTTCACTGGAGCCTGATTGGGGACAACCGTTAGGGCCACAGTATTCCGGTCCGGAGGTGAAGCCCCGGACTGTTACCCCATTACCAGGTCCATTGAGTGCCGAAGAACAGGCCACAATCAAAGTCTTCAAGCGAGTGGCGCAATCAGTGGTCTTTATTGAAAATACAGCCATTCAGCGGGATCCGTGGTCCCTTAATCTCTTCGAGGTTCCGCAGGGCAATGGCTCGGGTTTTGTGTGGAACACCTCCGGTCATATCATCACAAATTTTCACGTCATCTACGATGCCGACCAAATTCGAGTGGTTTTAGCTGATCAAAACTCTTATCCTGCTCAAGTGGTGGGGGTGGCGCCTGACTATGATCTTGCCGTGCTCCACGTGGATGCTCCCAAAGATAAGCTTGTGCCCGTTCCGATTGGGCGCTCGAAGGACCTGCAAGTTGGCCAAAAGGTGTTGGCCATTGGGAATCCCTTTGGCCTTGATCATACCTTGACCACGGGGATTGTCAGCGCGGTAGGCCGAACGATTGAATCCATGACAGGCCGTACCATTCGGGGAGTGATCCAAACCGACGCAGCCATCAATCCCGGCAATTCCGGCGGGCCCTTGCTGGATTCCTTTGGACGTCTCATTGGTGTCAATACCCAAATTATCAGTCCGAGCGGAGTCTTCGCCGGGATCGGATTTGCAGTCCCTGTAGATATCGTCAATCGAGTGGTGCCACAACTGATTCAATATGGTCGAATTATGCGGCCCTCATTGGGAGTCCGATTTATTCCCCAACAGATCTCCGCCTCATGGGGGATTGAGGGGTTGGTCATTGCCCAACTTATGCCAGATGGTCCTGCGGCCCAAGCCGGACTTCGCGGGACTCTCCAGAGCTTGGGAGGAGGTATCCGACTTGGGGATATCATCAAGCAAGTTGATGGACATCCCATTCGGACCGTCGATGATATCCTGGATGTCTTGGATCAGCATCGGGCGGGGGATCAGGTCGTGGTGGAATATGAACGAGACGGCCAGCGATATCACACGACCGTGACACTTCAAATGGTTGACACAAGTTAAGTCCCCTAAGCCTTTCGCATATTGACACATAGAGGGAGAGAGGCAGCCACAAGAAAAACCATCAACCATGAAGGGAGGAGAGCCACTATGGAATTGAAAAACATTTTCACCCCGTGGAATTGGTTCAAAAAAGAAGAAGAAAGTGCGCAACAAGTTCGCAGTCAAGCGCTTACACCGATGAGGGAGAATCCGGTTGTTCGCCTGCACCAGCAAATCGATCAACTATTCGACGAGTTTTTCCGAGGGTTTCCGTTTTCGCCGTTTCGTCGGCTTGATGAACCTCCGACAATTGGCGGGCTCATCCTACCGCGTGTCGATATTGCTGAGAGTAAGAAGCAGTACACGATCACTGTGGAAGTTCCTGGGGTAGACGAAAAAGATATTGACATCACCCTGGCCGAAGGGACGCTGACCATTCGCGGGGAAAAGCGCTACGAAAAAGAGGAAAGTGATGAACAATATCATCGTGTGGAGCGTTCGTACGGGGCGTTTCAGCGGGTGATCTCCCTGCCCACTGATGCGGACGAAGACAAAGTGGAAGCGAAGTTTAAAAATGGTGTACTCACGATCACCGTGGGCAAAAATCCTAACGCCAAGCCGCCGGTTCGCAAGATTGCGATCAAATAGTCCTGTGAGTCGTTCGAACGAGGGCGAGTCATATTGGTTGATTGAATCCCAGCGGGAGGGCGTGCTTCTGTCGTCCTAGGGAATGAGACTTCCGCTTTTTTCAAAGAGCGGGGAGAAAGATGCGAAAAGTCGTGCCTTTCCCAATAGTGCTCTCGACTTCAATGCGCCCGTCATGTTCTTGTACGATGCCGTGGACGACGGTCAGTCCGAGTCCCGTGCCTTCCCCTGGCGGTTTCGTGGTAAAGAATGGATCGAACAGCTTCGAACGATGTTCTTCTGGAATCCCGCATCCGGTATCTGCAATTGCCAGCTCAATGTGGGAATTCGTGGGAGCCAGGCGGAGGCGCAGTGTGCCCCCTTGGGGCATGGCCTGGATGGCATTGATGACAAGATTCAGCACCATTTGGGTCATGTGGTCGGGGTCGGCATAGACCTTTCTCCCCGCATTGCGCAAGTCAGTTTCCAAGCGAATGCTATGCTGTTTGAGTCGTTCCTGGATGACATCCAAGATCCCGGGGATCACGGTTGCCAAATCAATAGGGCGCCGTTCGAGCGGACGGCGCCTGGCAAAACTTAACAGTTGGTTCATAATTTTGGTGATCCGTTCGACCTGGGTGACGATAGTCTCCAACCCCTTTTTAATCTTTGGATCAGCCACCTTTTGCTTCAAGAATTCGGCTCGCCCTAGAATAACGTTCATGGGCGTGCCAATCTCATGTGCCATGCCTGAGGCCAGCGTGCCAAGCTCAGCCAGCCGTTGAGTTTTTTGAAGTTGTTCCTCCAGGCGCTTGCGCTGGGTAATGTCGACAGCGAAGCCCCCGAGAAAATATTGCTCGCCAGCCACAGGGACTGGAAATTTCAGCACGAGCCATTCGTGCGGTTCTCCCTCACAGGAGGGAAGACGTTCTTCCCGTTCCATAGGTTTGTGGCTGGCCAAGACGGCTTGATCCGTGGCCTGCAGTTGTTCGGCGATGTCGTGTGGCCAGAGTTCGAAATCCGTTTTGCCCAGACAGTCGGTCGCACTGAGATGAAGGACTTCCTCGAATGCATGGTTGATGTAGACATACCGTCCATCGAAGCCTTTCATCCAGGCCAGAGCCGGGCAATTGTTCATGAAGGTAGTGAATCGGGTCTCGCTTTCTCGCAGTTTGTGCTCCATATACTTGCGAGGCGTGATGTCCTGAATCGTGCCCATGAGGCGCAGGGCATTTCCTCGCTCGTCACGAGCAAGCACACGACCGCGTGCGTGAATCCAGATGACGGAGCCATCCTTTTTCATTGCCCGGCATTCCACGTCATAATGAGACGCATCGGATTCCAGCACATGCGTCAAGCCAGCATGGACGCGGGTTCGATCGTCGGGATGGATCACTTGGATGAATGCATCCACGTGCGAGGGCAATTCTCCTGGAGAATATCCGAGGAGCTCGTGCCAATTCCGATCAAAGACGACCAGACCCTGAGAGATGTTCCAATCCCACAAGCCGAGAGATGCATTTTTTAAGGCAAGCTCAAGGCGTTGTGAACTTTCCTGAAGAGCATCCTCAGCCTTCTTCCGTTCAGTAATATCGGTGATGAATCCCTCAATAGCCGCGAGGGCCCCATCTGGTGAGAAGATGCCGCATCCCTGTTCCCAAACCCATCGTTCGGTGTTCTGGGCCGTTTTGATGCGATAGACGAGTTGGAACGGAGTTCGTGTCTGGATGGCATCACTGATAGTCCGCCACACGTACTCGCGATCATCAGGGTGCACCACTTGCCGTCGAAATGAAATAGCCGTCCGTCCGACTAATTCCTCCGGTCGAAATCCACAAAGAGTGAAGGCGCCATCACTGACAAATTCCATGACCCACTCGGGCGTTCCCTTGCACCGATAGACCATGCCCGGAAGATTCCCAATCAGCGTGGCGAGGAATCGCCGGTTTTCCGCCAATTCCTGCTCGGCGCGTTTTCGCTCGGTAATATCCCGGAGGACCACCGTGAAAAGTTTTTTCCCCTCCACAGTCACTTGTGAAATAGCCGCCTCGATGGGAAATTCTTGGCCGTTTTTCCGGAGACCGCTGATTTCCCCTAAACGTCCCATTCGTCGATTGGTGATGTGGGTTTCACCAAACATCCGAACGTGCTCCCGATGGACCTGGCGAAACCGATCGGGAAGAAATTGATCGAGGGGCTGTCCTAGGGCTTCATCCCTGGAATAGCCAAACATCTGTTCGGCTGCGGTATTGAATAAGACCACGCGCTGGTCTTCATCAATGGTGATGATGGCATCCATCGCCGAATGGATGATCCCGGCAAGCTGCAACTCAATCGTATGGAGGTGTTGGGGAAGTTGCTGATGGACAGCGCGGAGTTCGGCCACCTCGCTGCGAAGAGCAGCTAGCTCGGCTTGCAACTGGTCAACGGTCGGCTCTTGACTCATCTCTCCTCTTGACTCTAGTCCCTGACCACCTCGTCAGGGCTCTCCATTTCACTCAGCTTCCGATAGAGGGTCTTTCGGTCGATTCCCAATACCTGGGCGGCCTGAAATTTGTTGCCCTTTGTCTTCTCGAGAATGCGTTTAATATAGCGTTGTTCCATGGCATGGAGGGGAAGGAGCTGTTCGGCAGCGTCTTCGATTAATTGCCGATCGCCTCTAATGCCGCGAAGTACAGGAGGCAATTCATCGACCGTAATATAGTCACCCTGGGCGAGTGTGACAGCACGTTCGATGACGTTTTCCAGCTCCCGAACATTTCCGGGCCATTCGTAATCCATCAACAACCCCAAGGCCGACTCCTTGATTCCCTTGAGATGTTTGGCTTGGGCTACGGGGGATTTCTCAAGCAGCATGGAGGCGAGAAGTGGAATATCCTCTTTTCGCTCGCGCAGCGGGGGCAGGTGAATCTCGATCACGTTGAGGCGATAATAGAGATCTTCGCGAAACCGTTTCGCCTTGACCTCTTCAGCGAGGAGGACGTTAGTCGCGGCAATGATTCGCACATCCACGGCCACCGATCTTGTAGCGCCCACCCTGCGGATTTCTCGGGATTGAACGGCGCGAAGAAGCTTGGCCTGAAGCATGAGCGGTAATTCACTGATTTCATCCAAGAACAACGTCCCCCTGTGTGCTTCTTCGAACAGACCGCGTTTATCGGTTCTTGCGTCGGTAAATGCCCCTTTGACATGACCAAACAGCTCGCTTTCGAGCAGCAGTTCCGGGATAGCAGCGCAATTGATGGGGACAAAGGGGGCCTCTCGGCGACTACTGTTGAAGTGTATGGCCTTAGCGACTAATTCTTTCCCTGTACCGCTTTCGCCTGTAATGAGGATGTTGGCCTGGGAATCTGCCACCCGGCGAATAAGATCGAACACTTCCTGCATGGGCTTGCTCTTTCCCAGAATCTGATCGAAGGCATAGACTTGCTTGACTGTTCGACGAAGTTGAGCCACCTCGTTGCGGAGTAAGGCCTCCCGGACAGCCTTGTCGATGGTGATCACCAGTTCATTCGTCTTGATGGGCTTGGTCAAATAGTCGAAGGCGCCTTGTTTCATGGCTTCCACGGCGGTTTCGACGGAGCCAAAAGCGGTCATGATGATTACGTTACAGACAGGAAACCGCTGTACGACTTCATGCAGCAATTCCAGGCCTTCCATCCCTTTCATCCGAAGATCGGTCAACACGACGAGGAACTCACCCCCGCTTAACAACTCCAAAGCCTCACGGCCGTCTTTGGCAAGAGTCACGTGATATTGGTGGTCGACCAGAATGTCTCGTAAGAGCTCACGCATTTCTGGGTCGTCGTCCACGACCAAGATGGAATGTTTGACCGGTTCTGACATGTTAGCACCTGTGGGTTCTTAGGACGTGCAGAGATAGCACGACAAAACTATTATGTAGTTCAACAGAGTCTACCAAAAACTGTGGAGAAAATGGTACCGTATTGTGGCATGATGCCACAATACGGGTGTATCTGAAGTTCACCGACCGCGTGAATAGTTAGATTCAGCGGAGAGCCGCACGCAGACTGGCGAGAGAGTCTTAGTTTTAGCAAGGGAAAAGGGCTAAGGTGGTGCCCTGTTCCGCTCGTGAGGGGTTATGTGTCTAGTTATCAATTGTAGAAACTAGGCTTTCACCTCTTAGACAATGCCTGAACGAGTCTTGACAAGGAGAAACCAGAACAAGAAGGGGACTTGAGATTACGTCATTCCCGCGCAAGCGGGAATCCAGCCGATGCGAAACGTTCTGGATGCCCCCAACGAGTGCGGGCCTGACCTCAGGGTGCTGCCTTGACAATGTCAGCCTCCTGATTGATTCTGACACTGTCGTCCGTCAACGGAAATTTTAGTTTTTACATATCAATGTCTAGAATGAAGGGCACTGGACTTGCTTAGTTTTGGCTGACAACATCATTCTCTTGATGGTCACTGGTACCTTCTCACCCTCTACTCAAGGAGCCGCCCATGCGTATCCTGATTGCTATTGACGGATCACCCCAATCGACCTATGCCGTGCAAGCTGTCGGCCATTTCAGATCATGTGAAGAAGTGATCTTGGTCCATGCGCTTGCCCTTCCAGACTTGGATCATCCTATGATCACGCCGGAGTTGCGAGATCGCGTCTTGAGTGAGGTTCGCGACGAACTCACTAAGAAGGGTGAAGCGTGGCTTGACCAAGCAATGGGGCTCCTGCCGCAAGATATCGGTCCCATTCATCGAATCCATGAAATCGGACATCCGTCGGAAGTCATTTTGGAAACGGCTCAGGCTGGTCATGCCGACTTGGTAGTTTTGGGGGCACGGGGCTTGGGTCCTGTTCAGGAACTCTTGCTCGGCAGCGTCTCGCATCGGGTGTTGCTCCACGCTCCGTGCTCGACATGGGTGATTCGGACTCCCTTGCAGACGCTTCAACATGTGTTGATCCCGGTCGAAGGAGAAGAGGATGCCTCGCGCATCTTTGGGGTTCTTACCAAACTCCCCTTCCGGACACGTCCCAAGGTGACGGTCATGACTGTCTGGCCTCAGCCTCAACTTCCCTGGCCTATAACTTTTCAGCAGAGCCGATTGTTGGAAGAGCGTGCCTTGGAGCATGCTCAGAATATGATAGATACCTTGGCCCGCCGGCTTCAGGATCACCACTTTACCACCGCAACTGTCGTAGGGCTTGGTGATCCCGCCTTTGCTATTCTGGAACAAGCTCGCGCTAGCAAGCCAGACCTTCTTCTGGTAGGCTCCCATGGGCGAAAGGGTCTGACGCGGTTTCTCTTAGGAAGTGTCTCCCATACACTGGTGCACCATGCCCCCTGCCCTGTCTTGGTTGTCCGTGATCGTCTCTCCCAACAGCGATCTCGCCATTGATCACAACACGGCGCCACACGGGGACTGAAAGCCAAATTGGAGACTGCAGGAAGGATGGCTTACGAAAATCCTGCTGAGAACACGATGAGACCCGATTCGTATCGACGCGCTGATCAAGACTTACAATTTCTGTCTCGCGATGAACTCCGAGCCATCCGGTTACAGTTGGAGTGGGTGAAAGCCGAGCTCTTGCAGCAGGACGAAGGTATCCGCTCCACTATCGTGGTGTTTGGAAGTGCGCGCTTGGTGGAACCTGCCGAGGCGGAAAAGCGGGTGAGACTCGCCGAGCAAGCAGTACAGGCTCATCCGACAGATCCACACCGACAACAAGCTCTGGCGATGGCTCGACGGCAGCAAGAGTTGGCGAGGTATTATGACGAGGCCCGGGAGTTTGCCAAGTTGGTCTCATTGCAATGCCAAACCGGCGGACAGTGCGAATATGTCGTGGTGACCGGGGGTGGACCAGGGATTATGGAAGCGGCCAATCGGGGGGCTGCAGATGTCGGGGCCAAGTCCATGGGTTTTAACATTGCTCTTCCACACGAACAGGTTCCCAATCCCTATATTACCCCAACTCTCTGCTTTCAATTTCGCTACTTTGCCTTGCGCAAAATGCACTTCCTTTTGCGTGCCAAGGCCTTGGTAGCATTTCCTGGAGGGTTTGGGACGCTCGATGAATTATTTGAAACCCTCACGCTTCTTCAAACGCGAAAGGTGCAGGGGATTAGTGTGGTACTGGTAGGCCGTGCCTTTTGGGAAGCGCTTATCAATTGGAATTTGCTTGTGGAGACTGGACTGATCCACAAAAACGACTTGAAACTGTTTCATTATGCCGAAACCGCCCAAGAGGCATGGGCATGGATTGCCGCGAATCATCTCGGCGGAACACCGCCAGCGACTCCCAGCAGCATGTGATCGTCCCCTAGTGAAGTGGGGTCCCCTTCCGTTTTGGCAAGTCGGTACCTGGTTGAGTGGAAATCTCCAACTATGAAGAGCATTTGTCCTGGTGAAGTCTTGTTCGAAAGGCATGCGGAGAGACTTAGAGGAAGAGGGAGTCTGTAGTATTCTGCAACAGCGAGCGTGAACGACAATGATGCCTTGAGCTACAGCTTTTAGTGGATCTGAGTTGATGGCGCGAAAAAACGCCTTGAATTGTTCAGGTATTCTGTGGGGCCATCGGGAGCGGGATTGGCACGGTCATTGCTGGAGTTCAGAACTCAGAACAAAGAGAAGTATGGCAGAGAGGTGGAGCTAGGGAGTGTACGAAAGGAGGTGCCACAATGGACACGCTTACAAGGTGGGATCCTTTTAAAGAACTCGAGGAGTTACAACAACGGCTTTCCACTTTGTTCGGGCGAGCACCGGTTCGCAAAGAAGCAGGAGGTCGTGAGACCTTAACCGTGGCGGACTGGGCTCCGCTAGTGGACATTAGCGAGGATGATAAAGAATATCTCATTAAGGCGGAAGTCCCTGAAGTCCGGAAGGAGGACATCAAAGTGAGTGTGCAGGACAATGTTCTCACCATCACAGGAGAGCGAAAGCACGAAAAGGAGGAACATCACAAAAAGTATCATCGCATTGAGCGGGCATATGGAAGTTTTGCCCGGAGCTTTACGATACCTGACGATGCCGATTGTGAAAATGTCTCAGCCGAATGCAAGAATGGGATTCTCAGAGTTCATATACCCAAGTCGGCGAAGGCCAAGCCCAAAAGTATCGAAGTGAAGGTTGCATAAAGCTTGGAATATGGTGGTCCCCGGAGATCGTGGGAGATGGGCGAGGAGAAGAGGGGGAACCGAATAACGAATACCGATGGGCAGGGATAAAGGAGGCCGGTTTTCCTGCGAAGGGGATAAACTAGATCTCGGAAAGGAGGTGATGACACAGTCTTCTTAAGAAGAAGGTCATAGACGTATGAATCCCGCCACAAGGCAGTAGTGAGAGAGGAAACACGCTAGTCTCACGCTTGGGAGAGAGGAGATACACCATGGTGATGAACATGCGACGGACACGAGGGAAGCCACATAACTGGTGGCGGAGAGGCGTATTATGGGCAGTCTGGACTGTCTGCCTGGTGGCGGGTCTGTTGGCTTCAGCCGGTGCGCAACCCGAACAGCAGGTGATGGTGACCATCCGCAACTTTACATTTGAAACCACACAGATGCCGCTTCAACTTCATCTCCCTACCGTGATTCATATCAAAAATGAAGATGAAGTCCGCCATGATTTTGGATCTTCCATGTTTGAGGGTACGTATACGCGTGTGGAGACCTTGGACACCAGCACCTACGGACGAGGAATCGGCGGGGTATTTCTGGACCCTGGCGCAGAAGTGGAAATTCGATTCACGATCGATAAACCAGGACGTTACAAATTTCAATGCTCCATTCATCCAGAGATGACCGGAGAAATTCTGTTGCTGACTGTTGGAGCGGTCTGAACAGGCAAGGGGCTTTGGTAAGGTCGAGTTTTAGATTAGAGAAAATGAGCGTATTTCCACTTGAGAAGCAGGAGGAAGGGCCCCCTAGTTTTCACATGCTGAGAGGATTCCGCGGCCAGCGTTTTCGTAGGGTAGAGTATGGCCCTGTTGATTGATCGGATTGTGTGCGGAGTAGATTTCTCTCACGCCTCTCATCAGGCTCTCCAGTATGCCGTGGAATGGGCCAAAGCCTGTGAGGCACAGCTCCACCTTGTCCATGTGATCCCCATGGATCCGCATTTCGATCTTGAGGCAGCAGTCGTCCGAGCCTTTCTTGACGAACAACGCCAAAGCGCACAACTTCAACTCATGGCGCTCTCCGATCAGCTCAAATCGGACGTGCCGGAAATTGCCGCGCATTTAGCTCACGGGACTCCTGCTGATGAGCTCGCTCGACTTGCTTGCCAGGAAGGGGGTGACCTCTTAGTGGTTGGTTCACATGGGTGGACAGGGTTTGATCGGATCTTACTGGGGAGTACAGCCGAACGGGTCTTAGCCTCAGCGCCCTGCCCGGTGCTGACCGTTCGCCGTCCGGATACCAACGAACAGGCGTCTCTCCAATTAGGACGACGGCTTCCCCGGCATATCCTGGTTCCTGTGGATTTTTCTGATCATTCCCAGGAGGCTGTGGAATACGCTTCTGAGATGGCCAAGCAGTTCGACATTGCTGTGACGCTTCTCCATGTGGTGGAACCGGTGTCGTACAGCCTAGATTTCACACTCACGCATGTCGATGCTCAGAAGAAAAAGACCAAGTTGGCGGAAACACGTCTGGCTGAACTTGCCCGTGTGTTCGAATCTCGGGGAATGTCCGCTTCGTATCAATTGAAGTCACCTCCAGTGGTGCAGGCCATTCTGGAAGGCGTACAGGAGAGTAAGGCAGACGTCATCGTCATGGGGACGCATGGCCGGCGCGGAATGGCGCGCTGGTTGTTAGGCAGTATGGCCGCGTCGGTGCTCCGGCAGGCACCGGTTCCTGTGCTTACGGTGAGGAGTCCGCGATTTTCACAGGAACATCCACGAAAAACCCTCCACTCCTCAAGGGAGAACGCCAACAAGGTGACGTGAAGCCCTCTGAAAAGGATGAGTGTTTGATGACCATACCGCATCGACCTGCGCCTGAAGAGGTGCAAGCTTCATTGGCAAACCTTTTCGCACGACTGCGGGCGGCTTCCTTTCTCCCAGAGTATCGCTTGCACCGTGAACTAGCGTTCATCCAAGCATTGAAACCGTATGGACCGGACCTTGTGCATATGGGCCTGTCTCCGACTCCCGAGGAACTCGAGCTGGCTGAATGGTATTTCTATATGGATTGGCAACCTATGAACGGCCAGCGTTCCGTGTTGGAATATGTTCGGGACAGTGTGACCGACCCCTTGTCTGAAGAAGAACGGAGCTGGGTTGACCCACTTCGCCACTCATTTATGGATTTGCTGGAAGTGACCGCGGTCGATCTAGATGCCCCTGCGACGTTGACGCTCCGCTCGTTGGGCAATGGGGTGACCTCTCAGGTGTCTGTAGGATCAGGGGTGCCCTCATACTCTCCCGGCATCATCCTTTTAACTCGGCTGATTCACCATCCTGAATGGACTCTGTTCCCTGGTGTGGCGGTTGCGCTTGCTAGGCGGTGGGGCTATGCCGTCTTTGAAACGGTCAAGGAGTTGCAGCAGCAACTCGAAGCAGAATATGGGGCCTTCGAGCTAGCAGAATGGCCGACATTCACCAAACGCTTCGGCTATATCCTGCTCTGGGCATTCGCACATGTTCGGTTCAAAGCTGTGGCGGAAGCAGAGGCGAAGATCATATATGTGGATGTTCAGGGAATGCCATTTTTGTATTGTATTGCGCTGTATGACCACCATGCCTTCGCGGAACTTGAAGCCGGCATTGACGAATTCCCTGACTGGCAGGCTCAATCCCTTGAAGTGCCTGCTTCTCACTCAAAGCATGATGCGTCGGCTTCTCACCCCAACTGCGCCTCACCGCCAGGTGCCCGGAGGCGCCTGTGGTGTAAGCGAGCTGGATCGTTGTTGATGGCTCGGCTTACTCTCACGCGCACACAACTGGTTGCCGAAGCGGCGTCACCGGAGGAATTGAATGCGCTGAAACATCTTCTCGCCGCGACATTTGGATTCACTCTTCACTTCAGGGGAGAGAGTCTTGAGCCTCCGGCCCATCCCCCACCGGCAGTCAATCTGCTTGCGGATTACCTTGAGCCCATGACAGTGGTGGTCCCACGGGAAGAGGAACATCGTTTGCTCTCCACGTTCCTTGAATCGGTGTATCTGGACTGGGCAGATCATCCCTCTCCAGCGCTAGGTCGTCAATCACCGCGGCGCCGAGCTGCTGACCCGCAGGGAGCCCGGGAGGTTGCTGCTCTCCTGGCTGAACTGGAATCCGAGGATCTCGCCCTACACCGGACAGGAAAACCCGGTTGCAATTATGCTACTCTACGAGCACAAGTTGGATTGCCCTCGTAACGTGGGTTGAGCGTGGCAACGGGAGGCTCCCATCCGTTCTCATGACAAATGCTATTCCACAGATTTTGCCTAAGTCGGGATTCCCGCGTCTCATCGAGGCACTACGTGCGCATCACTATCGAATTGTCGGTCCTGTGGTCCGTGATGGGGCGCTCCACTGGGACGAGATCGCGGGAGTGGAGGATCTTCCTATAGGGTGGCAGGATACTCAACAACCCGGCCAGTATCGACTGGAACGCACGGAGACAACGACATGGTTCGGGATCGTGCATGGCCCCGACTCCATCAAACGCTTGACGTTCGTCCCCCGCGAACCGTTGCTCACCATTGAGCGAAAAGCCAAAAAGGTCACGGTGACTCCCCAGATGCCAGAGCCCACACCGACGGCCCTACTTGGCGTCCGGGCTTGTGATGTGGCAGGCTTACTGGTTCACGATCGGATCTTTCTGCAAGGTCGGTATGCGGACCCGTATTACCAAGTCCGGCGAGACGCCTTGTTGGTGATTGCCGTCAACTGCACACGAGCGCATAAGACCTGCTTTTGCGCATCGATGGGGACGGGTCCTCGGGCACAATCGGGCTATGATCTTGCCTTAACCGAGTTCGAAGACGAATTTCTCGTCTCGGTTGGAAGCGAGAAAGGACGGGAAATCATCGAGCTGCTTGAGCTCCCGTCAGCGTCGCCGGCCTATCAACGCCAGGAACAGGAGCGAATCGACGCCTGTGCCGCAAGCCAAGTCCGTGGTCTTCAGGAACAACATCGGCTCCCGCAGGGGCTCTATGAGGTGCACGAGCATCCTCGATGGGAAACGGTCGCGCATCGATGCCTCGCCTGTGCCAACTGCACGATGGTCTGCCCCACCTGTTTTTGCCACACGGTGGAAGATCATCCTGATCTCTCTCATACGCGCAATGAACGAGTGCGTCTGTGGGATTCCTGCTTTACCCCCCAGCACGGTATGATCCATGGGAAAAACTTTCGCCCAACCATCGCTGATCGCTATCGCATGTGGCTCACGCACAAGCTGGCCTCGTGGATCGACCAGTTTGGTGTTTCTGGCTGTGTGGGGTGTGGCCGCTGCCTGACGTGGTGTCCAGTGGGCATTGATCTTACCGAAGAGCTGCACGCCCTCATGCGGGAGAATGTAGACCAGGCAACTCCATGATGCTGGCGACGACTGTCTCTTCCAATCCCTTTCTCATCTATCCTGCCACGATTGTAGCACGGCGGCAGGAGGCACCAGACATTGTCAATCTTCGATTGGTGCTAAACGATCCTCTGGTTCGTCGGCGGTTCCGCTTCCACCCCGGCCAATTCAACATGCTGTCCGTCATGGGGGTGGGGGAAGTGGCGATCTCGATTGTGTCCGACCCTGACGAACCGGAATGGCTGGATCACACGATTCGCCTGGTCGGTCGGGTCACCCGGGTCATTGGTCGGCTTGAGAAAGGCGAGGTGCTAGGGATTCGCGGGCCGTTTGGGCAAGGATGGCCCATGGATGCGGCCAGAGGGTACGATGTATTGGTCGTCACAGGAGGGTTGGGCTGTGCCCCAGTCATGGGGGCCATCGACTACATGTTCCGCAGGCGGTCTGAATATGGCACAATCAAGATTCTCCATGGAGTGAAGACTCCCCAGGACCTCATTTATCGGGAGCGATTTGACGAATGGCGCTCACAACCCAATACGGAGGTTTATCTCACGAGTGATGAACCAGGGAAAACGTGGCATTATCATATCGGGGTCGTGACAGAACTCTTTGATCGCGTGGCAGTGGATCCCGATCGCACAGTAGTTATGATGTGCGGACCTGAGATCATGATGCGTGTGGCGCTCGGCAAGTTGACCCATCGCGGGTTACGCCCAGATCGGATGTATGTCTCGCTTGAGCGTCGAATGGAATGCGGAATTGGATTATGCGGCCATTGTCAAATGGGTCCATATTTCTTGTGCCATGATGGTCCGGTGATGCGATTGGATCGAATCCTGCCCTGGTTGGGTAAGCGAGGAATCTAATCTAATGAAAGCGGTCAAGACTTCAATCCCAGGCACACGACAGCCTAGGCGCCCGCGATTAGCAGTGGCGAAGTTCGCATCCTGTGATGGATGTCAGCTTACGCTCCTCAATCTTGAAGATGAGCTGCTTGCTGTGGGTGACGCATTGGAGGTTACCTATTTCCCTGAAGCTTCAAGCCGCATGCGCGGAGGTCCCTACGATATTGCGTTGGTTGAAGGGTCAATCTCGATGCCCGAACATGCACGGCAACTGGCCGAGCTTCGCAAGCAGGCCAGGGTGTTGATCACAATCGGCGCCTGTGCTACGGCTGGCGGAATTCAAGCGCTGCGCAATTGGGCTGACTTGGAGAGCTACAAGCGGGCGGTGTACCCTACTCCTGCCTATATCCAGAGCCTGAGAACGTCAACCCCAATCTCTGAACATGTCTCCGTTGACTTCGAATTATGGGGGTGCCCCATTGACAAACAGCAATTGCTCCGTGTGCTCACAGATGTGCTTGCCGGGGTCCAGCCATTTCTGCCAGCTCACAGTGTCTGTCTGGACTGCAAGCGCCAGGGCCACCCCTGTGTCTTGGTTGCTAAGGGCCTTCCCTGCCTCGGGCCTGTAACCCGCACGGGATGTGGAGCCATTTGTCCCGGTATGGGGCGAGACTGCTACGGCTGTTTTGGTCCAGTTGAGGGGGCGTCTCCCGGTCCAGGCATTCCCCCCAATACCGCGTCCTTGAGCGACCACTTCTCGTCGCAGTTCCACCTCATTCCCGTGGAGCTCGTCCGGCGGTTTCGGGGCATCAACGGATATCTTCGCCCATTTCGAGAGGAGAGTCATGCCTGGGAATCCTCCAACAAGGACTCGGACGCTCACCGTTGATCTTATTACGCGGGTAGAAGGAGAGGGCGCCCTGCATGTCAAAGTCCAGGATGGAACCGTCCAGGCTGTGGAGCTTCGCATTTTTGAGCCTCCGCGGTTTTTCGAAGCCTTTTTGCAAGGCCGTCATGTGAGCGAAGTGCCTGACCTCGTGGCGCGAATTTGCGGGATTTGTCCGGTAGCATATCAAATGAGTGCAGTCCATGCTCTGGAGGCGATTTTGGGCGTCACTGTGCCCAGCAGGATACGAGCCTTACGGCGGTTACTCTACTGTGCCGAATGGATCGAAAGCCATGCGCTTCATGTCTATTTGCTCCATGCCCCGGATTTTCTCGGATGTGACAGCGGGCTTGATCTGGCTCGTCGCAATCCTACGGTAGTGCAACGGGGGCTGCGGTTGAAAAAAGCCGGCAATCAACTCTTGACGGTATTAGGGGGGCGGTCGGTCCATCCGGTCTCGGTACGAGTTGGGGGATTTTCAAAAGTTCCAACCCTCTCGGCTCTGCGAGCGCTTCGTGACGAACTGCTGTGGGCCCGCGATGCAGCGTTTGAAACAGTCCGGTGGGTCGCGAGATTTGATTTTCCTGGCCCTGACCAGGACTACACGGTGGTTTCGCTTCGTTCGCCCCATGAATACCCCATGAACGAAGGGCGAATCGCCTCCAATCGCGGGCTGGATATCGAAGCGGCCGAATTTGAAACATATTTTCAGGAAGAACAGGTTCCCTATTCGCATGCACTCCATTGCACACTCGACCAGGAGTCTTACCTTGTGGGGCCATTGGCGCGCCTTACATTGAATACCGCTTGCTTGACTCCGCTTGCCCGACAGGCCTTAGACGACACGGGCCTTTCGCTTCCCTTCACTCGCGCCTCAATGGGCATTGTGGCCCGTGCCGTGGAAATCCTCTTGGCGATCGAAGAGGCTTTGGATATCATCGAACATTATGATCCTCCCTCCGAACCTTCAGTGCCTTTCACGGTTCAGGCTGGGGTAGGTATGGCTGTCACAGAGGCTCCACGAGGGATGCTCTACCACCGATATGTCGTGCAGGATGATGGAACGATTCAGGAGGCCAAAATCGTGCCTCCCACTTCACAAAACCAGCGCCGTATCGAAGATGATCTCCGGGCATTCCTTCCTCAGGTCCTTCATCTTTCCAATGCCCAAGCCGCTCGGTCTTGTGAGCGGATTATTCGCAGTTATGATCCATGTATCTCCTGTGCCACGCATTTTTTGACGCTTCATATTGAACAGATGTCCTCTCCTCTTTCATGAAACGCCTCCGGGTGATTGGGATCGGGCAAACATTAGCGGGGGATGACGGGGTGGGTATGATGGTGGCTCGCCACCTACGCTTCGTATGCGGTTCTGAGGTGGACATCGTGGAGGCTGGGGTTCCTGGGGTCGGATTGCTTGATCTCTTGCGGGACGTCGAGGCAGCGGTGGTGATCGATGCGGTCCAAAGTGGACGTCCTCCTGGCATGCTCCATCGCTTGGAAATCCCTCGGGATTTGAACGTCTTGCTCCATGCCTGGGGCCGGGGATGTTCTTCCACCCATGCGTTTGGCTTGGGCGAAACGCTGATGCTCGGGCAGACGTTGGGTCTGCTGCCAGCCATCATGCGGGTCTATGGTATAGAAATCGGCCAGATTGAGCGAGGGAATCCGCTTTCACCGCCGCTTCTGGCTGGGTTCCATAGCGCGGCGCGGCAGATTCAGCAAGATATCGAGCAGCTTGTGGCAATGCTGCAAGATCTGGGCAAGAGCCGGCAGGAGCAAACGGGTGCATGAGCTCCATTTTCTGACCAATCTCGTGCGAATGATCGAAGAAGAAATGAGCCAGCGACATGGCGTCCCCGTAGTGATCCGCCTACAGGTGGCGAGTGACTCGCATCTCATCCAGCATTCAGTTGAGACGCTCCAAACCATGTTTCAATTTGTCGCTCGCGGGACTTGCGCCCACCAGGCTAGGTTGGATGTGCTGGTCCAACCTGTGCGCGGTCAGTGTCGGATCTGCGGGACGAGCGTTGAATGCCGGGACGATACCATCATGTGTCCATCTTGTGGTATGGGTCCTCTTGAGCGCGAACACCGGGCAGAAGCGGTGATTAAGGAAATTGAATATGTCGACAATGACTCATCGCTTGAATGAAGCGGGAAGGCAAAGTCCAAGTTCCCCGGATCAACGGCTGCGTCTGGAGGTGAGTGGAAGGGTTCAAGGTGTGGGGTTCCGCCCCTTTGTGTGGCAATTGGCCCATGCGCTGGGCTTGGAGGGATGGGTTGAAAATACTCCACAGGGTGTGACGATTGAGGTACAAGGTCCTGCTCCAGCGGTATCCGCGTTTCACGACCGGCTCCTCACGCAAGCCCCGCCTTCCGCCTGGATTCAGGCTTGCTCGACCAGTCTTGTCCCGCTTGAGCCGCAACGAGGATTTACCGTGCGCCCCAGTCAAAGCCAAGGTTCCAGACAGTCGGTAATTCCTCCTGACCTTGCCACCTGTCGTGATTGCCTGGCAGAGATTATGGATCCTTCATCTCGCTGGTATCGGTATCCGTTTACCACCTGTACCCAATGTGGCCCACGATATAGCGTGGTGGAAGCACTACCGTATGACCGCTGCAATACCACCATGAAGATGTTTCCGCTTTGTTCGAATTGCCAAGAGGCCTATGACGATATGGCAAATCGTCGGTTCCACGCTGAAGCAATTGCCTGCCCAACCTGTGGGCCTCAGGTAGCATTCTGGGATCAAGCTGGACGGGTGTTGGCGGAACAAGACGAAGCCCTCCATCTAGCATGTGAGGTGATTAACCAGGGCGGCATTGTCGCGGTCAAGGGATTGGGCGGGTTCCATCTCTTCGTGGATGCCTGCTCGGAACCTGCGGTGCTCCGGTTGCGGGTTCGAAAACATCGTCCGTGTAAGCCGTTTGCGGTCTTGTTTCCCTCTTTGGCTGTTCTCGAAGAACACTGTTGTGTCTCCGCTGAAGAAAAGGATGTGTTGACCTCTCCCGCCGCGCCGATTGTGCTGGTTCGACGACGTGCAACATCTTCCCTTGCTCCGGCGATTGCTCCTGGCAATCCCTCTGTCGGCGCTTTATTGCCTTACACGCCACTCCACCATCTGCTGATGGCTGAGTTGTGCAGACCGGTCGTGGCAACAAGCGGCAATCGATCGGATGAGCCTCTGGTCTTTGACAATCATGAAGCGCTCATTCGGCTTCACAACATTGCCGATGCCTTTCTGGTTCATAATCGTCCAATTGCCAGACCTATTGATGATTCGGTCGTCAGACTTTCCGCCTCGCGCCCGATGCTGTTGCGACGGGCGCGGGGATATGTTCCCCAGCCTATTGCGCTTCCGACAATGGAGCAGGAGCACTCCGCCCCTTGTGTGCTTGCCGTGGGCGGACAACTGAAAAACACGATTACGCTGGCTCTGCCTCATCAACTCCTGGTTAGTCAGCATCTTGGGGATCTCTCCACGCATGAGGCTTCCCGCACGTTTGAACGAACTGTCCAAGACTTGCTTAAACTTTTTCGTGTTACACCACAAGTGGTGGTTTGCGATCGACATCCCGATTACCGGTCGACGCACATGGCTTATCGTTTGGCCGAGGCGCTAAACATCCCTCTTTTTTCTGTGCAGCATCACCATGCGCACATTCTTGCCTGTCTGGCGGAGCATGATGTGCAGCCCCCTGTCCTTGGTGTGGCCTGGGATGGGGCAGGGTACGGAGAGGATGGAACAATCTGGGGAGGAGAATTTTTTGGGGTGGATCATGAACGTATCACGCGAGTTGGGCATGTGCGGCCATTCTTTCTTCCCGGGGGAGAACAAAGTCTGCGCGAGCCATCCCGTGTGGCGCTGGCCTTGTTATACGAACTCTATGGAGAAGCTGTGCTGGCGATGTCCTGCCCGCCGCTCCAGGTCTTGGGGATGGAACGAGCCCGCGCTGTGGTTGGGTTGCTTCGCAGGCGTCTCAATTGTCCGCTCACTACCAGTATGGGGCGTCTGTTTGATGGGATCAGTTCACTGCTGGGTCTCTGCCAGCGGAATACCTTCG
Source organism: Nitrospirota bacterium (assembly GCA_003696975.1). GTDB lineage: Bacteria > Nitrospirota > Nitrospiria > Nitrospirales > UBA8639 > J031. Next base: position 1,787 of record RFGT01000193.1, on the reverse strand, counting down.
AAGGAGAAGCTGCCATGGCCTTGGAGTGGCATGCTGTCGGGAGTACCCTTTCTTCGCTTGATCCAGCGTATACTTTTCCTTTGAAAGCTGTCCCCTGTCATGGAGAGGAGGGAGACAGCCGGGTGGCTCCATCCATCGTGCAGGTCGATTGGCGCCCTGCGGTGAAGGCGATGGTTCATGCGCTGCACGCAGGCGTGGCGTCTTGCGACCTTGCCCGCTTGTTTCATCACGCGTTGGTTCAGGTGCTTGACGACATGGTCCGCCATGTTGGGCTTGAGACGGTCATCATGTCGGGAGGTGTATTCCAAAATCGCCTCTTACAGGACCTGATTGAATCCAGCTCTCTACGGCAGCGGTGCCGGGTGTATGTTAACGAACAAGTTCCCCCCAATGACGGAGGCATTTCTTTAGGCCAAGCTGTTGCCGCTTTGCGATCCCAAAAGAATTGCCGACTGATATTGACCCCACTCTCCGTGCAAAGTGAGGGATGAACGTGCGCCCTATTCACTGGATAGGCGGGATAGGACTGTTGGCTGCGAGCCTTGTGAGCGAAGGATGTGTCTCTCCATTGGCCATGCATCGGGCGGTAATTGAGTATGATCGAACCGTGAGTCGTATTGAGACCGAGCTGCTGTTACTCAACATTGCGCGAATTCGCCACCACCTGCCGATCCACTTCACGAGTGTTTCGAGTATTGCCGCGACATTTGATTTTCGGATGAATACGGGCCTAACAGGTCGATTTTCTGAGAGTCCCTCGACCGATTCACTCACGCTGACGCTGGGAACTTCGGCTGCAGAAAGTCCGACAGTGAGTATCGTACCGATTAAAGGTGAGGAGTTCACCGAGCGCTTATTAACACCTATTACCGAGGATATTGTTCTATTTCTTGCGCACCAAGGGATTGATCCCGGCCTCCTCTTTCGATTGCTGGGTCGGGGTATCTTTGTCGAACAAGGTAGCACACGCACCTTCTATCTAAACATGCCCCATCGCGCAGCAGAATACCGGGAGTTCCGCCGCCGTATCTTGCACCTGTCCTCGCTCTATCTCGCTCGCCAACTTTTTATTGGTCCGCTTCAATTTGTTCAAAATGCCAAGCGAGTAACCGGACGAATTGCGATCACCAACTATGATCCAAACTGGTTACCCAATGGCGAACGGCAAGCCCTTCATGACTACGCGCAACAATTTCCACTCAATCATGTGCTGATCGATATTCGTTCTGGCTACCCCGGTGGAGACTATCCGCTCTTTGGCCACCTGAAATTACGTAGCTTCAAGGCAATCTTGGGGTTTTTGGGGCGCGGCATTCAAGAAGAACCCGAATTTCACGTTGATCCTGACCCACGGTCAGGACCGGTGTTGGCTAATCCTGTGAAGACATTGAACATTCGAGAATCCCGTGAACCACCGCCAGGAGACACGATCATTGCCGTGTACGAACAAGGCTACTGGTACTTCCTGGAACCGCACATGGATACCACTGGATGGGAAGCCCGCTGGCAGTTTGAGGCCTTCGACGTCCTCTACCAGCTCTTTCATTTAACCGTGACAGAGGTTGCTCGGACTTCGGTCTTACCAATCACGATTGCGAAGTAGGGATACTAGTACGGTATGGCACGGTCGCCTGCAAGACAGAGTTCCGGCAAGTCCCCTCCTTTTCAAAGATGGCTGCCTCGACCCTTCCACGCCATAACCCATGAAGCACAACTCGCACAGATTGTGATGGGAGTGGCCATTGGCGCAGTGGGTGTCAGTCTCTTGGAATTCTGGTACTTTTGGT
>RFGT01000192.1 GCA_003696975.1 Nitrospirota bacterium | reverse complement strand
ATTTTCCTCCAGTGAACTCCTTGATGTACCTAGTTCCAATCAGCGCCTCATTGTAACCAGGAAGCGTTGACGACCATGCGAGGGAGTTGTGCGTGCTCCTCATCGCAAGATGGGTCCATAGGCCTTTCATAGAAGAAGGAAGAACAAGCGGGAATATCACGATATCCGGAGAAAACCAGTCACTTCCGCTTTTCAATGGGGGATGATCTTCGCGTAGACCTCGAGCTCGTTAGGTCTCGGGCGGCGAACCCTCTGGACAGATCAAAATTCCGCCGGTTAGGTTGCGCACCCTGGAGAAGCCGTGCTGAAGCAAGACGCGCGCGGCGAGGTAACCGCGTAAGCCTGACTTACAATACACCACCGTTTCTTGCTGAGGATCCAATTCATGGAGATGCTCGCGCAAGTCGTCGATAGGGATAAGGCGGGCACCGGGAAGATGGCGGTCGTCATATTCCTGTGGGGTTCGAACATCCAATAACTGGAAGGTCTCGCCTGCGGCGATCTTATCAAGCACCTCTTGGCAGGTGATGGTCCGCACCTCACCGCGTACAGTATTGGCGGCGACGAATCCCGCTAGGATCACCGCATCTTTTGCGGAGGAAAACTGTGGCGCATAGGCCAAATCGAGCTGTTCCAAGTCGGTCACAGTCATACGAGCCATAAGGGCAGTGGCTAACACGTCAATGCGCTTATCCACGCCGTCTTCACCGATGACTTGCGCTCCCAACAGCCGCCCGCTGCCCTGCTCCACAATGAGCTTGAGATGAAGAGGCCGCGCACCGGGATAATATTCCGCATGATCCAGGGGATGAATGACTGATTCGAATGCCTCAAAGCCATGCGCCAGCGCCTCGCGTATGGAAAGCCCAGTTTTAGCCGCTGTGATGCCCATGGACTCGACAATGGCGGTACCTAACGATCCGACAAAACGCAGATCGCCACCAGCCGCGTTGGCACCGGCCACACGCCCTTGTTTATTGGCTGGTCCAGCTAACGGGATCCTCATGCGAGTGCCTGTGACCAGGTGCAGTGTTTCCACCGCATCGCCGGCAGCGTAGATGTCCGGATCGGAGGTTTGCTGTCGCTCGTTCACTACAATGCCACCCGCTTTGCCGATTTCCAGACCGGCCTCTCGCGCGAGGTTCAGCTCAGGCCGCACGCCGATGGAGAGAATCACCAGATCACACGGCACTCGACGCCCACTGGTGAGCTCCGCTTCCCGAGCCATGCCGTTGGAGGTATGGAAGGCTCGAATCCCATCCCCTAACACCAACTTGAGACCTTGTTCCTGTAAATGCATGGCAACTAGGGCGGCCATATCAGGATCGAAGGATGGAAGGACTTGATCGACCAGTTCGACGATTGTCACATCAAGCCCCCGCCTCTTCAGTGCTTCCGCTGTTTCCAGGCCGATGAAGCCCGCGCCGACGACCAGGGCACGCCGTGGGCTATGTTGGAGCAAAAACGTGCGAATGGCATCTGAATCGGGGACCGTCTTGACCGTGAAAATATTGCTCGCATCAATGCCCGGCAGCGGGGGGACAATCGCCCCTGCGCCAGGAGCCAAAATCAGTCGATCATAGGAATGCTGGAACTCTGCCCCAGTTTCGAGGTTTCTCACAGTTACGGTTTTTGTGGACCGATTGACTCTCAGGACTTCGTGCCGAACCAGCACGCGAACCCGATATCGCTTCCAAAAGCGTTCTGGAGTTTGGAGCAACAAATCCGCGCGCTCGCGGATGGTTTCACCCACATAGTAGGGCAAGCCACAATTTGCAAAGGATACATACGGTCCTTTTTCAAATACCGTGATCTCTGCCGACTCGTTCGTCCGCCGAGCTTTCGCCGCGGCGGTCGCCCCGCCCGCGACCCCGCCGATAATCACGATCTTGAGCGGCTCCATCGTCCGTGATCCTCTTTCGTGTCAGACTAGTTGATCGGTGTGCGTGGGAAAAAACTCTGTCACGCCTTCTGCATCATGCTGAGCGAGCAAGGATTTGTCAATTGCGAGTTGCTTCGTGGCAAAAAGTGAACAAGAGCAGGTCCTCCGGGTATGCTGGAGGAGCGAGTTTAAGTAAGATGGATACACGTTATCCTGCTCACGGAATCCCTGTTTGACAGATTCTTCTTCATGCCCTAAAGTATGGTTGACCAAAAAAGTGGTTAATATGCATTGGAGGCCCGCTCGTGAAAACCCTTCCTATTTCCATTGTAAAAACAAAGCTGACTGAACTCGTTACGGGTGTCGAGGAGCGAGAAGAAGAGGTCATCGTCACGCGGAAAGGCAAGCCCGCGGCGGTGCTCATCAATTATGCTGAATACGAGCGGCTCAAGGAAACAGTAGACGTCCTGAGCGACCCAGACCTTTTACAACAACTTCGCAAAAGCCAAGCCTTTTACCAAAAGGGGAAAAGAGGGTTGTCATTTGAAGAAGTTTTCTGCGAGCCAATGGTCCCTCGGAAAAATGCACGCCGGCGGTGAAGCGGTTTCGTTTGGATATCCCACCTCATGTCGCAGACGTTGTGCGTCACATCCCCCCTGACTTGAAACGAAGCATCAAGTCGGCGCTCAGACTTTTGAGTGGAGCTCCGGAGCAAGGAACACCGCTGGTGAATGAACTCAATGGTTATTGGAAATACCGTGTAAGACGGTTTCGAATTGTGTATGCCATTGATCGGCGGCAGCAAATTCTGCGGGTTGTGGCCATTGGCCACCGACAAGGAATTTACGAGGAAGTCTCTTCCTTGCTTCGAAGCAAATAAGCTTTGCAAACGTGAGGGATGCCAAGGCTCTTTTTCGCTGTAAGGGGTAATGCTGGGCGCGTGTTCTTTAACCAGGAGAGAATTCGACCCTACTGTGTTGCAGCGGGCCAGCAAACGAGAGCAAAATCACCCATGCCGAAGCAAACGAAAGCTCGGGAGAACGTCAGTCAGGCCATCAGCGACTATCGCCACGAAGAGGCGAAGCGCAAGAACAATCCTGCCGTGAACAGCTCACAAGAAGCCCACAGGGGAGCCATACGGGATGGGCAGCCCCTTGCTCGATCCTCACCTATGGTGAGCCGGCAACGTTAAGGCTATCTTAAAAATCCTACCGTATTTGAGGAACAAGCCACGAAGATCGTAACGATAATCCAAGAATCAGGTTGTGGAAGCACTGGAGGCTAACATGTTGAACCTGAAACTGCGGGATGAATTCCTTGGGTCACACATGCCTGGAACAGCGATCGCGCTGTGCCGTACAAATGGGAAGAGCTTCTCAATGTGACATGCTATTGCGGTTGCTGGGATTTGTACTTATGGTGGCACAGGAAAGAGAAAGCGCGATAGTGAGCCCCACGTGTTCCCGTTTACCTCGTTCCAGAGAGAAGAGGTGATTGAATGGCACATTTGGGAAATCGCTCTATCTTGAGAGCGATCCTGGTTGTCGTCTTGGTGTCCATTGCGGGATGCACCGCGCTTAAACGGTGTGCGTACGAGGGGTTCGCTCGGGACGAATGGCAACACCCGGGACAAGTCCTTCAAGCACTGGATCTCCAACCCGGCAATCACGTGGTGGATTTGGGATCAGGCAGTGGATATTTTACATTTCGGTTAGCGGATGCCGTCGGACCGACTGGAGTAGTGTACGCAGTGGATGTGGATGCCGAGATGAATGCCTATCTCGAAAAACAGGTTGCGGAGCGGGGCTACGATACCATTCACGTGATTCTTGCCAAGCCCGATGATCCTATGATTCCTGAGCTCGGCACCATTGATGTAATCTTTACCTGTAATGCCTATCATCATCTCCAAGACCGTTCCCGGTATTTTGCCCGACTACGGAAATATCTTCGTCCTGATGGTCGCATCGCCATTATCGACTTCAAAGACGAAGGCTGGTTTCAGGCGATTTTCGGGCACAACACCCCGCGGGAGATCATTCTCCAGGAACTGACCGAAGCAGGATACGTCTTGGAACAAGAGTTTGATTTTCTCCCTCAGCAAACCTTTCTTGTTTTCGGTACCCCTTGAAAAGCGTCTGCAACTCATTCAAGGTGATACAGATTCTCTCCTCATGTCACAAGCCCTTTGAAAACCGGGGCTCGTAATTTACCGGAGGTCGTTTTGTCCATGTAGTCAACACGGCAGCGAAGCGCTGTTTGGCGCCATTGGGCGGCCTTGGGACCTCCTTTTGGTGGGTGGGCTAAAGGTGGTGCCTCTATCAGTTGCTGAAAAAGCTCTTCACGATCCTTCTCGGTGAAACCGCTGCCGACTCGTCCTCGATACATCAATGTCCCTCGTGTGCATTCCCCAAGTAACAAGGCGCTAATAGCCGGTTTATTCTCGCGCTGCAGAAAGCCAATGATCGCAAACTCCTGCATCTGCCCCACCTTGATTTTCTGCCAGTAGACCGACCGTCGGCCCACCAAATATGGGCTATCGATTTGCTTGGCCATGATGCCTTCGAATCCTAACCGTTTGACCTGAGAAAAGTAGTGTTTGCCATGTTCGAGAACGCCGTCGGAGAACACCAACAGCGGGCTAGCAAAGCAGCGGATCATGTCTTCTAAACGAGCACGCCGTTCGAGCAATGGCTGGGCAAGAATTGAACGGTCTTGGACATACAGGAGGTCGAAGGCCATGAAGGTAGCTGGATGGACTTGGGCAAGCAGAGCCGCGCGTGTTGGGCTTCTAGTGTGGATGCGTTCTTGGAGTCGCGGAAACGACGGTTTCCCTTCCTCAAGGACGATGATTTCTCCATCCAGGACGGAATTTGGAGGAAGGTCGCGCAAGCCGCCGAGTTCAGGAAAAACCGGCGCTATATCCACAAATCGCCGGTTGTCCAGGCGCACGCGGCCACCCTCAATAAAGGCAAGGCATCGCGTCCCGTCCCATTTAATTTCAAAGAGATGCTGTGAAGAATCGAAGGGTTTAAGAGCCAACTGGGCGAGCATGGGGCTGATATGGTGCGGCAGCACAAGTCCTCTCTCATGCACTCTGCTCTCGCTTGAACTTTTGCGCAGGTCCAAGGGTTTTCACAGATGGATTTTTCTGGGCTTGGGTGACACTTGCTTTGAGAGCGTCCATGAAATTAATCACCTTCCCCGCCTCGGCTTCTTGCACCTTGACCGGCGCAACTCCCTTGATTTTGGCCTGGATCAACTCGATGAGGGTGCGTTCATAGCGGTCCGTGAATTGTGCGGGATTAAACGGGGCGATCTTACTTTGTACCAACGCTCGGGCCAGCTCCAATTGCTCCTTATCGAGGTTGCCGTTTTGAATATCTGCAAAGTAGGGCGTTGCTTGGCTGATTTCGTTGGCGTAGCGCAGGGTCAGCATGACCATCCCCTTTTCCTGAGCGCCGAGCGCCACGAGATGTTCCCGCCCTTTCATTACTACTTGCCCAATCGCCATGACTGCCTCTTGCCTCATGGCCTCACAGATCACGTGAAAGGCTTGCTCCGCAACCGGTCCATCCGGTGCGAGATAATGTGGAACCTCGATATAAAGAGGATCTAATTCATTGGCATGAATGAATTGCACGATATCGATGGTCTTGGTTGTCTCTAGCGTGAGGCGTTCCAACTCAGCCTCATTGAGCACGATATACTTCCCTTTTTCGTATTCGTACCCCTTTTCGACATCCGCTTGTTCGATCGGTCCATGGATCGGACAGGTCAATTGATGATGGATGCGCTGATGGCAACCTTTGTGGAGCTGATGGAGTACAATGCGGCTGGCACTGCTGACCGCAGAATAGAGCCTGACAGGAATGGTGACGAGCGAAAGCTTCAAGTTGCCTTTCCAGGTAGCACGAGGCGGCATGGCAGTAGCTCACCCTGTGAGATGACTGTGCCCTTATTATGGTAGGCAATTGGATGATAAAACTCAAACATCGTTGTGATCATTGGTCATGATAGTGGGGGCGGGGGCAGTGTTCCTGGTGAAATGAAGTGAAATAGTTGTGGTCTCATCTGCTCGTCCAGGTGATTGATGTCAGAACCTCAATGGATTATCGTTTGT
>RFGT01000191.1 GCA_003696975.1 Nitrospirota bacterium | reverse complement strand
GCACTCAAGGAGCTCGCGGACGCTGGGGAGCGTTTTGATTGGAACCGAGGTGTCGTGCATGGCCTGCACTACCCGGCGGCGCACCGAGGAATCAGCACGAGGAATCGCCAGTAAAACCTCTTGGGCATGACACTGGGTGAGAACACGAGGAAGATCATCGATAGTCCCTAGCACCGGCACCCCATGAATGCGTTGGCCGACTTTGGCAGGGTCGTCATCGACAAATCCCACTGGAGTATATCCGGTCTTGGAACGTCGCTTCATATCCCGGACAATCATCTCTCCCGCATCCCCGGCCCCAACCACCAAAACCGTTTTGGCCGCCGTAGGAATACGCATATCCCGCCAAATCCGCTTACTGACGCGCATGCCACTCAACAGAAGAATAAGCAGCAATGCATCAATCGCCATGACCGACAGAGGATAGTCCACAGAGCCAAAGCCATACCGAACGAGCACCAGAAATCCCGCGCTACTGACGAGCACAGCTCCAATCAGATTTCGTAAATCCCAGAGGCTGGTATACTGCCAAAGCCCGTGATAAAGCTGGAACGGCACGAAGGTCACCCCTCTCACCACCACCAACCAGGGTAACATGCGAAGCCAGAGAAGATATTCCTGTTCCGGGATGCGCCCATCGAATCGTAAGAAAAACGCGGCATAATTGGCAGCGACAATGAAGCCTACATGGACCGCGACAATAAGAGGACGGCGATATTTCATCACGGTGGCCAGAAGAGGAGACTGTCTGTTCTTGTTTGTAGCCGGAGTCGCTGGATTCCCGATTGCACACTCTTTCTGATCACCTTGTAACACGAGCGAAATCCGCAATCCGCAGAGCTTGAGCACGGTTTCCGCAATGATGAGCAGATCCAACAGGAAGGAAGCATGTCGCACATACAGTTTTGCCAAGTGCAACTTTCTAGGAAGAATGCGCTGCACATAGACTTCTTCCGGATCTGACAACGTGCCCAACAAGGAAGGTTCGTCCATATATTGGAGTGTGGCAAAATCCGTAAGCCCGGGCCGTACCTGCAAAATGACCTTATAGTCTTCCCGATAGAGCGCAACATACTTCGGCACTTCAGGCCGAGGGCCGACAATACTCATTTCCCCTTTGAGAATATTCAGGAGTTGTGGAAGCTCATCGAGTTTATATTGTCGCAAGAATCGTCCAACACCGGTGATTCGGGGATCCTGCCCAATTGTGAGAGAGCCACCTCGTTGAGATGCATCCTGGACCATGGTGCGAAATTTATAGAGAGTAAAGGGTTGAAATTGCCGGCCCATGCGCACCTGCCGGAAGAAGACAGGACCAGGAGAACTCAGTTTAATCGCGAGGGCAATCACCCCAAACAACGGTGACAACAGAATGAGCCCTAGTGAGGCAAGGAGCAGATCACAGACACGTTTCATTATCGTCGATAGTGCTGGACTACTTCGCGGACGACGTCAATGACATAGTACACATCCGCCTCGGACATCTTCGGATAAAGCGGGAGTGAGAGAATGCGATCAAAGCAGGCGCGAGCGTTAGGAAAGTCCGCTGGCCGGTATCCGTAGGTGCGCCGGTAATACGGATGCAGGTGAAGAGGGATAAAATGGACGCTTGTTCCAATGTTGTATTTCTTCAGGAGATCAATGAACTCGTTCCGACCAATGCGTAATCGGTGCAGATCCAATTGCACGACGTACAAGTGCCAGGCCGGCTGAACATTGTCCGCCACAGCAGGTCGAATGATTTCAGGCAGATCTTCAAACCCTTCGTGGTACAGGGCCGCATATCGCTCGCGAATCTTCCAGAACCGCTCACACTTTTTTAACTGCTCGATACCCAAGGCCGCAGCGAGATCCGTGAGATTATATTTGTACCCGGACTGAAGAATTTCATAACTCCAGGATCCTTCGGCGCTATAGCGATTCCAGGCATGACGACTCATGCCATGGAGACTCATGACTCGCATCCGCTCAGCCCACTCGCCGTGTTGGGTTGTCGCCATACCCCCTTCACCGGTGGTAATCGTTTTGGTGGCATAGAACGAAAAACAGGTAATATCGCCAATGGCGCCAACCATGACGCCTTGATACCAGGCTGGAAGCGCATGGGCGGCATCTTCGATGACATACACATTTCGAGAGCGTGCAAGTTCCAACAGCGGAACCATGTCGCATGGATGACCGGCAAAATGAACCGGAAGGATGGCCTTGGTTTTCGGGCTTAAGCTCCGCTCGACTTGGTCGACGTCGATTGTCAAATTATCAGGTCGACAATCAACCAGGACCGGTTTGGCTTTCAGGTAGGCCACCACTTCCCCAGTAGCGGCAAAGGTCATGGTCGGCACAATGACTTCATCGCCCTCTCGGACACCCACGGCCTCAAGCGCCAAATGAAGCGCGGCCGTGCACGAATTGAGCGCCACCGCATGGCGAGCACCCACCTTGGCGCGAAAAGCTTCCTCAAATTGTTTGACTTTGGCTCCTGTCGTTAGCCACCCTGACCGCAGGGTATCCACAACCGCATCAATTTCTTCCTGTTCGATCGAGGGCAGATGATAGGGAAGAAAATGGGAGCGGACCTCCAGGACGGACCGGGACCTCATGGGGTGTGAGGTAACACTCATTAGTCAATCCTGACTACCGTGAACAAACAACCATCAACCTGAACAAACGTGAAACACCTTCGCGCAACGTGAAGGAACAGTATCGACTCTTCGCCCACACACTCAATACGGCACCTAGCGTAACCACGAAGGAGATCACACCCCTTTTCCCATCAAGTAATGGACAGCAGGGGATGAGCTGAATAAAAAGGAATGCGCTAAAAAAGAGAAGCGTTCTTCAGGTTAGAGGTGCCAGCACATCATTCGCTCTGGACACCAATCATGAACGTGAGCGTTCCTGTCTCGCTGGTTAAAGAACCATCGCTCACGGTATACATCAGAGAGTCCGTACCCACAAAGTCTGGATCCGGTGTATAGACTCGTGTTGGGCCATCACCTTGCAGGATTCCATGGGCAGGTCCTTGAACAATCGTGTACTCCAGGGGATCTCCGTCAATATCATAGCCCGGTAATGTCACCTCCACGGGAGTCCCTACCGCCGTCGACACCGTGCGCATCCCGGAGACACCGCTGGCTTCATTACTATAGGCACTTTCGATCGCACCATCGAATGCACGCACGACATAGTAATACCGTGTTCCCACGTGCAAATTCTGCCTATCAATAAATGTGGTGGCTGCCGGATCCTTAATCGATCCAACCAACCGATAGGGCCCTCCGGCAGTCAAACTCCGATAGATTCTTTGCTCCACGACGTTCGGGGATGGTGACGGCTCCCATAATAAGGTAAGCGGAGCAACACTAGGTGCGTCGTTGACTGGTGTCACCGTAACACTCACCGTCGCCATGGCTTCACTGCCCGGAACACCATCGGTTATGGTATAGGTGAAGGTCTCGATCCCGGCAAAATTGGCGGCCGGCGTGTAGAGGAGATTCCGCTGATTCGCAGCGATGGCCACCATCCCGCCTTGACTTGGTGAACTCACGGCTGTAATCGTCAGGATCTCCCCGACATCCGGCGCAGTCGTATCGTTTGCCAACACATCAAGGAGTACGTCATGGGCATCCTCTAGAATGCTCAGAGAATCGGGAATCGCCAGGGGGCTGTCATTCATGGCTGCCACCGCCAACGTGACAGTCGCCGGTTGACCGGTTAAGACGCCATCGCTGACAGTATACGTAAAACTATCCAATCCATTGAAATCAGGTGATGGGATATAGGTCAGTTGAGGTGCGGTGCCAAGGAGAACCCCATGAGCCGGTTGCGAGACGATATGATACGTCACGGGACTCCCTTCTGGATCATGGCCGCGCAAGGTTAGAGAAGCAGATCCATCCTCGACCAGATTGATCTGCAGAGCTTCACCCCACGGCCGATTATCGATTGGTTGACCGGTTCCCTCGCTGGTGAAGGGACTCTCTTGTGTTCCATCATACGCTGCCAAAACATAATGGTAGGTGACTCCTGGTGTTAATCCGTAATCGATAAAACTCGTGGCGGCATTGCCGGAAAGAGTGGCTACTCGCGTATAGGGGCCCCCGGCTGTCGCACTGCGGTACACCCGTTGCTCAAGGACATCCGTACTCGTGGAAGACACCCAGGTAAGCGAAAGGGCTGTACCATCATCAGCAGGCGTATCCAGAACGGTTAATGCTGATGGTGCGGCAGGGGCGAGATTATCAATCGGAGTCGCATTGACCTCCTCACTGTCGGCGCTTTCCCGATAACCATCGAAGGCTCGAACGACATAATAGTAGCGTACATGATTCGTAAGTCCGGTATCTCGATACGTTGTGCTTGGAGGATCGGCAAGCGTAGCGATGAGGGAATAGGGACCTCCGGCGGTGGTGCTTGAATACACACGATATTCATGAATAACCGCGTTTGCAGGAGGCAGCCAGGTAAGTTGCACAGCGCCTCCTTGATCCGAGGGTACATCGGCGGCAGTGAGTTGGGTTGGAGCTTCAGGCGGGACCATGCACGAGATACACGTAAAAATTTCAGCCGAAGCCAATGCCTGTGATGTGTACGAAGCCTCACGTGAGCCGCCGACAACCAAGACCGTACCGTCATTCAACAGCGTGGCCGTATGAAATCCACGGCCTTCCACTAATGGTTCTGTTACACTCACCGTATTTGTTTGAGGATCATAGAGTTCCGCAGAAGTCAGGACTACCCCTTCCATCCCTGTCCATCCTCCAACGATCAGCACCTGCCCGTTGGGCAAGCGAGTCAGGCTGTGATGTTCACGGCCGGTAATCAGAGACTCAAGCTCCGAGAATGTTCTCGACTCAGGATCATACAACTCGACCGAAGCCAGTCCCTGGCCATTGGCCCCCACACCTCCTGCAACAAGGGCCTTGCCCGTTGAAAGCCGTACCGCCAGGTGAAACCCGGCACGTGCCGTTTGGAGTGAACCGGTCAAGGTGAACGTTTCTGTAACGGGGTCATAGAGCTCGGCTGAGTCCAGCACCATGGTGCTTGATGCTCCATATCCACCGACCACCAGAACCATCCCTGAGTCTAGGAGCACTGCGCTGAAATTCGATCGGGCTACGTTCAACGATCCCGTCGGAGCAAAAGTTCCTGTCGCGGGGTCATAGAGTTCCGCCGAGTTCAGAAACTTCGTCCCATTGTAGCCACCGGCAATGAGCACCTTTCCCGTGGAGAGCCGAACGGCAATATGTCCTCCACGCGCCACCGCCATGGCACCAGTCTGTCTAAAAACTCCAGTGGATGGATCATACCGTTCAGCCGTTGCGTGATACTGTGAGGCGCCATCCACACCACCGGCAATAAGGACTTGGCCATCCGGCAAGACGGTAGCCGTGTGGCCTGTCCGGGCCGCCAGCAAGGACCCTGTGGGAAGAAACGCCCCGGTGGCTGAATCGTAGAGCTCTGCTGTTGCTGCGGCATACGAGATTCCCAGACCTGATCCATCCTGTCCCACTTGTCCTCCCGCCAGTAAGACACGACCATCCGGCAAAAGGGTCGCCGTCGCCAGAAACGTCCTGGCTTCATTCAAGAAACCTGTTTGTGTCCAATGGATTTCTTGATTGTCTGCGCGAGTGTAGAACTCCAGCCCCGGCATGAATCCCAAAAACAAAGCGAGACCCACTGCCAGCACCACGAGCCAGAAACTGGCCAACACGGGGTGCTTGAATGTCATCTTCCTCTACCCCTTTCGTTGATGGTGAATAGCCGCTCACGAATGGGCTACGACCTCTTTCCAGAGAGAAAGAACGGTCCAGCGAGAGTGTTCGATCCTGGTCTTCCCAATAAATAAAAGAAACCCTCCTGTTCACATTGCATTCCATGCAGCGATCACCTATATTTCTCCTTTCTCATCTCTGAGGTAGCAATGGACGCCGAATCCCTGAAACAGATTCGAGAAATTGTCGGAGAAGCTACTCATAGTCTCCGGCAGGAATTCCAGGAGGACCTCACCGCCGCCACTCAAGCCCTCCGCCAGGAATTCCACCAGGACCTCACCGCCGCCACTCAAGCCCTCCGCCAGGAATTCCAGGAAGGGATTGAAGAAGCAAAGCGGCATGCCAGTGTGCTATTTGAGAGTGTCCAGCATAAGCTTGACCTTGTAATCGAAGGCCAACAGTCACTCAGAGAGCAAATTGATGAGATTCGAAGTGGGATGGAACGAGAATCGCAGGAAACACGTGCGCTCGTTAGGCTCTCGTATCAACAGTTGCACCAACGAGTTGAAGCTCTTGAGCGACGTGTCGAGATTATTGAGCGCCACCTAGGCCTCTCTTCCTGAGAGGCAGATGCTGCGGCTCTTACTTGCCAAGCAGAACAGCTTAGGGGTCACCTCTTAATTAAGCTGTAAAAACGAGCATTTCAGTTGACGAACAGCGTCCAAGTCAATCAGGAGCTGACCATGTCAAGGCGGCACCCTGAGGTCAGAGCCATAGTCGTTAGCGGGCATCCAGACCGTTTCTCATCGGCTGGATTCCCGCCTGCGCGGGAATGACGCAATCTCAAGACCTCTTCCTGTTCTGGTTTCTCCTCGCCAAAACGCGTGCACACATTGTCTGAGAGGTAAAATCGTAGTTTTCTACAAACTAGAACAAATAAGACTGCCTTATTCTTTGAACACGATAGTTTTCTCTCACAGCAAATGATACCGTCGCAAGGCCTCGGCAAGCCGAGGATCATCATGCGCCACATCCCGTAAAGCATCTGCCACTCGTCGAACTGTTCCTTCCTTTTCGATAAATTCGATCGCTTCCCGCCTCGCCTCACGAACGAATGTCCGACGATCCCAATACCCAAACCCAATCACTGCCACCACTAGTGTGGTAAAAATCGCTGACAACATATACAAAAAATCCATCAAATCCCCAAAACGAGAGTTAACTTGTTCAAATCGCTTGTCAATCTGTTCAAATCGCTTGTCAATCTGTTCAAATCGCTTGTCAATCTGTTCAAACCGCTTATCAATCTGTTCAAACCGCTTGTCAATCTGTTCAAACCGCTTGTCAATCTGTTCAAACCGCTTGTCAATTTCTTCCGTCTTAACCTTGAGTGCAATCAATAGCTCCCGATCTTGTTGAGTAAACCCCTCTCCCGCATGTACGGGAGCTCCCACCACCAGTATCTTTACACTCAGCAGAACCCCTACAATCCTCACCCATGCTGCCTTCTCAGGTATCATCTTTTACTCTTCCTCGACATTATCGCTTACATTAAGTTATCCGTCTTTTCCCTCCCAACCTGCGAACCTTCCAACCTTCAAACTTGCTCACCTGCCAACCTGCCAACTTTCTAACCTGCCAACTTTCTAACCTGCAACCTGTCAACTTGCTAACCTTCTAACCTAACAATCTTGCACCCTCCTCCTCCACCCGCTATACTCCCCTCATGCCCGTCACCCCCACCAAGCTGCGAGAAGTCTTAGGCGAGGAAGCCCTCAATGAGCTCCTGCTCCTCCTCGAAGACAAAGCCCTTGATGGCCGGCGCGAAATCCTTACCCGCCTCGAGATTGTCGAACACGATGTCACCAGCCTGAAACAAGAAATCGCCGATCTACGAACCGACTTCCGCGAGTTTCGCCGAGAAGTCAGTGAACGCTTCGATCATATGGCCAGCGAGTTTAACGCCCGCTTCGACCGCGTCAATGAGCGCTTCGATCGCATCAACGAACGCTTCGACCGCATGGCCAGCGAGTTCAACGCCCGCTTCGACCGGATGCACGCACAGATGGGCACCATGCTCAAATGGACCGTGGGCACCCTCGCCCTCTTCGGCACCCTCATCACCACTCTCCTCGCCCTCGGCCAATTCCTAGGCCCATAACCCCCACTCCCACTTTCCCACCTGCCAACTTTCCAACCTGCCAACCTGTTAACTTTCCAACCTTCAAACTTGCTAACTTTCCAACCTGCCAACCTTCCAACCTGCTAACCTCCCAACTTCTAGCTTTACTAACCTGCCAACCACGAACAGAACCCTTACCCCACCCAAAGGACATTTACCCTAAGGTAAGTAGCGGCCTCTCGTTGTCGCGTATCCCCAGTGATAAATGGAATCTGAAGGCCAGTGGCTGTCCGAAAGGTCGGCATGGAGGCGAGATGAATCGCATCTAACGTGCGGAGCCCCGTCTTGAGAATCACTTCATCTGCCTCCTTGAGGACCAAGCACTCACTTCGACGAGCTCCCAATACGCACGATCCGCTTGGATCCTGTTCAAGATGTCTGCAAACTGTCTCGCTGTCAACTCTTCAAAAAGACGGCGTCGCGCCAATGCCGAAAGAGCCTCAGTAGGGGCCACGGCTGATGTCAGAATACGATGCGTTGTCAACAGGCGACGAGCCTGAGATGAACCCCTCTCTGACGTACCGCTTCACAAGCACACTGGTATCAAAATATGCCCATGAGGCAGGCACTAGGATTGTTCACGCTCCTCCATCAACGTATGGGACAATGGGGGGCCTTTCAGAAGACGGGGAGGCCAGGCTGGGAGCGGTGCTTTTTTCTGCGCTGGGCGAAGGAATCCGGCTACTTCAAGCCGTCGCACAGCAGCGTCACCGTTTTCGCTCGCCGTGAGGGGTTTAATAGTGGCAATTGGCTTCCCCCGCTCGGTCAAGACCACTTCCTGTCCCGCCTTCACCGCCTTGATGGCTTTCGCAAAATGTTGATTGGCTTCCCGTAACCCCATGCGCAGCATAATAGCTTCAAACGTAGTAATGTTACTACATTACGTCACTGACCATGCCCTGTCAACTTCCTTACCTTACTAACTTGCGAACTTTCCAACCTTCTCACCTGCAACCTGCTAACCTTCCAACCTTCAAACTTACTCACCTGCCAACCTGCCAACTTTCTAACCTGCCAACTTTCTAACCTGCAACCTGTCAACTTG
>RFGT01000190.1 GCA_003696975.1 Nitrospirota bacterium | reverse complement strand
TCCCGAGGAGATTCGGTATGCCCTACAGTCCGATATCTTGATGTTTAATGTAGAATCCTCCGGAGAACTCCACACGATTCACTATATGGCCAAACAACTCGGCTGCCGCGCCCGTGTTGCCCTACGGGTGAATCCCGACATCGATCCCCAGACTCATCCATACATTTCCACGGGATTAAAGAAAAGCAAGTTTGGAATCAGCGCCGATCGTGCCTTAGAGGAATTCGAGCTGGCGACTTCCCTCCCCCACATCGACGTGGTGGGCGTCCACACCCATATCGGCTCACAACTCACTCAGGTCGCCCCCTTTGTGGATGCCCTGAAAAAAATTCTCGATTTAGTCGAAACCCTTCAGCATCGGGGGATCCCCATTCGGTATCTCAATATCGGCGGAGGGCTGGGAATCACTTATTCCGATGAAGTCCCTCCCCATCCGCAGGACCTGGCCAATGCCATCGCTCCACTGGTGCGAACGGTTCCCTGCAAGCTTATCCTGGAGCCGGGCAGAGTAATCGCAGGAAATGCCGGGATTTTGCTCACCCGCGTGCTGTATACCAAACGCACGCCCGCCAAGCATTTTGTCATCGTGGATGCGGCCATGAATGATCTCATCCGGCCGAGCCTCTATGAG
Organism: Nitrospirota bacterium; assembly: GCA_003696975.1. Lineage (GTDB taxonomy): Bacteria > Nitrospirota > Nitrospiria > Nitrospirales > UBA8639 > J031. The sequence goes on along the minus strand of RFGT01000190.1, from coordinate 5,362 downwards.
GCCTTTCACGATATCTGGCCCGTGCGGATATCCCCCACCGCATCCAAGGACACGGTTGACGTCGTAGGGCCAATCTGCGAATCAGGAGACTTTCTGGCGAAGGATCGCCTCCTACCCGCGGTGGAGCCAGGGGATCTCTTGGCGGTGATGAGTGCAGGAGCCTATGGATTTACAATGTCGTCGAACTATAACTCCCGCCCGCGGGTGCCGGAACTGCTCGTGAAAGATGATCAATGCTGGGTCATTCGAGAACGGGAACGTTATGAGGATTTGATTCGAGGAGAACGGATACCCGAATGGCTGTCTTCCAACCAGGAGGAAGCCGGCCTTGGCGTTCATCTCACCACTCCGGACTTTTCGCCGTGAGGGTTTAGTCCAAGCGAAATTGTCCCCCAGTGAGGCGTACAAATGTTTACCGGATCCTTGGTTGCCATCGTGACACCTTTTCGGCACGGCCGGATCGATGAACCGGCCTTCCGCGAGTTGATCGAATTCCAAATCGCTAACGGGACACATGGAATCGTTCCCTGTGGCACCACGGGAGAATCCGCCACGCTTTCGCCCCAAGAGCATGAGCGGATGGTGGCTCTAACGGTAGAGGCCGTCAACCATCGCGTTCCTGTACTCGCCGGCACGGGATCGAACTCTACGGAAGAAGCACTGGCCTTCACCAAGCACGCCAAAGTTGCCGGAGCCGACGGGGCATTGCTCATCACGCCATATTACAACAAGCCGACCCAAGAAGGGTTGTTCCGCCATTATGCCACCATTGCCGAGGCTGTCGATCTTCCTATGGTCTTATACAATATCCCCAGTCGAACCGGGGTGAATCTACTACCCGCCACTGTGGCGCGACTGGCGAAACTCCCCAATATTGTGGGGATCAAGGAAGGCAGCGGCTCATTGCAACAGGTCTCAGAAATTCTCTACCAATGCGGAGGGGACTTTACCGTGTTGTCAGGGGACGACCCGCTAACCTTGCCCATGATGGCCTTGGGAGCCAAAGGGGTAATCACGGTTACCGCCAACATCGCTCCAAGAGATATGGCCGCAATGGTGAACGCAGCGCTAGACGGAAAGATGGACGCCGCCAGACAGTTGCACTTCAAACTCGCGCCGCTGTTCAGCGCGTTGTTCTATGAAACAAACCCCATCCCGGTGAAAACGGCCCTGGCCATGATGAACAAGATCGACGGCGAAGTTCGCCTTCCCTTGACCCCAATGGCTCCGGACACGCGGGAGCGGTTGCGTAAGGTACTCACCGCTTACGGGCTGATTGCTTCTCCATCGTAGCTTCCCATCCTCGTTCCATGGACACCACCGTCAATGTCACAGTCGCGGGAGCCGCCGGCCGGATGGGTACCCGACTCGTTTCCCTGATTCATGATTCACCATCCCTCAATCTGGTTGGAGCCCTCGAGTCGCCTGATCATCGGGCCTTGGGGCGAGATGCCGGAGAGCTCGCCGGATGCGGGACCACGGGAGTAACCCTTACAGCGGACCTGGAATCCGCTTGCGCCAGCAGCCACGTGATCGTGGATTTTACCACGCCGTCGGCAACACTGGTTCATCTGCGCCATGCGGTGAGCCGCCGTCAACCCATGGTGATCGGCACTACAGGATTCTCTCCCGAAGAGAGCCGTCTCCTGCAAGAAGAGGCATCACGCATCCCCTGCGTCTGGTCGCCCAACATGAGTGTGGGCGTGACCGTGCTCTTGCAACTCCTGGGGAAAGTTGCACAAGTTCTGGGAGACGATTACGATGTAGAAATCGTGGAGGCGCATCACCAGAAGAAAAAAGACGCCCCCAGTGGAACAGCGCTCAAGCTTGCGGAAGTGGTGGCTTCCGCCAAAGGCTGGCACTTACCGGAGGTCGCGGTCTATGCCCGGCACGGTTTCATCGGTGAACGCGCCAAACGCACCATTGGCATTCAAACGATTCGCGCCGGAGACATTGTGGGTGATCATACAGTACTGTTTGGCGGATTAGGCGAGCGCATTGAAATCATCCATCGCGCCCATAATCGCGACCCGTTTGCCCGCGGGGCGCTTCGAGCGGCGCAATGGATTGTCCGGCAACCCCCTGGATTATACTCTATGGCCCATGTGTTAGGACTAGTTGCAACGTAAGTCTCTAGCACAGGGGAGTTTTGGGAAGGAGGCTCATACCTATGGATATGTTCGGCAAGGTTCCGCTCGTTGAAATTCCTGTTCACATCACTCCCGACCAAAAGCGGTGGCTCGAGAAGATGGTCGAGGAGGGACGGATTGCCATCCCCCCCGGGGGCACCCTGGAAAAGGGTTCGGTCATCTCCATGTTTATTCGCATGCTCATCCACAACGCGATGGAGGAGCAGCAGCGTCAAGCCGCGATGGAAGCCGAAGACGACGAGGACGAGGAATAAGGTTTGCTTACAGTTTCCGAAACGCTGTATACGCCGCCGCAATTGTCCGGTCGATGTCAGCGTTCGTGTGAGCGGTAGAGAGGAATGTCGCTTCAAACTGAGAAGGTGCGAAATACACGCCTTGGCGGAGCATGTGGTGGAAAAACCGGGCATACTTCTGTGTATCTGAGTGTTTGGCAGATGCGTAATCTACCACAGGTTGTTCCGTAAAAAATCCTCCCAACATTGCTCCGATGCGGGTCTGAAAGAAAGGGACCTGGGCCCGTTTGGCTGCATCGCGTAGCCCTTCCGCCAAGTGAGCCGAGCGCTGCTCAAGCGTCTCATAAACGCGAGCATGTTGGAGCTGGTGCAAGGTGGCAAGCCCCGCGGCCACAGCAATAGGGTTGCCCGACAGTGTCCCCGCCTGGTATACGGGTCCGGCAGGAGCCACACACTGCATGAGTTCGCGTTTGCCTCCGTAGGCTCCAACCGGCAGCCCACCTCCGATAATCTTTCCCAGACAGGTGAGATCAGGAATGACTCCGTATCGCGTCTGAGCCCCTCCGTAAGCCACGCGAAACCCGGTAATGATTTCATCAAAAATCAAGACGCTGTCATAGTGTCGGGTCAACTCGCGCAATCGCTCCAGAAATCCTTCCTGAGGCGGAACCACTCCCATGTTGCCGGCCACCGGCTCCACAATTACACAGGCGAGCCGGCGCCCATACCGGCGCAGGGCTCGTTCCGCTGCCGGCAAATCATTGTAGGGCACCGTCACAGTCTGGCGGGTAAAGACCGCCGGCACACCAGGGCTCTCGGGAATGCCGAGCGTCGCCACGCCTGAACCGGCCTTGGCAAGCAGATGGTCGGCGTGCCCGTGGTAGCAGCCTTCAAATTTGAGCACCATGTCGCGTTTGGTGAAAGCACGGGCGAGGCGAATCGCACTCATAACCGCCTCTGTCCCGGAGTTCACCAGCCGTACTTGCTCGATCGAGGGAAGGGCTTGACAGAGCATCTGGGCCAGGCGCACCTCCTGCTCCGTAGGCGTCCCAAAACTCATCCCACGAGCAACCGCTTGCCGGACGGCCCGGACCACACGAGGATGCGCATGTCCTAAAATCATAGGGCCCCACGAGAGGACATAATCCACGAAGGCATTGCCGTCCACGTCGTAGAGCCGAGCCCCTTGTGCACGCGTGATAAAGAGCGGCGTCCCGCCCACAGCTCGAAACGCCCGAACAGGGCTATTAACCCCTCCAGGAATGTACTGTTGGGCTTGAGCGAACAAGGTTCGCGACCGGACATTTTTCACGGAGGTCCTCCTTTTGTCTGGGACAGATAACACACCATCTCTCGTCCACGCTTTCCCTTCCCCGTACCACGAAGAAGGCACCCATGCTGCGCTACAGGGCGCTTCAGGGGTGATTTAAGTCTTCTTCCACCACAACCGATGGAATCACTAACAGAAGGAAACCATGCAAAAGCGGAAGGGAAGCACCATGTACTTGGAAAAACGGTACATCAATCATGCGACCGTCTTAGATTGTTACGGGGCGTTCGAGCCGGAAGACCACGCGGCCTTTCTTCAGGCCTTCGAGACAATCCATGCAGAGGGATGTCGTCATCTCGTGATCAATCTCACCTCGGTCTACCGGATCGCTCCAGATTCCATCCCACTCTTGCAATTCGCCCATGACTATTTTGTCGGGAGCGAAGGCCGGATCTCGCTGGTGAGCCCGCTAAGCGCCGTCCGCCAACAACTGGAACGGGCGCGCATTCCCCATCGCATTCCCACATATTTATCAGTCTACGACGCCCTCCATCGGCCCAACGCACTCACGCCTACACTCCTCACTTCATACGAGCCATGCAACTCGTCTTCACCGCCGCTTGCCTCCTCACAGACCTGTCAACCCGAACGGATAAGCCTCCCCCAGGGATACTCCTCTCCGTCCCCCGTCTGAAGCGAGGGACGGTTGAGGAGTCTCTTGCGTTCGACTGCTCAATTCAGGAATCCAGTGTCTCCCGGACACCCGCTCTCAGGCACCGGGGTCGGAAAACCGATTATCACTCTCACCGGACCACCGGACGATTCCAATCTCCTCAGATTCCCACAGAGATTGTTGCTCTTTTGCAGCAAGCTCGATTTCCTCAAGCTGATCCTTCTCCACAGGCTGGGGAGTTGAGGTTTCTTGCTTGAGCGAGGGATGGCCAGAGGGCTTCTGTCCTTTCGGAATATCTTTTCTGAGTGCATTCACAGGCATATCCAACCTCCTTTTCGCTTCGCAACCATCAACAAGAGTCAACAAGAGTTTCTGCTAGGACCTAGCGAGAGCAGGGGGGGCTTGTCAAGTCCTGGAGCACTTTCCGCCTCTTCAAGAGCTTCCCTGCTTTGCTCCTGTCAGAGTGCTTGTTGGCCTATTATCGAGATTTCATGCGAGATTTCATGACCGGCATCTCCAACGCATTTGCTCGATGTCAGGAGGCTCTCGACAAGGGATACTGCAAACGATACGAAAAGAGCGCGAGGCTCGTGGCAACCGCCGCATTCAGGGATTGGACATGCGAAGCCATAGGAATGGCGAGCCTGTTGGCACAACGAAGGTCACCCAAGCCTCGCCCTTCCTCACCCACCAGCACGCGGACAGCCCGAGGCCAGAGAAACTCCGTCAGGTCTTCTCCTGTGGGGTCGAGGGCCACGAGCCAGGACTTGCCTTCCATTCCGCGAAGGGGTGGACCCCAGGCAAGCGGCTGTTCAAAGACCGCTCCACCCGAGGCGCGAATCGATTTGGGCAGAAAGGGATGGGCCGCCTCTTTGAGGAGAATCACCTTCTCCACACCGAACGCCAGACTCGTGCGGATCAGTGCACCCACATTGGCAGGGTCGCTGAGCGGACACAGGAGCTCCAAGGCCCGGGGAGGTTCTTCGCCATCCATCAGGGGAATGTGCGGCGTTTGACAGACCAGTAAGGGGAAATG
>RFGT01000189.1 GCA_003696975.1 Nitrospirota bacterium | reverse complement strand
GCCTGTTGGTGGGGAGTTTTGCCACTTTTCGAGAGACGGGTAAGTGACATTCTGGTATTCTTGAAATGGCATCAGGTTTGCTGAGATTCAAACTGGTAAATAAATTCACATTGGGACAAACCAAGCCTCGCGTAATTGTCCAAACTTCTTCAACTCCGAGAGAGAATGCGATGACTCCTCTATTGTTTCACAAGATCTTGGTTCCTGTCGATTTTTCTCCGTGCTCTCGGGAAGCGTTCCGTGTAGCGGTGCATCTTGCCAAAGTCTTCCAAGCCCAACTCCTCCTCCTGCATGTCATTGATAGTAAAGCGCTAGAGGCCTTAAACGCCCTCGGCCTCGCCAAGCCTTCGGAATATCCCCAGCAAAAACAAAAGCTGCGGCGCGCGGCTCGCGTTCAAGCCCGACAACTTCTCAAACTGGAAGATGTCAAAGGGCTGGAAGTGACTAGACTGTTGAGCGAAGGGAAACCCTTTGTGGAAATTGTTCGCACGGCCCGTATGGAACGCGTGAACCTCATTGTCATGGGGAGTTACGGCGGGCACACTAGTGACGTTGAACGCATCTTTTTTGGCAGCACAGCGGAACAAGTCGTGCGAACCGCGCATTGTCCGGTTCTCTGCATCCCCTTTCCCTCCAGGGTGCCTCATGAAACAGGACAGGAACCAGCCAATCCATGAGTTCGGGGAGATGGCGGTAAAACTTTCTCTCGCTTCTTGGCTCCATGTCCTATATGATGGTGAGAAACATAGGCACGGTTTCCCTGCTTGGGTATGGTGTGTAACCTGAAGAAGGAATTGAAGAAAGACCACAATCGTTTATGGATCCACAAAAAATCACCTGGGGGGCCGAATGTAAGGTCGGTGATATCGTCGCCTCTAACTACCTTCGCTTTCGCGCCGGACAAAACGGGTTGGGAATCGCCATTCAGTTGATCGCCACCCGCACGCCTGGTGCTCCCGTGTTGGACGCTGCGGGACACTTTATTGGCTTCATCAGCGAATTTGATATTCTCAAAGCCCTCCAGGCGGGAAAGGATCTCCACAAACTCAAGGCCGAAGATCTGATGGTGACGGACCGGCAAGCCATTACTGCTTCAACGACTATTGGAGAGGCCGTCACACTCATGGAGCAACATCGGTTCCTGAACCTTCCTGTCGAGCGAGATGGTGTGGTTATCGGCTGTGTGACTCGCCATGACCTCCTCCGTGCCTGGGTTGGCATCGGTTTGGGGTTAGAGCTTGAAGGGCACCCCTAAACGTGGCGCGATGGCCCATACACGCTCACCCTACCACCTTTTACACAGAAAGTAGTATCCACACATGATTGCTGAACAACACTTCCGCCAATTTACGTGGGACCAACTTCCACATGCCACTTTTTGGATCGACGCCATTGCTCAATGTCATGGGGTCAACCCTCACGGGTGTGAGCGGCTCGGATATTCCAGACAAGAGCTGGAAGGCATGAGGCTCGATCGGTTTTGTCCGGATTACCATCCCGAGGAATGGTCAATCTATTGGACACAACTGCAACGGGACAAATATCATGTCCGTGAAACCCATCTCCGTGCAAAAGATGGACGCCTCATCCCTGTGGAACTGTTCTGTTGGTACATTGAATGGGAAGGACAGGCTTTTGTCTGTCTCTTTGCCCACGATATTTCCGAGCGCCGACATGCCGCTTCCACGATCCATCGACTGGATCAGTTGAACCAACTGATTTTGCAATCCGCAGGAGAAGGCATCTTCGGGTTGGATCTCGAAGGACGTCACACGTTTGTCAATCCCGCAGCAGCCGCCATGCTTGGATACGAGAGTAGTGAATTGCTCGGACAACCTAGCCATCGAGTGTGGCATCATTCCCGAGCTGATGGCAGTCCCTACCATGAAGAGGAATGCCCAATGTATCAGACTGTCCAAGACGGGCAAATCCATATGGGCGATGACGAGACATTCTGGCGAAAGAACGGCACAAGCTTCTCCGCTCAATACGTGAGTACCCCGCTGCGTGACGAAGCCGGCCATCTTATAGGAGCCGTGGTGACCTTCTTAGACATCACTGAGCGGAAGCGGCTTGCCACGCAACTCCTCGAAGAAACGAAACTGGCCGAGGTGGCGACGGTCTTAGGAGAAATTGGACATGATATCAAAAACATGCTGATGCCCGTCTTAAATGGCACAAGCCTTCTGGAAGAGGAACTCCTTGAACGGTTTGCCCGCTCTTCCCCGTCACTTGAACCTGCCGAGTCGGCCAGCCAGTGCAGAGCCCTCGACTTGCTTCACATGATTACCACGAATGCACGCCGCATTCACACCCGCGTGCGAGAAATGGCTGACACGGTGAAAGGGCGAGCCAGCCCGCTTCAATTGCGTGCCTGCCGCATGGCTGGAGTCATTGAAGAGGTCTTCGACACACTCCGCATGGATGCTCACGAGCGTGGGGTCACCCTCCACACTAACCAGATTGAGACTCTTCCTGTGCTTCAGGCCGATGAACAACGACTGTTCAATGCCTTTTACAACTTGATTGCCAATGCGATTCCTGAAACACCCGCGGGTGGATCAGTGACGGTTTCCGGTCGGCAGGACGACAATGCCGTTACCATTGCCGTAACCGATACAGGGCGTGGCATGCCCTCCGACGTCTGTGAGAGTCTCTTCACGACGGAAGCCATAAGCCGAAAACGGGGAGGAACAGGGCTCGGGACAAAGATCGTCCATGATATCGTTATTGCCCATGGGGGAAAGATCACTGTCGAGAGTCAGGAGGGACAAGGAACCACCTTTTGGCTCACTTTTCCGCTAAACAAACACTATTAAGAAAGTGATCCTGAGGTCACCTTGGAGGGAATCCATATAGCTAGGTGGATAAAGTGTGAACCTGCGAGAGCTCCTCTCTCACATCATGGAATCTCGGAGGAACTTTAGGCTTCCCGCTGTACTCCTCACGGGCCTGCACACCGTCCCTACGCTCGATTCCTTCTTTCCGTTGTGTTCCTCTCGGTCACCCCTTTATCCACCTAGTACTAAGATAATCCTTCTTTGCTAGGGATCAAGGGGGACCCTTTTCCGGAAACGGCCCCTAGGTCCACGACACCTCGCCTCATCAGCCCATTTCCTTACATGTCCTTATACGCGCTTGAGCAAGGTCTTAAGCTCGGGCCAACTCCGCGTGTTCAAGACATCTTGCGGTTCCAGCCATCCCCGGCGAGCCTGTCCGATACCAAACCGCATCAGGTCCAAATCCGACAGTCGATGGGCATCGGAAGAGATGGCCACTTTTATCCCGAAGTCTTTAGCCATCTTGCAATGGACATCGGAGAGATCGAGCCGAACGGGTTGTGCGTTGACCTCAAGGAAACACCCGCGTTCCCGGGCCGCTTCCAAGACACGTTCCATATCGATGTCATAGGGATCTCGCTTCGACAGAAAGCGCCCCGTCGGATGTCCCCAAATATGGAAGTAAGGATTATCCATGGCCCGGATCACACGCTCCGTTTGCTTGGTCTTGGACAAGTGAAACTGGTAGTGAATAGAACACACCGTGATATCCAATCGCTGGAGAATGGAGGTCGGCAGATCAAGGGACCCATCCTCAAGGATGTCCACCTCCGCGGACTTGAGAATGCGAAATCCCTGGAACTGCGCATTGAGGCGGTCGATCTCGTCAAGTTGCTGAGCCAGGCGCTTGGCATCAAGTCCATTGGCAATCGTGACACGCTGCGTATGATCGGTAATGGCCAGATATTCATAGCCCTTCGCTTGGGCGGCATGAGCCAAATCCTGGATGGAGGCACTGCCGTCACTGGCAAGACTATGACAATGCAGATCCCCCCGAATATCCGCTAACGTCACCAGCCGGGGGAGATCCCCGCGCTGACTGGCTTCGATCTCTCCCCAATTCTCGCGAAGTTCAGGTTCAATGTACGATAAGCCGAGGCTGTGATACACCTCTTCTTCTGTGCGACCCGCCACGCGTCGATCTCCGCGAAAAACCCCATATTCATTGATCTTCAACCCCAACTTGCCCGCAAGGGAGCGAACGGCAATGTTATGCGCCTGGGAGCCTGTAAAATATTGTAAGGCCGCGCCATAGCTCTCATCGGGAACAACCCGGAGATCAACTTGGAGTCCCGACCGGAGTTGCACGGTTGATCGTGTGTGCCCCTTGGAGACCACATGGACCACTGGCTCATATCGAACGAATCGATCCATCATTGCCTCGGCATTGTCACAGGTAATCAAGATATCCAGGTCTCCGATCGTCTCCTTTCTCCGCCGATAGCTGCCAGCCACCATCGCCTTGTGCACGCCTTTCCCCTCGGTAAGATAGGCCAGGAACGGTTCAGCCACCTCTTCCGCTGCCGCCAAAAGTACTCGTTTTGTCCCGCTACCTCGCTGGAGAATGGCATCGAGAATACGTTCCTGTGTCTTCACACCGAATCCAGCCAGCTCCTGAATCTTTCCGCTTCGAGCCGCGGCTTCAAGGTCTTGAAGCGTGCGGACCCCCAATTGGTCATGGAGAATCTTGACTCGTTTAGGCCCCAAGCCTGGCAACTCCGCAAACTCCACAAGTTCAGCCGGGACACGGCGCTTGGCCTCTTCGAGCACTTGGAGCTGATTCGTCTCCACAATCT
>RFGT01000188.1 GCA_003696975.1 Nitrospirota bacterium | reverse complement strand
CTTGTCTGTTCTTGTCTCGAACTGTCCGAGAAAAACTAGCATCGCTTCCGCCTGATGAAGAGCATTGCTGGCGTGAGCGTGTCTTCCCAAGGCTCTTGGACCCACAGATGCGGAAAGCCCAGACAGAATCCCTTAGTGGCATTGAGAACGGTTCGGCTTTCGTTTACCCAAGGAGTCGCACCCATGATGGTCGTCGTCTCTTCTATTATCTTAAAGGGGAGGACGTGTATGTGTGCGAGATATTCCTATCCAGTGAACACAAGAAATACGAAGAACTACGAACAAGAGGATTCGACCGGAGAAAATACAATGGCTTCGAGGCATTCTCCCTAGAATCTCTCGCTGTTCTTGCCTGATTTGTCCCAATAGGAATCCGACATCGCCGACTTGGTCTGGTTCATCACCTCCTCGCCATTCTCTGTAGCGAGGAGGTGGTTTCTGTGGGGGTCATTGGGATGAAGCTGTTTGCTGTTCTGGCGGTGTGCCGAAGGGCAGAAATACACGGGACAGGGTGTCCGTGCGGGCGAGCGCATCGGTTATCCGTCGTCCCTTCTCTCGCTTCCGTTCGTCCTGAATCGAAGAACAGGCGTGGATATCGAGGATGGATCGCGCCCGAGTCATTGCAGTGTAGAGGGCATTGCTAAGAATTCTGTCACCCCCTACGAAATGCTCCGCACTTACAATCACGATGATCTCCGCATCATACCCCTTAAAGGAATGAGGGGTGGTGATCAGCACGCCATTGTACCTGTAATTCATTTGTCGTCCTGTATAGAGGTCTGCGGTAAGTCCATTCTGAGCCAAAAACGGCAGAAGGTAACTTCCGATATCGTCTTTGATCCCATTGTAGAGCACGCGAATATCACGGGGCTCGACTCCCTCACGCTGCACCCAATGAACGATTTTTCGTCCTACCGCTGTCAATTGCTGTTGGATCGTTTGGTGTATGCTAAACGTTGGCCAAGGACCTTCGATTTGATTGAAATGCACGCGCCACCAGTTGTAGCCGTTCATACTGAGCTTCTTCACCAGCCCCTTGCGTTCTAGCTCCCTGTGATCCGGATCTCTGTCTGGCGGCTCCAACCCATATAGGACATTGAGAGCGTATTCCATTATCGGCCGAGTGGAACGGAAGCTCTCTTTCATAATCGTTGAACGACCACGCATGTCGATCCCCAAGTCAGACCACTTGGGCGTCGGTCGACCGTAGAGGTTTTGGGCATTGTCGTAAAAAATGTGGATCGCGCGGCTTTGTGGGTTGTTTGGGTCTGTTGGCTGAACAAGGTGGGCAAGGAGCCGTAAGGTTTCAGGCCCCATGTCCTGAGCTTCATCGATGAACATGGCTGAACAAACTGGCCTTGGACTCCCATAGTGCCGAAGGTAGCTATCGGCTCTGGCGTTGTAGTCGAATTTTCCTTCTTGGCTGTGATTCATCCCAGGATGTTGGTGCTCCAAATCATCAAGGACTTCCATGATGTGTCGAATGCGCACGCGGTCCCAAGGGAATGCCCCTCTTTCTTTTGCCCTCTCCCATCCACGTTGGATCATCTCCTCAATGAGAGGACGCAGAGAATAGTTGCCGTAAACAACCCAGATGGGCGCCTGGGGTGAAGGAGAGGTTCGTATACTCTGGACAAGCCAGTGGGCGAGCACGAGGGTCTTCCCACTCCCTGCTACGCCCCGCACAAGCCGCGGCTTCCCATCCAAGCGCAGGTTGACGAGACGTTGTTGCTCGGCGCTCAAGATCGGGTGTAGTCGTTTCCGCTGGGCAATCTGTGCGCCCAGACTTTCAGGATTAGCAAGCAGCCCCGACAAGGACGCTGGCTTGGCAGAGTTCTTCGAGATGGTGCTCGGTCTCTCTGTTTGAAAGCCATCGCCGTCAAGAGTTATCCTGCTGGGGATGAGATAATCGAGAAGTGGCGCCAAGAAAGGTTGTCGCATTTCGTCCTCGCTTGCTAGGATTAGCAACCATTCTCGGGCTCTGCTCATGGCAACGTTCACCAACCTTTGCCATTCCGAAATCTGCCAACCGGTGCTGCCGGCGTTGACGGTATCGAATATGACAACATTTGCTTCCAGACCCTGTTGGGTGTGAATCGTGCTGGCATCCCATCCGTCCAAGGAACTCTCGGCCAGAAAGTCTCGAATGTACTGAACTTGCGCGCGGAAGGGAGCCAAGTAGACGCCGCTCTTTATGCGAAGCTTCTCGTGGCTGAAAAGTATTTTCAAGATAGTGCGAGTGCCTTCCCGGATCCAACCTCGGCCTGTTGGGCCACGAGTCGCCCGAATTGCTCGCGGGGACAGACCGTGAGCATCCAAGACGATCCACCGCGCTCGCTGCTGGGAGTCCCTTCTGCCCAAGATTCGCGTCCACGTGCTCGGCTTGACTTGATCGGCATCTTCAAGAAGACCATCATACTGGTACATGGAAACGACCTTGCTGATGGTGGGGTGCATGCGATACTGTTTCTTGAGAAGATGGACTGCTGAAGGCAGGTTCCGAGTCGTCGTCAGATGGCTGAGACCACTGCTGGCCAGCCATCTTGCCTCTTCGGAAGGTAATATCCGGCTCATCCTACTAATGGGTGATAACTGCTTGGGATCACCGACAAGTAGAACCCGTCTCGATGCATACAGGGATAAAGCGGCAACTGTGGCGCGGGGCACCAGGCCTGCTTCATCAATCACTAGAGACGTGAAAGGTGTAATGCCTTCTGCGAACGTTTGGATGAAGTGAGGCATGATATCTAGCGCGCGAGAAGCGGTGGCCACCACTACGGCTACATTCTGATCCTGAAAAATGGCCTGGTCTAGATTTTTCAGTTCGCGTTGAAGACGACCGATTCTCGCTCGAAGGAGCGCTCGTTCCTCAGCACTCCGCGCTTTTTTTAGCTGTTGCCGCGCTTCCCCTATTTGACGATGAAGTTCCCTGTTTCTGCTAGGCAACAGCTTCCCCAATCCTTCTCTTTCAAAGCCCTCCTGGTTTGCGTTTCGTCCAACACGGAACACTTTCCGATCTTCTCTCCATACACCAAGATTCTGGCCTACCTTCATGGCGATCTCGTCCGTGGCCTTGTTGGTGGTTGAGACAACCAGGATACGCTCGGACACGTCGCCGACGCACCTTGCAATCTGGCGTCCAATGGTTGTCGTCTTCCCGGTGCCAGGAGGCCCCCATAGAATGCCCCAGACAGAATTCCATACAGACTTCAACTCAGGGAGCGAAAATTGGCGCAGAGGTGGCATAGGTGGATGTAAGCCGCCCAGAGTTGCTTTCAGCCGGTGTGCAAGAGTGGAATGGAAACCCAAGAAACATCCGTTCGGATGATAGACGGTCCTCAAGGTTTCCAGAAACCCGTATGGATACACGTAAAACAGCCCTGGACAAGGTGTGAATGCATTGTCCAACGACACATAGAGGTCGCGCTCCTTCTCGTCGACCTCTAGGACTTGACCTTTCCATCCCCCGGAAGATAGGTCAGGCCATGTTGCGTCTGAATTCATGTATTCGTCAGGGAGACCGTCCTCGCTCGGTAGTTCGACAGGCCCGATAGCAGTTGCGCCGTCCCAGGACAAATCAATAGTGAGGTCGTCTCTTACATGAAGCTGGAATATCCGCTCTTCTTTGTCTGATTCGACCAAGTTAACGGCAATGCAATTGAGTAGGTGGCGTTGAGTCTGTGCCAGGAATTCCTGATGAATTGCGCGAAAGGCTTCTTGGACCCAACTAGCATCAGCGTCCGAGTTGCTACGGTCTTGGAACGCGCGTGGTGCAGGATTGGTAGGAAACTGAGCGGCTGGGGCGAAGGAGACGTTGCGGGGTGTCATCTTGTCTATGGTCCTCGTAATCCCAGTGATGTCAAATGACCAAAGCGGTACACAATGTTGATTACATTGAATGTAAGATTTTTCGGCAAGGGGAACAAGTGAGAGAATTGCCGATCCAGACAATCTTCTCAGGTTCTGCTTCCTTGCCCCCATGCGTTTCAGCACAATACAGGCACAGACCTGCTTCATCGATGTTCAGATCAGAGCTTGTTGCGTCTGTCGTCCCCAAACCACCTAGAACGCTCTAGAACCCCCGTTCTCCCTGATCTAGTATCCCAACACCT
>RFGT01000187.1 GCA_003696975.1 Nitrospirota bacterium | reverse complement strand
GTGGTGGACAAAACCGGGACACTGACCACGGGTGTGCCGGCGGTGCAGACAGTTTCTGCCTTGCCGGGAGGTTCGGATGAAGAGGTGCTGCGATTGGCGGCAAGTGTTGAGAAAGTCAGCGAGCATCCTCTGGCCGCCGCCGTTGTCTCGGCGGCGCAAGCCAAAGGTCTGGTCTTGTCTCCGGTGCAAGCATTCCGGTCTCAGACTGGCGAGGGAGTCTCAGGTGAGGTTGAGGGTAAGATCGTTGCCTTGGGGAACCGGATATTTCTGGAACGTGATGCCGGTATTGCCGCCAGTGAGTTGGCGGGGGTGAATAAGCAGGCTGACACGTTGCGTGCCCAAGGCCAAACCGTGATCTTTCTGGCGGTTGATGGTCACCCTGCAGGACTGATTGGGGTTAGTGACCCTATCCGGCCAACCACGCCGGAAGCCCTTGCAGCTCTCAAGCGAGAGGGGCTTCGTATCGTGATGGTGACCGGCGATCACCGCCACACGGCCGAGGCTGTGGCTAAACAACTGCCCATCGATGAAATCCATGCGGAGGTGCTGCCTGAGCATAAGCATCAAATTGTCAAGCGACTCAGGCAACAGGGGCATATCGTGGCCATGGCGGGTGATGGGATCAACGATGCCCCGGCGCTGGCTGAAGCGGATGTGGGTATCGCCATGGGTACGGGTACCGATGTCGCCATGGCTAGTGCGGGAATCACCCTGGTGAAAGGCGACTTGCGCGGGGTGGTTCGGGCGCGGCGGCTCAGCCGGGCAACCATGAGAAATATCCGGCAAAACCTCTTTTTCGCCTTTGTGTACAATTCTCTGGGCGTTCCACTTGCCTCTGGGGTCCTCTATCCCATATTCGGAATTTTGTTGACTCCGATTATTGCCAGTGTGGCAATGACCTTTAGCTCAGTCTCGGTTATTCTCAATGCACTTCGATTGCGCCATCTCCCCATCTGATTTCCTTCATACGGTTGCAGGGCTCGAGTGACAGCCACAAAGAGGCGTGAACGTGCGCAAGGGCCTGCATGCGTGGTGCGAGACCCCTCAGGATGGGGGCAAACACTCAGGCGAAGAAGTGTGAGGGGTTGCTACGGCGGCCATCCGCCGATACTTCTCGTAGCGATCAGCCAACAGGTTGTCGATGGGCTGGGCTTCCAAAGCGGAGAGATGAGCGCTCAAGGTCTTGGCGAGCTGAGCAGCCATGGCTTCGTGATTCCGATGAGCCCCGCCTAGGGGTTCGGGGATCACCTCATCAACAATGCCCAGCCGAAGCAGTTCCTCACTGGTCATTTTCAGGGCCGCGGCTGCTTCAGGTGCTTTGGAAGCGTCGTTCCACAAAATGGCGGCACAGCCCTCCGGCGAAATGACCGAGTAGATCGCGTGTTCCAGCATGAGCACCCGATCCGCCACTCCCAACGCCAAGGCGCCGCCACTGCCACCTTCACCGGTGATAATCGCGACAATGGGCACGCGCAGCGTGGCCATGGAGAAAAGGTTTTTGGCAATCGCTTCAGCCTGTCCGCGTTCTTCTGCTCCTACGCCCGGGTATGCTCCAGGCGTATCGATAAATGTGATGACCGGCCGGTGGAATTTTTCCGCCAACTTCATGAGCCGGAGCGCCTTGCGATATCCCTCGGGATGCGGCATTCCGAAATTTCGGCGTATGCGATCTTTGACCCCTTGTCCCTTTTCATGACCGATCACGCAAACAGTACGGCCTTCAAAACTCGCGAATCCCCCGACAATGGCATGATCATCACCAAAGGTCCGGTCGCCATGCAATTCGATAAAATCACGGAACAGGAGATTGACATAGCGTACGATGGAAGGACGTTGCGGGTGCCTGGCGAGTTGGGTGCGTTGCCATGGGGTCAGGGAGCTGTACAGGTCGTGTTCCATTCTCGCTAGGCGGGTTTTCAGAATTCGGATCAGCCGCTGGACCGCGGGCTTGTCCGGCTCGGATTTGGTGAGCTTGTCGATCCGGTCCGCAAGCTCTTTCAAAGGTTTTTCGAATTCGAGGAAATCTCGCATGACATGCCTCGTCCATGAGACAGGGCTCAGCGAAACAGCACAGTCTGTTTGCCGAGGAGTTGTTCCACTTCATAGAGCAAGTGATCACTGGGCATGACCGACCAATTGGGCAGCGTGGCCGTCGCGGCATGGATTCGTGAGGAGAGCTGGAATTCCAGGGCCAAGGAAGCCGGACCAGGATGCCGTTTGAGCACGTCCCGCAATTGGGGTAACTTGCGTGCGATGCCCGGTGTCTGGTCGGTCAGTCGGATCACTACCTGTTTGATGCTTTTGGATTGCACCTCCTGGAGCGGTTCAATGGCGGTAGCTTTGATTCGGCAGCCGGTTTCCATGTGATCGACGATGCCGGTCACATGGATCACAGTTTCCGCCATAAGAAGGTCTGCGCGGAGTTTGTATAGATCCGGGAACACAATCACTTCTAGGAGTCCATGCAAATCTTCGAGTTGGACATAGGCCATGCGCTCTCCTCGTTTGGTCGTCATGGTCTTGACTGTCCCGATAACACCACAGATTTTCACCTCTTTGCCGTCTCCAGCTTCGGCGAGATTGGCAGTTGTGTGAGTGGCGAGTTGCGCCACAGCATGGGCATGTTGGGAGAGGGGATGGGCCGTGATGTAGAATCCGGTCAACTCGCGCTCGAATTTGAGGCGTTCCTGGAGATTCCAATCGGGAACCTGAGGGTACGACAGGAAACGATCCGGGTCGTCCATGAGTGATGGTGCGGTGCCTCCTAGGGCATCAAACAGGCTTGTCTGGCCCAGGGCGCGTTCGCGCTGGAAGGCGCTGGCCTGTTCCAGCGTTTGATCCAACACCGCCATCAGTTGAGCGCGAGAAGCGGTCTGCATGGAATCGAAGGCTCCTACTTTGATTAATCCCTCGATTACCCGTTTGTTGACTTTTTGAAGATCGATCCGGCAACAGAAGTCGTAGAAAGAGGTAAAGCGGCCGTGTCGATCGCGCTCTGCCAAGATGCTATCTACGGCTGCGCCACCCACGTTTTTGATCGCGGCGAGTCCGAACCGGATGCCCTTCTCGACCACGGCAAAATTTTTGCTGCTCTCGTTGACGT
>RFGT01000186.1 GCA_003696975.1 Nitrospirota bacterium | reverse complement strand
TCGCATTCTCTCTCGGAGTTGAAGAAGTTTGGACAATTACGCGAGGCTTGGTTTGTCCCAATGTGAATTATTTGCCAGTTTGAATATCAGCAAACCTGATGCCATTTCAAGAATACCAGAATGTCACTCACCCGTCTCTCGAAAAGTGGCAAAACTCCCCACCAACAGGCTAGTGTATGATGCAGAAATGGAACAAGCAGGCTTCGAGTCGCTTGAGAGAATGTCTATTTTTCTCGCTGCCAGCCACCTGCAGATGGTGGCGCTCAATCCATACTGCCAGGCCAATGGGCACGTGAGTCGTTGGCCCTGCTTCTTGCTTGAGAGAAAAACCATCCTCCCGGCAAATCTCCATGAGACACCTGTATGAAACACGCATGTAACCCCAGAGTCCGGGGGACCATCCACCCTGTGGTCTTTTGGGGAACGGCAGCCTGTGCGATCGGTTTTGTGATACTTTGCCTTCTCAATCTTTCCCGTATGAGTCAGGTGTTCGCCACAATTCAAGCCATAATCGCTCACCGAGCGGGATGGGTCTATATCCTTGCGGTGAACATTTTTCTGCTCTCCTGCCTGGTGCTTCTCATAGGCCGATATGGGGCCATCCGGTTGGGTGGCCCTACAGCTCAGCCGGAATTTACCTATCGGGGATGGTTCGCCATGTTGTTCAGCGCGGGAATGGGGATTGGCCTGGTCTTTTACAGCGTAGCCGAACCGATTTTGCACTATGTGACTCCACCATATGGAGAAGGCCGCACGGCTCAGTCTGCCCAGTTAGCCATGAATCTCACGTTCCTGCACTGGGGAATCCATTGTTGGGCGGTCTATGGACTGGTGGGGCTTGCCCTTGCCTTCTTTTCATTTAACCGGAAGCTTCCGTTGACAATGCGGTCTGTGTTGTATCCCCTTCTCGGTGAGAAGATCTACGGTATGGCGGGAAACCTGGTGGACATCTTGGCAGCGGTTGCCACCCTTTTCGGTCTAGCAACCTCGTTAGGGCTAGGGGTTCAACAGATCAACGCGGGCCTTGCTCATCTGTTCTCCCTTCCACAGAATGTAACCGTGCAGATAGGCCTCATCGTGGTGATTACGGCCTGCGCGACCACATCCGTGGTTTTGGGGCTTGATCGCGGGATCCGGCGCTTAAGCGTGCTGAATATGGTCTTGGCGACCTTGCTGCTAGGGTTCGTCCTTTTTGCGGGTCCTACGGTTTTCGTGTTCAACGCCATGCTGCAGAATGTCGGACAATATGTGCAACATCTCCCGGAACTAGGGACTTGGGCAGAAGCCTATACTCAAACCAATTGGCAAGACCAATGGACGCTCTTTTTTTGGGGATGGTGGATTGCATGGTCCCCATTCGTCGGCATGTTCATTGCTAGAATCTCCCGCGGGCGAACCATTCGAGAGTTTCTGCTAGGGGTCATTCTTGTGCCGACGGTGATGACCATTGTATGGGTGGGTGTGTTCGGCAACACGGCTCTCTTTGTGGAAGTGTTCGGGCAAGGGACACTGGCGCAGGCCGTCAGTGACAATCTGGCCGTGGCGTTGTTCGTGTTGCTGGAACAGTTTCCCTTGGCGGCACTCAGTTGTCTTCTGGGCATTGCGGTGGTGGTGATCTTTTTCGTTAGCTCGTCCGATTCGGCCTCGCTGGTAGTAGACATCGTCACCGCAGGAGGACATCCGGACCCTCCTGTGAAACAGCGAATCTTCTGGGCCTCGATGGAGGGCGTGATTGCTGCGGTATTGCTGTTAGGCGGCGGGTTGCAGGCTTTACAGGCGGCTTCCCTCACCAGTGGATTACCCTTTGCTGGCATTCTCCTGGTCATGACATTGAGTCTGTTTCTGGGATTACGGGAAGAGGCACGGACAACTCGAGTCTCTCCAAGAACGGAACATAGTGGATGGAGCAGGTAAGAGGTCACGGCACGGTAAGGTGCGATGATGCATATCCTCTGTGCAGTTGATGGTTCGGAACGCTCGCACTGGGGCGTCGAGGCGGTGGGTACGCTGTTTCATGCGCAGGTCCGTGAAGTGGTCCTAACCCACGTGGTGCAGAGTAGCGCCTTACGAAAGGCCTTGAAGCAAGAGCACATGGATGCCGCGGTGATCACGCAGGTCTTGCGAAAGGTCGATGCAGAGGGAAACGCCTTGCTTCAAGGCATGGTTGAGAAAATGACCCTCACCCTGAGTCAGGCCACAACTCGCCCATTTGCCACTGTCCGATCCGTTCTCGCGCACGGACACGTGGCTGAAACCTTGGTGCGCCAGGCTGAAAAGCGGCAGTCTGATCTTGTGATCGTGGGATCCCGTGGATTAAGCGACATTGAGGGCTATTTGCTGGGAAGTGTGTCCCGAAAGGTGCTTGCCCATGCCCCCTGCCCTGTACTCACAATCAAGCAACCCCTCCCACCGGTGGTCCGTGTCGTGCTGGCGGTTGATGGATCGCGAGCCTCACGCCAGGCAGTCCACGTCGTTCGCACGTGGATGGCGCCCGATACCGTGCGCGTGCATGTGGTCTCGGTCGTGCCCCCGGTCCTCACTGAGGTGGCTCCGAAGGTGCTATCGCCGCAACACGTTGCCGCGTTGATGGAGCCACTGCGGAAGCAGGCACATGAGATTGCACGGTGGTGCCGTGAGGAATTGTTGAAGGAAGGGTTTCAGGCCACGGTGGAAATCCGGGAAGGAATTCCCCGGGAGGCCATTCTTGCGAGTCTTCAGGAAACTCACGCGGATCTGGCCATCTTGGGCTCGAAGGGAACCAGCGGAGCAGAACGGTTCCAGCTTGGAAGTGTCTCAGAATGGGTAGCGGCCTTTGCCCCATGCTCCATTTTGGTCGTGCGTCCTCGACGCCGTCTTACATCCATCCACCACCGACAGCCTTAAACAAGACAATCATTTCTGACAATCGGGCCCGCTCAACCTGGACTAATGTCTGTTCAGCAGCGAGCACCGTTCGCTGGGCGTCAAGGACATCTATATAGTTCACAAGTCCTTTTTGGTAGCGAAGTTTGGCAAGATCATGTGCGGCTTGCGCGGCGGCGACTTGTTTGCGGAGTTGGGACAATTGCTCGGTGCGAGTCTGCAGGGCGGTTAAGAGATCAGCAACTTCTTGAAAGGCGGCCAAAATTGTTTGATGATACCGTTCCAAGAGTTGCTGATAGCGCGATTCCGCAACCTTCAACCGAGCGACATTGGTATATCCCTGAAAGATAGGGATGGTGACCGATGGACCAATGCTCATGGTTCGGCTGGACCAATTAAACCACTGCTTGAACTCGCTGGTTTGGAACCCACCGGTTCCTGTGATGGCAATAGAGGGGAAAAAGAAGGCTCGTGCTTCACCGATCCGTGCATGAGCAGCGATTAGCGAATGTTCGACCTGCACAATATCCGGCCGCCGTTCTAACAGCTCGGACGGCATACCCACCGGAATGACAGGCTGGACTACCATGGTTCGCAATGGCCGGGGTGCAAGCTTCACCGCGTGGGGAGGTTTCCCAATCAGCACGGCAAGACGATGCACCTGAGCCGCTCGTTGGCGGAGAAGATCAGGGATTTGAGCAGCACTTTCGTCGACTAAGACCTTGGCTCGCTGAATATCAAGCTCAGAAGCTAGTCCGGCATCAGCGCGCGATTGAAGCAACTGTAAGGATTCCTGACGGAGTGCAAGGTTTTTCCTGGCAATGTGGACCAGCTCATCCAACTCGCGAATCCGAAAGTAGGTCTGTCCAACTTCACTAATCAGCGACAGCACAATCCCGCGGCGATCCATTTCCACTGACTGCGCCTCAGCCTCAGTCGCTTGCATGCTTCGCCGAATCCGGCCCCATAAATCCAGTTCCCATCGGAGATCGAGCACACTATTCCAAATATCAAAATTTGCACCTGGTGGCGCGAAGCCTTGCGGTGCACCCGAGGTCGGAGCGATAAGAATTGTTTCCGAGCGCCGAATGCGCGTGTAAGACCCATCTCCGTTAAGCTGCGGATACAAGCCAGCTCTTGCCGCGAGAGACAGCGCCCGGGCCTCGAGGACACGAAAGCTCGCCTCACGGACATCATGGTTGTGCTCAATGGCTTGTTGAATGAGCTCCGTGAGCTCATCGTTTTCAAAAACCTTCCACCACTCAATATCAGGCGGCGCTGCTTCAGTAATCGTGGGAGGAGGCAGGTTGTCCGAGATGAGGAGATTATCCCATGTCTCCGGCACCTCGGCTGCAGGCTTCTGATACTCTGGACCCACCATGCAGGAAGTCAGGAGTATGACCCAGCATACTGTTCCCCCTATAACAGGGAGCCATCGAAAAGGGTCGCCATGACCTCCACATCGTAGAATGCGATTGAGGATCTGACGCATGGGATTCACTCCTAGGTCCCAGGATCCTCCTGATCCCTTTGGGGGGATGGGTCGCTTACGTTTGGAGCAAGAGAAACAGGAGAATGGTGGACTGATTCATCTGACCCCTCTTGGTGGTTCTGAGGCGAAATTTTCTGAGGAGAATTGCCTTGTATTTTTGCTTCAGAGGATGCGCGCTGGCCGCGCTCGATAAACACATCGACTTGCTGTCCGACGTAGATAGGAAAATCCGGCGGATCAAACCGGTAAATGACTTGGAGAACTCGGGTATCAACCCGTTCGATATTCTCTCCGGTGAGCGAGCGCTTGGGCACAATGAACGGTTCAATCCGGTCGAACTGCAAGGGGATCGCCAAGTCGGTGCGCCCTTTGACATACGCCACAGCCGCGCTTCCCGGCTGCACCAGAGGTGCGTTGATTTCGTCAATGTTGGCTCGGACCTGCAAGCGCTGCGTATTTCCTAACAGAATGGCCGGCTCATCCGCTGGCACGGTGGCATATTCTCCCGCGCGAATATTCACTTGCAAGATCGTTCCATCGCGTGGCGCTCGAACCGTCAACCGGTGGATCAAGGCCTGGATTTCCTCCCGTTGCGTGCGAGCCAAACGCAACTCGGCTTTTGCTCGCAAAAGGCGCCGTTTGGCAATTTCCACTTCATAGCGTTTTCGTTTGAGCACATCGACACTCACGGCTCGACGATCTTTAACGGCTTCAAGCCGGCTGAGTTGGTCGATCAGATTGTGAAGCTGAAAAGATTCCTCAGCCACCCGAGCCTGAGCAGGAGGGATAGCATCCTGGCGCGTGCGCAACTGAGCGCGCAGGTCTCGATCATCAAGCTGAAACAAGGGCATACCCTGATGCACGACATCCCCGACTCGCACAAACACCCGGGTGACAAGGCCGGGAACGGGTGGCGCGATGCGCACATTTTCGTCCACCGCCTCAATGAGGCCCGCCCCTGCCACGGTTTCTGGAAAGGGGCTCTGCGGTGGGGGTTCAAGGGGCGGCGGGGCAGGAGGTTTTTCGCGTGCCGCCCACAGCGTGGCGATGGTCAACACCACACCCATTAAAGCAAGCCAAAAACTTATGCGCTTAAGAACCATACGGTTCCTCGGACGAATTGATCTGCTGCACTTCGCGGATTCGGCCATCGTCCATATGGACCAGCCGATCGCCAAACTCAAAAATGCGGGAATCATGGGTCACAATAATCACGGCACGGTCGGCCCGTTTTCCGACTTGACGCAATTGTTCCACCACCCGATGACCCGTTTCCGCATCCAAGTTGGCTGTGGGTTCATCGCACAAGAGCAGGCGAGGATTTGTGACCAAGGCTCTCGCAATCGCCACTCGTTGCTGCTCGCCGCCTGATAGCCGCGATGGCACTGAGGCGAGACGATCCCCCATCCCCAAGGCGGTGAGCACCTCGCTGGCCTGCTCAAAAGCTTGCTTTTTCCCTATCCCTTGAATGAGCAGGGGAACGGCAACGTTTTCCATGGCCGTGAGTGTCGGCAAGAGATTGAACTGCTGGAAGATAAATCCTAAATGGGTTCGGCGAAAGGCGGTCTTCTC
>RFGT01000185.1 GCA_003696975.1 Nitrospirota bacterium | reverse complement strand
GGAATATAGGTAAAATACTTAACTTATGAAAAGTCAAGCAACGAACCGATTGGGACATTTGGGACAAGTGGTGAGAAAGGGTTTTCCCTCGTGACACTGAACGGTGGGAAGAATTGTGTTTTGGCCATTACTCTGATATCATGATATCATAAATAGGAGATATGGGTTATGGCGCAGCTCATTGTCCGGAACCTTGAAGAAGACATAAAGGCTCGGTTGCGACACCGTGCCTTACGACACGGTCGCAGTGTTGAAGAAGAAGTCCGCGATATTCTGCGGAATGCCACAAAGGAGGAAGGTAAACACAAAGAGGGCATTGGATCAGCCATGAGCCGCCTCTTCAAAAATATTGGATTACACCAAGATATCCCGGAGCTCAAAGGCATAACTCCTAAGCCACCTGGCTTCAAACCATGATCATTCTCGATACCAATATCCTCTCTGCGGTCATGCAGGAACAAAGAGACCGCACAATCGTAAGGTGGCTAGATCGTCAGGCTTGGGAGTCAATTTGGACCACGGCTATTACCGTGTTCGAGATTCGTTTGGGATTGTCAATTCTTGCTAAAGGGAGGCGGCGAGTCAGACTCGAAAAGGCATTTCAACAGGTCTTAGACAACATCCTGGAGGGACGAATTCTGCCATTTGATGAAGACGCGGCACTCGCGGCTGGAGAGTTGGCAGCCGAACGGCAAAGGCGCGGACTTACGGTAGATATGAGAGATACCCAAATAGCGGGAATCGCTATTGCCAAGCGAAGCACCCTTGCTACACGGAACGTCAAAGATTTTAGAGATATAGCCGTACCGGTGGTCAACCCATGGGAAGAAGGTTAAGCCCTCTTCTAAGGCAACTTCCCTGTAGCAGATTCCCCATGGCTCCTTGTGCTCATTGACGGGAGTCGACTGACGTCCTTGATGATCGACTACAGGATAGGTGTTTCGCACTATCACCTCCTTCACCTGCCGAGGGGAGACGAGGCGTACTGTGAGAGGGATTGAGTGCGGAACAGGAGATGGGGGGTGACCGAAGCCCGCTCATTACGGATCCAATGCATCTTTATTTTTAGGCAGCTTTTGACATCAAGACATCAATGATTGTATGATGTGATGCATGAGAACAACACTGACGCTAGATGAGGATGTGGCTGCTCAACTGAGCCGGCTGCGCAACACGCGCAAGGGGGTGAAACTCAAGGATCTCATCAATGAAGCCCTCCGGTACGGGCTGAAGCAAATGATGACTCCTCAACGTCCGTCTACACTGTACAGCACGCAGGCAGTGTCGCTTGGCCGTTGCCTGGTAGGGAGCCTCGACGATGTGGCCGAAGTACTGGCGATTGCTGAAGGTGAGGCCTTTCGGTGATCCTCATCGATGCCAACCTGCTCGTGTATGCCCATGTCTCCTCGCTGCCTCACCATGAACGCGCACGCCGCTGGTTGGATGCCCGGTTAAATGGAATCGTTCCGGTGGGGCTCCCGTGGCCCAGCTTACTGAGCTTTCTTCGACTGGTTTCTAATCCCCGGGTGTTTGAGCGACCCGAATCAATTCAAGATGCATGGCAGCAGGTAGAGGCATGGTTGAGCTGTTCCCCAACGTGGATTCCAGGACCGACTGAGCGGCATCAGGAGGTACTAGGCCCATTGCTTGCCGTGACTGCTGGTCGCCCGAATCTAGTTCCAGATGCGCACCTTGCGGCTCTCGCGATTGAACATGGTCTGACTCTGTGTTCCACCGATGGGGATTTTGCCCGGTTCCCCGGGCTGCGATGGGAAAACCCCATCCATGGCGTTAGCCGTGAGAGAAAGAGTGGGGAATAGAACCACCAGGTTGTGCAAAGTCAAGCAACGACCCCACTCGGAAACAATCAAGAAGCGACCCCTAATCAAGAAAGACCCTGGAATGAGAGGTTTCCTCGCTCCCATTCCAGGGTTAGATGTGCCAGCTCACTGGCTCACCTTGGTCCGGTAGCGCCAGACCATGATTCCCGTGAGACCTGAGCCAAGTAACAGAAGCGAAGCCGGCTCAGGGACGGGGGGATTGACTTGAACCTGCTGGACGCTTCCGATGGTCATGTCATCAAAACCGAAGAAATCGACACCTGAAGCTGTATTGCCAAAGGTTACTTTGGTGAACGGATTGCCAGTGTCAATGACACCAAAATAGAGCACTCCTCCTCCTGGCCATTAATGGTATTGGGAATAGTCAACGTCGTAGAGCTTCCATTTTGGAGGGTGAGGGTGACTTGACCACCAAAGTCCCTGATGTCAATTCCGAAAAAGCCGAACGCTGCTACCGGATTCGAGAACTCAATGTTACAAATCGAGCCGGTCTCCCAGTATTTAGTTCCAGAGATCGGGTACCGACCAACTCCATTTGTCCCAGTGGGTACTTCATTAACATTCCCAGAGCCCATCAAGGTTGCAGTTCCGACACCTGGGAAAGTGAGAGTCAGTGGGGCACTAGTTCCATCTGCAAAACTCTCGAAGTCTTCAGTGCCTACACCAACCAAGTTCGAGAGAAAAGCCGCTTGGGCAGCATCAGCGTTGGGGTGTGCAGGAAGACGCGTGCCTTCACCTAAGCCCAAGTCCTCACCGAAAAACGTAAGTGGAGCAGCCTGAGCGACACCCGCTATCCCCATGCACACAGAGAGAGAGCCAATCGCTGAAACATCATGCACCTCCTTAGTGAAGTGGTTCATGAGAGGGGGGCTATCAGGTTGCACCTCTCTTGCTTATCGCTTCTCTGTGCATGCGCCATGCAGCAAGGCCACACCCAGAAAATCTGAAAAAATTGACAACGAATTTTTCGAAATGATGCCCAATGCCTGCAGCTTCTCATTGCAAGCCGGTCAGGCTTTGCACGCGCGTCTCATGTAATTTGTCAAATCTCTTGACGAAGCAAGCGAGGTTCCGGGGAGAACGTTTTCAAAAAGCAGGGCCATTCAACGGCTCAGGCAGAAAGGCCAAATTGTCAGCATTCCTGACAGGCGTTCGTGATTCCATGAAGCGCCAAGGGAGAAGGGACGTTTGACATAGTGCCATATTTCTCGATACATAAAGCAATATGAAAACAACAGTAGATATTTCTGACACACTATTTAATGCAGTGAAAAAACTTGCCTCACAACAAGGAACCACAGTACGCGCCTTGATTGAGGAAGGCCTGCGTCATGTTCTCTCAGTGCATCAGCACCCTAAACCTTTTCGATTGCGAAAAGCCACATTCAAGGGACGCGGCTTGCAATCACACCTAAAAGGGGCCTCTTGGGAGCAGATTCGAGAGCTCATCTACGAAAGTCCTGAAAGAACGCCTTCCCGTTCCACTCGGCAGACAGATTAGGGCTACGTGGTCAGACTGAAGGGTAACGCTATGATTGCCCTCGATACAAATATCCTTGTGTATGCGCACCGCGAAGATTCTCCCTGGTATGATCGAGCCTATCAATGTGTTGTTGACTGTGCCCAAGGGCGATCGGCATGGGCCATTCCATGGCCTTGTCTGTATGAATTTTTAGCAATTGTAACCCATCCACGGA
The DNA here is from genome assembly GCA_003696975.1 of Nitrospirota bacterium. GTDB lineage: Bacteria > Nitrospirota > Nitrospiria > Nitrospirales > UBA8639 > J031. The sequence continues at coordinate 1,483 of RFGT01000185.1, read as the reverse complement.
TTTATGATCCCCCCACCCCCCTTTCCAAGGCCATTGATCAACTCGATGCTTGGCTTGAATCGCCAAGCCTGACGGTCTTAGCAGAACCCGAACATTTTTCTTATTGGCAGATGCTGCGTGCTCTCCTCAATAAAAGTCGTGTGATGGGTCCACAGATTCATGATGCACGCATTGTTGCGCTCTGTTGCATCCATGGGATTCGGGAATTGTGGACGGCCGATCGAGGCTTCGGTCGGTTCCCTGAATTACGCACGCGGAACCCTCTCATGTACCCCTCTATTCCATCCTGAACGCTCTCTTGACACATTCAAGACAGAGCCCGGTACAGGACACACACGAAAGGGGTTAAAGGAATGCAGGCCTTCTTCCGCTGATGAAAAATGGATGGAAATGGAGATTTTACAATTAACAAAAACGCCCACAAGCCTTAAAGACTAATGGGCGTTAATTCCTCTAATCCCTGAAAGCAGGAACTAAGAAGTTTTGACCTTGAACTTCTTTCTGAATAATGCCAGCCCTGCCAGACCAGAGCCTAGAAGAAGCAGCATGCTTGGTTCTGGTACTGCCGTCAGTTCTAGAGTGCCTTCCCATCCACCGGTTGGTCCGCTCTCGTAATAATTCCAGCTCTTGTAGGGAGCATCATCGTTGTATATCCCACCGAATGAGCCAAACCATATATCCCAGCTTGTACCTCAAGTAATATCGGTGCCATCCGCATAGGTCTGTCCGGGTGCAGAAATCTGACGAGCATCTTCTGTAGTAAAGCTAAACAAACCCCAGGGGTTAGCCACGACTTCCACCTGCCAACCAGAAGCTGCTGTTGCTGTGGGCATATAATCCGGGTTTGATACAAGGCGCTCTCCCCAATTCCACGCATTCACATTATCACGTAACCAGATATTGAACCATGCGATACCTTCATCCGGAGTATCCAGAGAGGCCCTCCAATCAAGATATGCTTGCAGGCGGTTTGCATCAGTGTCATTGGGCAAGGAACTTCCATCTGTTCCACCAGGGTCAGTGGTGCCAAAGGTGTTGTACATGATGCTGCCCCAGCTTTCATGCACACGCCGCGGATATTCCTGCTGGTACTTGAGGTGGCTTGTGCCAGTAGGATTGTCAACGGGCAACGGTGTAGTACTAAATTTTAGAATCAAATCATCAGGGTCAAACCAGAAATCAACTGGTGCTGCCTCGGCGGTGGCACCTAAAGGGAGACTAGAACCTATCTCAAAATTCCCTCTTCACAACATCTGCTCTTTTGCTGTCATTCCCGCGGAAGCGAGAATCCAGTGTTTTTACGCATTTCTAACTGCCCGCTTTCGCGGGCATGACGGATTGTGAATGAAAATCCTATTTTGAGATAGGTTCTAGAGAGAGGTCCTGTGCTTGAAAGTCCATGAAAAGGTTTTTCAGGTTAAGTAGACAGGCAGGAGAAGGCTCGCTTGGTGAAAAGTCAAGAAACGACCCCAGTTACTTTTTT
>RFGT01000184.1 GCA_003696975.1 Nitrospirota bacterium | reverse complement strand
GTTCGGACCCACGATACCTTGACTTCCCTGAGAACGGCTTGTTAGACTGCCTCTCATCTACTCTAAGTATCCGGTTTTATTGAAATTCTCGCCACATGGTGCCAGTATGCCCGAGAGTGTGGGAGATAAATCTGAAGACAATCAATCGCTTGTGGAAGTCTTGGAAGTAAAAGAGGTGGCGTTATGAAAGATTGGATGTTCATAGATGATCGCGATCCCTTTATGGCGAAGTGGCGTCGCCTGATGATGATTGAATCTGGGGAAGAAGATTGGGGTGTTGGAGAAGAAGCGGTTGAAGAAGAAAAGCTACCGCCAGCCCCAACGAACGTGAAAGCCGTGCCGGGCAATGGGTTTATCACGATCTCATGGGATCCTGTACCCGGAGCAATGTATTACAACTTATATTTTCGGACAAGTAAAGGCGTGGTTGTGCAAGCTTCGGATATTGCCCGTCCCATTGCCGGCCCTGAAGATTTTCGGCCTATTATTGGAGTCACCAAAGAGAATGGTAACTGTATTGAGGGACCTTCTAGTCCCTATGTCCACAACGATTTGGCCAATGGGACCTGCTATCACTACGTGGTAACGGCTGTGACTCCGGAAGGTGAAAGCCCTGAATCCGAAGAAGTCATGACCATTCCCTCTCCCTATCTCCCCGTGATGGTGTTTGGAACCGAGGGAGTGGACGATGGAGAATTTCGTTCGCCGACGGGGATCGCTATTGATCACGAAGGGAACATCTATGTAGCGGACACTGACAACCATTCGATTCAAAAGTTTGACAAGAATGGGCAATTCCTTGCCCGATGGGGCGGGGAGCCTGACTCGGAAGAGGGGAGTTTCTATTATCCTCGAGGGTTGGCAGTTGCGCCTGAAGGCCACGTCTATGTGTCGGACAGTGGTAATAATCGCGTGCAGAAATTCGATCCTGATGGGAATTTCGTCCACGCATGGGGCAAGTTTGGATTCGCCTGGAGAGGAGCAGAAGCAGGAAAGTTTGATGTGCCATGGGGGGTCGCCACAGATGCCCAAGGCTACCTCTATGTATCCGACACAAGTAATGCGCGGATTCAAAAATTTCAGTCGGATGGCACTCCGCTCATTAAATGGGGCCGCGATGGGAGCTTTGATGGGGCGTTTTTCTATCCGCGAGGGCTGGCTGTTGATTTTGTCGGAAATATTTACGTGGCAGATGAAGGGAACCATCGGATTCAGAAATTTGATGCCCGAGGCAATTTCCTAATCAAGTGGGGGAAAGAAGGATCAGGCCCTGGACAATTCAAGTCGCCCTGGGGTGTGGCCTGCGATGCGCTTGGGAACGTCTATGTGGTGGATAGCGGCAACCATCGCGTCCAGAAATTTGATTCCAACGGGACCTATTTATGCTCGTGGGGCAATCGTGGATTAACTGAAGGGCAGTTGAACTTTCCGTCCGGTATTGCCGTGGACAAAGAAGGATATGTCTACGTAGTGGATAGCGGCAACAATCGGGTTGTGAAATATGCTCCAACGGAGGAAGAACTGGCCCGGGGTCGTGAACAACAACAAAAGGCGCAAGAACAAGTTGAGGGCCCAATGGTGGCCACGCTTGTGGTGAAACCCGGGGATACGGAAGCGATCATTAGTTGGCTCGAGGTGCCTGGTGCGATATCTTACAATCTGTATTTCAGTACTAGTCCGGGCTTAACGACCCAAACTGCCACCAAAATCGAAGGAGTTACCAGCCCCTATACACACACTGGCCTTACGAATGGCACGGAATACTACTATGCCCTCACGTGTGTCACTGAAGATGGCGTCGAAGGCCCTCTCTCCCAGGAACATGCTGTTATCCCCGTCTTGATTGATGTGGCGGCCCCACAAAACCCGCACATTGTGTTGAATCATGGGGCATACATGACCAATTCTCCCGATGTGATCGCCACCATTTCCGCTAAAGATTTAGATACTGGGGTAGCTGGCTATTTCATTTCCGAGAACCCCATGACGCCCAGTGCGACGCTTCCGGGGTGGATTGAGGTTGAGCCCGAACAGCGGTTCGGAGCGACGATTCCCTTTACACTTTCGCCGGGGGACGGGCCTAAAACGGTATATGTGTGGTTTAAGGATGCAGGAAACAATATTTCCGTTCCTGCAAGTGCGACAATTTTGTTGAACACATCTGGATATGTCTGTACTGGGAAATGGGGAAAACCCGGCCGAGGCGCCTCCTTGCTTCATGGGGGCGAGTTTATGAGTCCGATGTATGGTATTGCGATAGACCGCCAGGGGTGTTTCTTCGTAGTGGACAATGGCAACAATCGGATTCAAAAATTCGACAACAATGGAAACTTTATTCTCCTGTGGGGTAATTTTGGGGCGGCCAATGGAAATTTCAACAACCCCACTGGTATTGCTTGTGATGCAAACGGGGATGTGTATGTCTGTGATACTAATAACCACCGTATTCAAAAATTCGATGGTCGGCTCGGCCACTACCTCATGAAATTCGGCGGACGTGGCAATGGGGAAGGGCAGTTTAATGCCCCCTGGGGGATCGCTATCGACCGCGTTCGTGGATATATCTACGTAGTTGATAGCGCCAACTTCCGCATCCAAAAATTTGATGAGGATGGCGAGTTTGTCATGCAATGGGGAAGTTTTGGGAACAATGACGGACAATTCTACTTTGCTCGAGGCATTGCCGTTGATCAGGCCGATGGCTCGGTGTATGTCGTGGATATGGGAAACCATCGTGTTCAAAAGTTCGATACGAGTACGAATGTCTTACCCCAACTGCTGGCAAAGTGGGGTGGTGGCATTGGGGCAGGACATGCCAGTAGCCCCCAAGCTCACGAGCCTGGACAATTTCGGTCTCCCTGGGGAATCGCGGTTGATGCCAATGGTGATGTGTTTGTAACCGATACGGGAAATCAGCGTATCCAGAAATTCGACCGAGATGGGAACTTCATCACTCAGTGGGGGGGATTTGGAAACGGAGATGGCCAGTTTAATTTCCCCTACGGGATCAGCGTCGACGCGAAAGGCCATGTCTTTGTCGTGGACAGTGGCAACATGCGAGTGCAGCGGTTTATGCCAGCGGAAGATGCAGAAGAATATCTCCGCGAGGAAGACGAAACGTTGGCTGCTCTGCCAGAGCGAAGAGAATCGTAACCGGCCTTCTCCTAGGACTTTGGGCTCTCACAACCACCGAGGCCGGTTATAAAGAGCCGAACAAGGATGTGTGTGTCTTGTAAGCGTTTTAGGTCCGATCGATTTTTCGCCTCAGTCTTGGTAGACTATCCACCTGGTGTCACCTCTCGCACTGGATCGAGTTGGGACAATGCTGGAACAAACGCGTATTGGATTAACATTTGATGATGTTGTCTTAGTGCCGGCGAAATCTGAGGTCGTGCCTAGTGAGGTCAATGTGCAGACCCAGGTGACGCGTCGTATCCTCATTAATATCCCTATTCTGAGCGCGGCTATGGATACGGTGACGGAGGGACGATTGGCTATTGCCTTGGCTCGGGAGGGAGGAATTGGTGTCATTCACCGAGCCTTGTCGCCTGAAGCTCAAGCAAGGGAGGTGGATAAAGTCAAGAAATCTGAAAGTGGGATGATCTTGGATCCGATCACCGTTTCGCCTGAGCAAACGATTCGGGACGCTCTGCAAATCATGGCGATGTATCGGATTTCTGGTGTGCCTGTTACGCAGGGGAAAAAATTGGTCGGCATTCTCACGAATCGGGATCTTCGGTTTGAACATCGTCTCGATTTGAAGATCTCTCAAGTGATGACGAGAGGAAAATTAATTACGGTTCCTGAGGGAACAAGTTTGGCCAAGGCCCGAGAGATCTTGCACGAACATCGCATTGAAAAGTTGCCGGTGGTCAATGAACACTTCGAATTGAAAGGGTTGATCACCATCAAAGATATCCAAAAGCAGATTCAATATCCCACTGCCTGTAAAGATGAACATGGCCGTCTCCGTGTTGCAGCGGCTGTGGGAGTTGGAAGAGACGTGGAGGAACGGGTGAGCCGGCTGGTTAAAGCTGGAGTCGATATGGTGGTCGTGGATACGGCTCATGGACATTCCCAGACGGTTATCGATGTAGTGAAGCGCATTAAGAAAGAATATCCCTCGCTGGATGTCGTTGCCGGTAACATCGCCACGGCTCAAGCGGCCAAAGATTTGGCTGACGCCGGGGCGGATGCCGTTAAGGTCGGGGTGGGACCTGGTTCGATCTGCACGACTCGTATCGTATCTGGTGCGGGAGTTCCACAACTGACTGCCATTGCCGACTGTGCAAAGGCCCTTGCCGGCAGTGGAATTTCAGTCATCGCTGACGGTGGCATAAAGTATTCTGGGGATATCACCAAGGCTCTGGCCATTGGTGCCTCAGCGGTGATGATTGGATCTTTGTTTGCCGGAACAGAAGAGTCTCCGGGAGAGACGGTCTTATACCAAGGTCGAACGTATAAGGAATATCGGGGGATGGGGTCCATTGGAGCATTGGAACGCGGTGGAAAAGATCGATATCAACAGGAAGGCCGATCCGGTGCCAAGCTTGTGCCCGAGGGTATTGAAGGACGTGTGCCCTACAAGGGTCCGTTGTCTGCGATGATCTATCAATTGGTTGGAGGTCTCAAGGCGGGAATGGGATACTGCGGGACGAGGACCATTCCCGAATTGCAGGCCAACGCCCAGTTCATCCGGCTCACGCAGGCAGGTCTGCGAGAAGGCCATGTCCATGATGTTGTCATTACCAAGGAAGCCCCCAACTATCAGACTGATATGGCAGACTGATATGGCAGCCTGATATCTATTGGACACCCAACTGTTCCCGTTTGTTTTCTCCTTCATGTTCATCTCTCTTGCCACGAATGGAAACCTCTCACGACACTATTGTGATCCTCGATTTTGGATCGCAATATACGCAACTGATTGCACGCCGCATTCGTGAGGCACAGGTCCATTCGTTGATCCTGCCGGCGTCTGCCTCCTTAGCCACGATTCGAGCTCTTCACCCCAAGGGTCTCATTTTCTCTGGAGGACCGGCCAGTGTAATGGATGAGACTCTACCGTCTTGGCCACAGGAGGTACTCGACGAGGATCTTCCTATTTTGGGAATCTGCTACGGGATGCAATTGCTCGCCCATGTGTCGGGTGGGATTGTAAGCGCGGCCACGCGTCGGGAATTCGGCCGAGCAGAGTTGACTGTCCTGGATCGCACGGATTTGTTTCGTGATCTTCCTTCTAGCGGCCCGTTTCCCGTCTGGATGTCTCACGGTGATCGAATCGAATCGCTTCCGCCAGGCTTTGTCTGTCTCGCCCGGACGCCGAATTCTCCGGTAGCCGCCATGAAATACGTGCAGCATGGGAAGCGTTGGTATTGCTTACAGTTTCACCCTGAAGTGGCTCATACCACCTATGGACCGCAGATTCTCCGGAACTTTCTCTTCACCATCTGTGGATGCCGTCCTACGTGGACTATGCGCTCATTTTTAGAGCACAGTGTTGAACAGATTCGAGCGCGTGTGCAAAACAAACGAGTCTTCTGTGCGTTGAGTGGGGGGGTTGATTCTGCAGTAGCGGCTGTGATGACCTATCGGGCTGTTGGGAAACAGTTGACCTGTGTATTTATTGACAACGGGCTGCTTCGAAAAGATGAAGCGGTTTCTCTCCCCAAACTGTTCGCACACTATAATGGGTTTGAGTGCCGCGTGGTTGACGCTCGAGACAGTTTTTTGCGGCGGTTGCGAGGAGTTGCTGATCCCGAGAAGAAACGAAGAATCATCGGTCGCCAGTTTATCAGAGTATTTGAAACCGAAGCGCAACGAGTAGGCGATGTCACTTTCCTCGTTCAAGGAACCCTGTATCCCGATGTGATTGAAAGCGTCAGTGCAGCCGGACCGTCGGCTACAATCAAAACTCATCACAATGTAGGGGGACTTCCCTCCCGCATGAAACTGCAACTCATTGAGCCACTGCGGGAGTTGTTCAAAGACGAAGTGCGCGTACTGGGACGAGAATTGGGTTTGCCGGAAGAATTGATTGCTCGCCAACCCTTTCCTGGTCCTGGGTTGGCCATTCGCATCCTTGGCCCAGTGACGTCCGAACGCCTGGATATTCTTCGGGAAGCGGATGCGATTGTGCGTGAAGAACTTGCCCCCGGTGTAGTGGATCAAGAACTGTGGCAAGCGTTTGCCGTGCTGTTGCCTATCCGTACCGTTGGGGTGATGGGTGACCGACGGACTTATGAACATGTGATCGCTCTCCGTGTGGTGACCAGTGTAGATGGCATGACTGCGGATTGGGCGAAGCTGCCGTATGAGGTGTTGGAGCGTGTGTCGAATCGATTGATCAACGAAGTCGCAGGGGTGAATCGTGTGGTGTATGATATTAGTTCAAAGCCGCCTAGTACCATAGAATGGGAATAGGAGGAGACGACCATGCGTGTTCGCCTGCAAAAAGTTATTGCCGCGAGCGGGATCACATCTCGCAGGAAGGCAGAATCGTTAATTCAAGAAGGCCGTGTGACGGTCAATGGACAAGTGGTGCGTAAGCTGGGAACCTGTGTTGATCCTACGGTTGACCATATCAAAGTGAACGGCTGGTCTCTCAAGCCACCGCCGCCCGATGTCTTTGTGATTGTGCACAAGCCTGCTGGATATTTGACCACGCTACAGGATCCACTTGGCCGTCCGACCATTGCTGAATTGATTAAACGGGTAAAGGTTCGTGTCTTTCCAGTCGGCCGATTGGACTATGATGCCGAAGGATTGGTGCTGCTGACCAATAATGGACAGATCGCCCAGGCCTGCCTCCATCCGAGATATCATGTGCCCAAGACCTATCTGGTTAAAGTCTCGGGTGTGTTGACGGATGAAGAAATTGAGGCGTTGCAAGAAGGCGTGGAACTAGACGATGGGCCGACCGCTCCTGCTTGTGTCAAAAAATCAGGAATTGCACTGGTCAATTCCTGGCTGGAAATCACGATCTATGAGGGGCGCAAACACCAGATTAAGCGTATGCTCGAAGCCGTTGGGCATCAGGTTTTGCGCTTGCGACGCATTCGGTTTGGCCCACTGTGGTTGGGCGATCTGCCGGCTGGTGCGTGTCGGTACACGACCGATCAGGAGGCCAATGCCCTTCGACTGATTGGACGGGCTGTGACCGCCGGTGAAGAAACTCCTGCCTGGAAACGCCCGTACCTGGATCGTTTGCACAACCAGGAGTCCTCTCGGCTTTGTTCTCCGTTACAAGGAACGAGATGATGAGAACGCATCACTGTGGGGCTTTGACACGCGAGCAGGCCGGTCAGGTCGTAACCCTGATGGGATGGGTCCATGGACGGCGAGACCATGGAGGTATCCTGTTTGTGGACCTGCGAGATCGGTACGGAATCACGCAACTGGTGTTTGACGTGGAAAAAGATGCCGCTCTTCATGAACAGGCTAATACCCTGCGCAATGAGTTTGTGATTGCGGCTCAAGGAGTCGTGAGGATTCGCCCGGAAGAATCGGTCAATCCGCTGTTATCCACGGGGGAGATTGAGATTGAGGTCACGTCGCTGGACATTCTCAACCCCGCAAAAACAACCCCCTTTTTGATTGAAGATCATGTACAGGCAACAGAAGCCTTGCGTCTCAAATATCGATATCTTGATCTGCGCAGGCCCAAGATGCAGCGACTTCTTCGTCTCCGACACGAGGTGGTCTACCACATTCGACGACTTTTGCACGGTCAGGGATTTTTGGAAATCGAGACTCCCATTTTGACGAAAAGCACACCTGAAGGTGCACGTGATTATTTGGTGCCTAGCCGGGTGAATCCCGGAGAGTTTTTCGCGCTCCCGCAATCCCCGCAATTATTCAAGCAGATTTTGATGGTCGGCGGGGTTGATCGATATTTTCAAATTGCCCGCTGTTTTCGCGATGAAGATCTTCGGCTCGACCGGCAACCGGAATTCACGCAAATTGACCTGGAGATGTCCTTTGTCCAGCCCAACGATATCATGGGGTTGGTGGAGAACATCCTACGGACAGTATGCCGAGACGTTGCTGGCATTGAACTTGCTAATCCTTTTCCCCGGTTCACATATCGACAGGCCTTATCGCGATATGGCACAGACAAACCCGATCGACGCTTTGGATTGGAATTACACGATCTGACCCCTATGGCTAGGCATGTGACATTTAAGGTGTTCCGGGACGCTGTTGAAGCAGGTGGAATTGTCATGGGGTTGAATGTCAAAGGGGGGGCGGCGATTGCTAGGAGTCAAATCGATCGGCTCATCGAGGTGGCCAAAGGGTTTGGCGCGAAAGGATTAGCCTGGGTGAAAATCGCGGAAGGATGGACACTCGAATCAGCTATTGCCAAGTATCTCGATCCCGATTTGCTTCGTCGAACATGGCCTGAGGCGGAGCCTGGAGATCTGCTTCTTTTTGTTGCTGATGGTCCCTCAGTGGTCTATGAGGTACTTGGTCGGCTGCGTCTGCATCTTGGCGAGGAACTCCAGCTTATCAAGAAAGATCGGTGGGAGCCCCTCTGGATTACGGATTTTCCCCTTTTGGAATACGATCCTACCGAGCAACGGTATGTTGCCCTGCATCATCCGTTTACCGCCCCTTATCCTGAGGATATTCCTTTGCTTGATACCAATCCAGCCGGTGTGCGAGCCCAAGCCTATGATTTAGTCATCAATGGATTTGAACTCGGCGGCGGAAGCATTCGGATCCATCAACGGGAAACTCAGCAAAAGGTCTTTGACTTGTTGGGGATGACCAAGGAGGCGGCCAGAGAGCAGTTTGGATTTCTGCTCGAGGCCTTGGAGTATGGTGCCCCTCCTCACGGTGGAATTGCGTTGGGGCTAGACCGGCTGGTTATGCTGCTGGGTGGAGCCGAATCTATTCGCGACGTTATTCCGTTTCCAAAGACCCAAAAGGCTCAATGTCTGATGACGGAAGCGCCTTCCCCCGTAAGCCGAGAGCAGTTGAAGGAACTCCATATCCGGCTCGACCTTGATTGACATTCAGAGGAGTTGGTCAAGCTCTTATGCTTCCCGGACCTCAATCACGATGGTGTGTAATCCCGTGGCACCCGAGGGTTGCGGGCGGGTAATCTCTGAGGTTTGCACAGTTCCTGTGACGTCGATCGCTCGAACGGCAACCATGACTTTTCCCGGTTTGGATGGCTTCCAGTGGTAGTTCCAGATGACCCAGGAATAGGGTGATGGCGGTGGTTCGATTTCAGCCTCCTGCCAGGTACGTCCTTGGTCGAAGGTTAATTGCACTTGCCGAATGGAATGCGGTCCTCCAAAGGCGATACCGCGGAAGTGAACGGATGGCCCAGTGACAGTCTGATAATGACCGGGACTGTCAATTCGTGAAAAGATGTGAATGGTCCCGTCGTCTGTCCAGCCCTTGCGTTGCCAGTAGCCCTTATAATCTCCGTTATAGACTTCGATTTCCACCAGCCATTTCACATTTTTGATACCATAGAGGCCCGGGACGACCAGCCGTAGTGGAAACCCGTGCGCCTTGGGTAGTTTTTCTCCGTTCATCAGGTAAGCAAGCATGACGTTGTCCTGCATAGCTCGAGAGAACGGAATACTGTCGTCATAGCCGTCGGCTCCGCGAAATATGACATCTCGAGCGTTCGCTTCATCGACACCGGCATCTTGGAGCAGGGCTTTCAAAGATATCCCTCGCCAGATGGCATTGCCCAAGCTCGTTCCTCCAGGGAGCGTGTCGATGCACATCAACGTGGAGATTTGATCGAACGACTCTCGGTTGAGAATGTCCCGCCAACCTAAAGTCAGCGGGCGAGCCACTTCCCCTTTAACTACAAGACGCCATTGTTCCTGATCCAAGTCGCGGGTCAGGGTATAAGGAGAATCCATGTAGTTCACGACATAGAACTTGTCATTAGGGGTAAAATAGACGGTTTCTCGTGGAGGAACGGCAAACATTCGGCCAAAGTCGCATCCCGTGGTTAGGCTCTTGAGGCCTGCAAGAACACCCAGGCCGCTGACTGTCAGAAACTTGCGGCGAGTAAGCCTCATTGCTAAATTCCCAAAGAGAAACTCGACCGATTTCCTTCAGGTTTTATTATGGCCGAGCGATTTTCACCTGCGCAAGACGTGCACGCCTATCTTGGAATCCAGTGCAATTTGCCAATTTTTGAATGGGAGCAAATGCTCAAACATGCTGGAGTTCGACCGCAGGTAGAATTGCACACCCTATCTCTTCCCAGAACCCGAGCGCCAGACATGTAAGAGGTGTTAGGCCGATTTTCGGATGAACTGAGGTTGTGCCAGTCCATGAATCACCGGTTCGGTGATGACCACTTCTTTGACCCCCTCGAGTGCAGGTGAGTTATACATGAGATCCAGCATAACCCCTTCCATGATACTCCGGAGGGCTCTGGCTCCGGTTTTTAGAGAAGCAGCCTTGTGGGCAATAGCACGGACCGCTTCATCGGTGAATGCCAGCCGAACATCGTCCAGGGAAAACAAGGCTTGATATTGCTTGATCAGAGCATTTTTGGGCTCAGTCAACACTCGGATGAGGTCATCCTCTCCCAGATCACGCAAGGTGGTGAGCACGGGAAAGCGGCCGACAAACTCTGGGATCAAGCCATATTTCAATAAATCTTCGGGTTGTACAAGGTCAAGCAGGTTGCTGCCTGATGAGGTGGTTGATCCCACAACATCGGCACCAAACCCTAATCGTTTGGCCGTAGTCCGCTTGGCAATAATATCTTCGAGTCCGACAAAAGCACCTCCACAAATAAACAAAATATTTTTGGTATTGACACGAATGTATTCTTGATCAGGATGTTTGCGTCCTCCCTTGGGAGGGATATTACAAATAGTGCCTTCGACAAGTTTCAGTAACGCCTGCTGCACCCCTTCGCCGGACACGTCGCGGGTAATTGAAGCACTTTCCGATTTTCGGCTGATTTTGTCGATCTCATCGATATAAATGATACCAATCTCCGCACGTCTTAAGTCGAAATCGCACGCCTGTAATAACTTCAGAACGACATTTTCCACGTCCTCACCCACGTACCCCGCTTCGGTGACTGTCGTGGCATCCGCAATTGCGAACGGGACATGCAGGATTTTTGCTAAGGTCTGAGCCATCAAGGTTTTCCCGGTGCCCGTAGGGCCAATAAGCATCACGTTCCCTTTTTCCAATTCGACATCGCGTAAGTCTTTTCCGCTGAAGACCCGTTTATAGTGATTGTGGACCGCCACGGAAAGAACCTTTTTGGCCTGTTCCTGTCCGATCACGTACTCATCGAGAATAGCCTTGATTTCAGGAGGCCGGAGCAACGTGACTTCCTGGGGAGGGTCAGGGGGAGGGGTAGCCTGGGCTCCGTGTTCGGCGAGAAATCGACTGCACAAGTGCACACATTCATTGCAAATCAGCAGGATGCTGTCAGCTTTGCATTGAGGGCACGTGTGCCGTGTGGGACTTTGGATGAGACCTGTTACAGTATGTTGAGGACGGCCGCAGAATGAGCATTGTGGCTCGCGCTTGTCATGTCGAGAATCCCAAAACGCCATAGGCTCCTCTCTTCCTGAGATTTGGCTTTTTATCGTCACCAGGCGGAAAGGACTTCATCATAGTGAGAGATTTCGAACATTTCAAACACTTTTTGAGGAGTCCAGGCAACATGCCCGCTCCTCATGTTCCAAACAGAGGAACTCTACTCCGGAGTTCTGAAGCGGTACGAGTTGGAGAAGCAATCAATGGTACAGCTTCCCAGGTATCTCCGCCATTTCGACTGCGAAACAGCCCAGCTCGATTAGTGCCCGCATACAACACTTGAGAATCCTGTGGACTCATAGCCAAAGCCCGGATATTGAGATTTACAAGCCCAGTGTTTTTAGGCTGCCAAGTCTTTCCTCCATCTGTGCTCTTATGAACCCCCTTGCGGCTGGCCACGTAGAGCGTGTCAGGAATAGTGTGATCAAGGATCAGGTCACTGAACATGTCATCAGGGAGAGATTGGCCGATGCGAGTCCAGGATCGAGCCCCGTTAGTGGTCTTGTACAGACCATCGAGCGTGGCGGCGTAGACTGTATCTGAATGGTGGGGATCGACCTTGATGCGAGTGACTCCTAACGCGCGTGACGATTTGAGAACTTCCGGTGAAACCAAGCCATGGTTGACCTTCTGCCATTGGTGTCCTCCATTGACGGACTTGTACACTCCACCGCTTGTGCCTGCATAGACGGTCTGAGGCTGGTTGGGATCGAAGTCCAAGGTGACCACCATGAGCACTTCAGTCATGCCTTGCATGCGTCTTGTCCACGTTTCTCCAGCGTCTTGCGATTCGAAGACCCCCATGGAGGTTGCAGCAAAGATCCGGTGACTTGATCCGGGAACGAAGACCAATTGGTGTACGACCGATGTGATGGTGACGTCATCGAGTCCTGTGCGTTTTGAACTCCAGTGTTGCCCCCCGTTGTAGCTTTTGTACACGGCATCACCCTTCGTGCCGGCGTAGATGTTCGCGGGGAAAAGCGGATCGATAGCCAATGCAATGACACGGGAATGGGTCATACCCCGGGAGATGTTCTCCCACGTCTTGCCTTCGTCACGGGATTTGAAAATATACTCGTTGGTGGCGACATAGATAATCCAGGGCTTTGTGGGATGCAGGGCGATCTCAACGATAGGGGGACCGCCATGTTCACAGGCCCCAAGGATGAATGGAACAAGAAAGATCCAGAAAAGCGCTCGAACCCTAGCAAGGCGGCAGGAATACAATCGGAAATATTCTCGCTTTCCCATCTTAACTGGGTAGAAATTGTTCTTCCAAAAACCTGCAATTC
>RFGT01000183.1 GCA_003696975.1 Nitrospirota bacterium | reverse complement strand
TCCATAGACGATCACGCCCACCCTACGGCCATCGTGGGGGATCCCGTCTGTTTTCTTCAGATTATGGGGCCAGCAGCCTCTTCGAAATAGCCCATGATTTCTCTGTTCTCGTTTGTCGCGGACAATCCTTTTCTCTTTGACAGGAGCATATCAGGCTTTCATGATACAACAGGGCACGACATCGAGACAGCCTGAGATGGATGCTGTGGGGCTCGGACTCATCGGTTTGGGACGGCACGGCATGCGCTATGCCACCCATCTCTTAGAAGGCATTCCCTATGGCCGGCTTGTGGCGGTCTGCCGCCGCACAGCATCCCAGGGTCTCGCGTTTGCACAAGCACACGGGCTTCGATTTTATCAAGACTATCGAGAGCTGCTAGCTGATCCTGCGGTTCATGCCGCCATTGTCGTCGTTCCGCCCGAGCTGACAGTCGCTATCGCGTTGGAAGCCATTCGCTACCGCAAGCCCCTGTTAATCGAAAAACCCTTGGCCGCCGTAAGCGGGAATGCCCGCCGAATCGTGGAGGCCACCACCCAGGCCCACCTCCCGATCATGACGGCTCACACCCTCCGCTATGAAGCGGCGATTCAGGCGCTCAAACACTCGGGGGCCTCTGTCGGCCCGTGGCAATACATCGTGTGTAGCAATCGGCTCGAGCGTCCTTCTTCCCTCTCTGGTCTGCAGGGGGGACACCAGGGTTCTCCGTATGGCACGTTGCTCGAAATCGGAGTCCATCAGCTTGACTTCGTGCGATTTCTCACGGGAGATGAAGTGCGGGACGTCTTCTGTGAACTCGACCGAACAGAGTCGGAACAGCGAGCGTGGGTCCACCTGACTATGCACCAAGGATTGCCGTGCCTGCTGGACATCTCTCGGCTGAGCGCCAGCCGGGTGACCCGGGCAGAGATCATTGGCGAGTCTGGTCAACTGGTCGCCGATTGGACGACCCGGACTCTGCTCCATATCTCTGCTGATCGATCCCGGCGCGAAGAGCGATTTCTCCCACATCCTACCCTTCCTCGCGTCATCTCCGCCTTTCTCGAAGCCCTTCGCACCCGCAGTTCTATGCCGGTGTCCGGACTCGATGGTCTCCGAGCCGTGGAGCTTGCCGAAGCCTGTTACCAATCCGCTCGCACAGGACAACGTATTCAGTTGGAAGGCCCCTCTGAAGGCCTATCTGAAGGAACAGGCGGCCGAGTGTAAGCCGACCCGCCAGGCATTTCACGGCGAAGGCGAGCATAGAGGGCATGAAGATTTTCGCCCCGAGCAGCTAATTGGCGGCGGGCATCGAGAAATGTCCGTCGAATGATGTTCCAGTCCTCAGGTGTCACATGCGATAGAGCTAAGGCCTCCCGAAGGGCTGGTTGAGTCCATAGAGGGTGGGTCTCGGTATACTCGACTAGGGCCTCAAGAATTTCAGATGTCCAGCCCGTGGTGGCCAGCGCATCGAGGACAGCAGGAGTTCGATTCCCAAAGTAAGCCTGAAGCGCCCGACCGATCTCCTGCCGGACGGCGGGCTCAGCGTGTTTTACCAAGACTGCTTGAAATTGAATCAACACCCGGATGAGATGATCGGCCTCGGGACTTGACTGCGGCGGAAGCACGTGAGCCTTGTCAAACAGCGCCAGCATCGCCATCACGGCCCCTACATGTTTGGCAGGCGTGCGGCGAGACAGACCGGCCAACGCCGGGAGTGCATGAGCATGCCCAGGGGGGAAAAAGATTTCATTGGCGTTGCTGTAGGACCCTCCCGGCGTGGGGCCGCCACTCAGCACATACAATCGCTGCCGCACCACTGCAACGCCGAGCCCATGGCGAGCCGTAGGGAGCGGAGCCATTGTTTCCCATTTATCGAGTCGGGGTGAATAGCGTTCATTGGTGTCAAACGTCCCTGCGTCCGACTCCCCTCCCACCACATAGATCCATTCCCCGATAACCCCGGCGGCAATTCCACTTCTGGCTGTCGGCATGGGCGTTTTGGCAACCCATTGATCCCGGTCAGGATCATACTCTTCCACTGTGGCTAGATTACGGGTGTAGTCCAACTGCTTTCGTCCGCCGATCGCATAGATCCGGTCGGCTACCGCGACAGCCGCAAGATGATCGCGCGGCGTTGGAAGCGAAGCGGCCGTCGTCCATGAGTCTGTTTGGGGATCGTAGACCTCTACAGCCGGCGGATTGGTTTCTCCGTCAAATCCTCCGATAGCGTAGAGACGACCGGCAACCGCCACAACCCCCAACCCACCTCGGGCTGTGGGCATAGGCGCCCGCGTTCGCCAACTTCCCGTATCCGGCGTGTATTCGAACACCGTGGAAACTGCATGCCAGATCGTTCCCCCTGATTGAGTGAACCCTCCTACGATATAGAGCTTTCCGTTCAGTTCGGCAGCACCGGCATGATGGACGGGAAGGGGCAACGGTGATTTCATCATCCACCGATCCGCCACGGGATCGTAGGCTTCCACCAGATCACTCCCCGTTATCTTCCAGAAGTTCCATAGAGTGGGCTTGACAAATCCGCCAACGACGTAAATGATGCCCCCTACTTGAGCCACTGCGACCTCGGTTCGCTTGGTCGGAGCGGGTGATCCTACGATCCAATGACCCAAATCAATCGCTGAAGCCGCTGCGGCATGTCCAAGTCCTCCTAGTCCCCAAAGCATTCCCAAGAAAAGGCTCGCGGACTGGACCATCCCCCAATTCGTTACCCTGAACAGTGCTCTCATGCGAGAGAGCATGCTTGTTACCGTGAGAGTTGCATCATTCATCATCCCCACCTATAATTTTGGCTCTCCTGCCTTCTTCTCCCTCCATGAGGTTGACGTGTTAGCAAAGGTTGTAAGTGCCGGGCTCTTCGGACTAGAAGCCCATCTGATTGACGTCGAAGTTGACATCAGCGGTGGCCTCCCCCAATTTTCCATTGTCGGCCTACCAGATGCAACGGTTCGCGAGAGTCGCGACCGCGTCCGCGCAGCGCTACGGAACACCGGTTTTGCATTTCCTGCCAAGAAAATCACCGTGAACCTTGCTCCCGCGGGCCTGAAAAAAGAAGGCTCAGGGCTCGACCTGGCCATTGCCATCGGTATTTTGGTTGCCGAGGGGATCCTGCCGGCCGAGGTCGTGGCCCAATATGTGTTTGTCGGTGAATTGTCACTGGATGGCCGGATCAAATCCGTCACCGGGGCCTTGTCCATTGGTATGGCCTGTCACTGTGCGGCTTCGCTTATCCTCCCTTTCGCCAATGCTGCTGAAGCCGCCGTGGCGGGAGACGTGACCGTCTACGGCGTCCATACCCTTCCCGAAGTTGTCGAGGCCCTGTTGGGCCATCAGCCTTTGCATCCCATACGCGCTGAAATGCATGCTGAACGCGAGGGCGCCCGCGAAACGTTGGAGGACTTTGCCGACATCAAAGGGCAATCACATGCCAAACGGGCGCTGGAAGTCGCAGCCGCAGGCGGACACAACGTGTTATTGATCGGTCCCCCGGGTTCAGGCAAAACCATGCTGGCCCAGCGCCTGCCTGGAATCTTACCACCCCTATCTCGCCAGGAGGCTGTGGAAACCACTCGCGTGCACAGCGTCGCAGGGCTTTTGCCGCCAGGATGTGCCTTGCTGACGGCCAGACCATTTCGCGCTCCCCATCACAGTATATCCGATGCCGGTCTGATTGGAGGAGGCCCCATTCCGAAACCGGGAGAAGTCTCATTGGCTCACCACGGGGTGCTTTTTCTCGATGAAGTGCTCGAATTCAAACGATCGGTTCTCGACATGCTGCGTCAACCCTTGGAAGATGGCACGGTCACGGTGACCCGGGTTCAAGCTTCTCTTCGCTATCCCGCCCGATTCATGCTCGTGGCCGCCATGAACCCTTGCCCCTGCGGGCACTTGGGTGATCCCCTCCATACCTGCCAGTGCACCCCCTCTCAGATTCAACGATATCGATCGCGGCTGTCTGGTCCCCTGCTTGATCGGCTTGACATTCAGTTAGACGTTCCAGCGGTTCCCGTCACCGAACTCCTACAGGACACGCCACAGGAATCCTCGGCCGCCATCCGCACCCGTGTCATTCACGCGCGGACCCGCCAAACCCATCGATACCGGCAGGAGCACCTGTTCACCAACGCACAGTTGCAACCCCGGCATCTCAGACACTACTGCCAGCTCGACCCACAAGGCCGAACCCTGCTCGAACAGGCCATCCAGCGGTTAGGCCTGTCGGCTCGCGCGTACGGGCGCATTCTTCGCGTTGCGCGAACCATTGCGGATTTGGCAGACTCAGACCATATTACTCCGGTGCATCTCGCAGAAGCCATCCACTACCGGCGTTTGGATCGAAGAGCTGTCTTGTAGAAAAGCGTCATGGACTCCGTCAAAATCTTTTTCTGGTGGTTTATGGTGGGATCGCTGATGGCACTCGCCGTGATCCTCATTCAAGGGGGGATTCGGGATATCATCATGACTGGAGAGCCACTGTGGGAGGTCAAACTCATTGAGCTCATTACCCCGATCATTGGAGGGGGATTACTTGGAGGCTGTATCGCCCTTATTTTGAACCGCCTTCGTAAGTCTCATCCATGAAAAGAGGATATTCTTTTTGACAAAGAGTGAAGCTATCGAACGAACGTCGCTAGACATACACTCATCAGGAGGAGGTCACTATCGCATGGACATTCAGATTGGGCCGCATCTTTACCGCAATACTGACGGCACCGTTGAAATTGAAGGCGTGCCCCAGCTCGAATTGACACTCCCTCATCCTGAGGGTCCGCTTCGTGTGAACTTCGTGGTGTTCGACAAGAGTGGAAAAATTCCGGCGAAGTTGATCAACAGTACACTGGTGATCAATGAGGCTGGCGCCTATACCCTGACTAAGGACGCCACACGGTTGACCCTGTCCAAAACCAACACCGGCCACACCCTCTTACACGTGGAATTCCACAAGGGGGATCGCGTGGTGATTCCGCAGGGTGAATTTTACACTTTGAAAGGACATCTTCTGAAAATCACGCCGCTCGAATGGTCCGTGGAAAAGATCACCGACAAGGGAGGAGAAACCGATCTCAAAGGCAACCCCGTGAGCTTAGGATGACGACTGCAAGGGAGCTCATGAGCCCAGATCCTAAATTTCGGCAGCCGGCGCGCTGCGAGTCCCCTCACAGACTGCACACGTTTGACTTGGGACTCCTTCGCTTGGAAAGGCCGGCCCCAAGGCAAACCGTGGATCAAGCGCAACCACGTCTGTCCCTTGATACGTCCACAGTCGCCCACAATTGGGGCAGCAGAACCAGATGGTATAGCCCGGCCAATCACGATCTCGAACAGCCATTGAAGTGTTCTTCCTGATGACCATCATGAAGAGAAGGGGAACTGCTCATGCCTGCTCTCGGATCCATTTCTTTCAGGGAACCAGGACCTGGTGAAGGCGATGGGCTGCCTGCTCAATATCGTCCAGGGAGATGTCGAGATGCGTCACCGCTCGAAACAGCCGATCACCCACGGCATTCAGCAGCACACCGGCCTCTCGAAAGGCGGCAAGAAGTTCCTGCGTTGATCGATCACTGCGAACCACCTCGAACAGCACGATGTTCGTTTCCACTGTTTCGGGATCCACATACACCACGGGAATCTGCTGAAGCAATCGAGCAAACGTTTTGGCGTGCTCATGATCGTCTTTCAAGCGAGCAATATTGTGTTCCAGGGCGTAAATGCCCGCGGCAGCAAGAATGCCGGCTTGCCTCATTCCTCCGCCGAACACTTTTCTGAGCCGTCGAAGCTGCGTAATATGCTCACGAGAGGCAACCAGAACAGACCCCACGGGGGCCCCCAGACCTTTCGACAAGCAAAAGGACACGGTATCGAAATACTTCGCATATTCGGCTGCCGGGATTCCTGTGGCCACCACAGCGTTAAACAGGCGAGCCCCATCCAGATGCAACGCCAGCCCTCGCGTACGAGCCAACTCGGTTAAAGCTTGAATCGTGGATAGTGGATAAATCGATCCGCCTCCACTATTATGGGTCTGTTCCAAGCAGAGCAGAGTTGTGGGAGGATAATGGATATCACATGGACGAATGGCGGCAGCCACCGACTCTGGGCTCAGAATCCCCCGCGTTCCAGGGACGCAACAGAGTTGCACCTGGGAGAGGGAGGAGGCCGAGCCGCCTTCATATCGGATGATATGCGAGCTACTCTCCACGATGACCTCATCACCGGGTTTGGTATGCAGCCGAATGGCCAATTGATTGGCCATGACCCCGGACGGCACGAACAACGCTGCCTCTTTTCCGAGCAGCGCCGCAGCCATTTCCTCCAATCGATTGACGG
>RFGT01000182.1 GCA_003696975.1 Nitrospirota bacterium | reverse complement strand
GTTGGCTGCCATCGAAGTCAAAAATTCCCCACACATTCACCCGCAGGACCTACGGGGGCTAAAAACCTTCAAGGAAGACTATCCTCAGGCGCAGTGCTTCCTTCTGTATCGCGGCCGAGATCGCATCATGCGGCAGGGGATTCACTGCATACCCTGTGCCGAATTTCTCCGCGATTTACACCCCAAGCGAATGATCGGTGACTAGACCGACCGCTGAAGTGGCCTGAGATGAAAAATGTCGAAATAGAAATGGGGTCGTTGCTTGATTTTTTACAAGCCAGTTATCTTGCGACATACTGCTCAGGAGTTATAAAGCGTGTTCCCGGAGTTCTCGCACTGGCAAATACTGCCCGGATACTGCCGCCGGTGTTTTGCTGTCGCCTAATAGAATATCGACCAAGCTGCGCCTTTTTCCACCTTGGTTTAATACAGCATCGGAGTGCCCGGTCTTGTTCTCTGGAATCTCCCCTGGAGTCGTGGTATCTTGCCGCCTACCAACTTTCCGCCATCGACGCGAAGAGATGTGCTGCGTTAGGTGTAGGGATTTCCCTGGATCCATGAAAATCAATGAAGAAAGGAGAATGAGGACATGAGAGCAAATCCGCGCGAGACGAAGTTCGGCCGGATGACAGTGGGACAGGTGATGGAAAAGAATGTGCAGTCAGGCCGGAAAGATACCTCGGCCGAGATGCTGGCCTCCTATATGATGGAAGGATTTGGCTCGGTGCCCATTGTCGATGAGACGGGACGGTTGGTCGGCATTGTCTCGGAATTCGATCTGCTCAAGGCCCTCAGGCAAGGAAGAAAGCTCCAAGAGGTGACAGCGGGAGAGATTATGTCATGCCGTCCTGTTTCCGCCACGCAAAACATGGATCTCGTGACGCTCATCGATGTGCTCCAAAACAACCACCTCATTCGTGTCCCTGTTGTTGATGCCACGGGAAAACTGATTGGGATCGTAGCGCGGAGGGATGTGTTACGCGGCTATCTTCAAGCCGGTGAATAATCACGTTGGTTTTTCCTGTGCGAGGGACTGATCGCTCTCATCCTGTTCCATGGCTAAGATGACATCTGGGCAATCACCGCGCAGATATGATCGAGAGCCCACAAGAGTTCCTCGGTCGGCGTTGTGTCGAGCCACGATAGTCGAAAAGTTGAATGGCTCCAGGCGGAAGAAGGCTTAGGAAACGCCTTGACGACGATCCCCCACTCGGCCTCCAGAGTGCTTGCAAGGTGCCGAGTCTCCACAGGTCTCCGGCTCCGGAACGTGACGATTCCCGGTGCATGCGGCCCTTCCCACTCCATGATTTCCACGGTTGACTCCCGGTGCAAGCGCGTGGCGACGAGAGAACGCCGGGACTCCATCGGCTCCTGCTGAGCCTGTACTGACTCCTGGGCCAGCGCGCATGCTCGAGCCAAGCCTGCAATGAGACCGATATTCTGGGTGCCCACCTCGAAAAGGGATGCTCGAGGGTCGGACAAATCGGATTGTGGCATTTGAATGCCTGGGGCAACTTCGCAGAACTGGTCGCTCACAATGAGCACGCCGGTTCCCAAGGGCCCGCGGCACCACTTGTGTCCCGGGAAAAAGTAGCTATCGCAGCCAAGCTGGTCCACATCCACAGGAATGTGCCCTGCCGCCTGTGCGCCATCGACGAGGAAAAGGAAGCCGTTCGCTCGCGCAAGCGCGCTGATGTCTGAAATGGGAAAGAGGCGTCCATCCACATGCGAGACATGACTCATCACCACGGCCTTGATTGGGTGTGCCGATGCCAGGCTCTCAAGAGCCGTGAGAAGGTGAGAGGGGGTGATAGGATGCACGTCCATGACTTTCACCCCGCGTCGGGTGAGGGTATGGAGTTGTCGAATAATTGAGGGATTTTCATGGGTCGAGGTGACAAGAACATCTCCAGGTTGCCAATGGATGGCTGACAGCGCCAAGTAATGAGCGAGTGAGGCATTGGCGGTGAAGGCAATGGTGGCTGAGTCGGGGATATGAAACGCCTCAGCGACTGTACGCCGGCTGTCCTTCAAGCATTGGCGATACCAGTGGACCCCGGCTTCAGAGTACAGACGCTGCCCGAGCTCGGCCAAGGTTCGTGCCATTTCCTGCTCAACTTCTGGGCGAGGAGGGCACAGGGCTGCATAGTTGAGATAGATCGTAGAAGGCCGCTGATTCATTGGGTCGGAGGCAGGTTGAACTGACCAGACTTCGGCTTTGCACCTTTCACGGTTTTCTCGCCAGGGCAAGTCCGTGCAGATGTTCGGGATCCGTATGCCAGGCAACCGGCACAAAGCCCGCAGACTGGAGCAAGGCTTCGACGTGGTGGCGGTTATACTTGGTGCTGATTTCTGTGAGGATTTCTTCCCCGCGCGCAAAGTGAATGGTCAAATCTAACTCAGTGAGGCGGACATCCTGGTCGCGGAGAGAACGGAGAGACATTTCAATCCGGTGTTGTCGAGCATTATAGCGAGCCACATGGGCAAATTGCTCAGGATGAAAGTCTGCTCCCGCCACTGCACGCATCACCCGCAGGATGTTCTGGTTGAAGGCGGCTGTCACGCCCGCTCGATCATTGTAAGCGGCTTCCAGCCGGCCTGTGTCGGTAATAAGCTGAACTCCAAGAAGAAAAAAATCGCCGGGAGCCATTTCCTGGTGGACGGATCGCAAGAAGGCTTGTGCTTCCTCGGGCTGGAGGTTGCCAATGGTGCCCCCAAGGAACGCGACAAGTCGCCGTCCGCCCGGTGGAATGTGTTCGAGGTGGGTGAGAAAGTCCCCGACGACGCCATAGACCTCCAAGCTTTCATATTCTTGGATCAATTCTTGCGCCACTCGCCGGACGATTCCTTCGCTCACATCAAAGGGGATGTACCGATGAAGCTGATTGGCTCGGGCCATGGCGTTGAGGAGCAATCGAGTCTTGGTCGCCGCACCGGAGCCAAGCTCCACGAGTTCCCGAGCCCGGGTGTGGGCCACGATCTCATCGGCCGACTTGGCAAGAATTTGGCGCTCGGTCCGCGTTTGATAGTATTCCGGAAGCTGGCAGATATGTTCAAAGAGCGCGGATCCTTGATCGTCATAGAGGTATTTAGTGGGTAGCCGACGCGGCGAGGAAAGCAAGGCCTTACGAATCTCTTCGAGACATTCCTCGGATGTGCCGCCATTGCCATGGACGTCAATCCTGATGCGGGGATGGTCAGGGGTCATGCTGCTCTCGTCATCCTCGGTGATTATCTGCGTGTTTCACGTCCCGGTTTGATTGCGCTCGCGCTGCATTATTCGCGCTGTGGGAGCAAGGACATACTTTATAGAGAGATTGTCAGGATTCGGCAAGCGACTTGTGCCTGCTCATACAAGGAACATGCGTGCAAGCCAATACCAAACCAATGAGACCTCATAAGGCTAAGACACTGATCTCCATGATAAACCACGATGTATTCCTGTATCGGGACTCTCCCGAGGGGTCTTGATCATGTGAGCGCGGCGAGACTCATGGCGGGAGACCGGGAGGGCGAATCCATCGCTCGACAAGCCCCAATATTCCATCCACGGCTAGAGCCAAGAGTGCGGCAGGTAGTGCTCCCGAGAGCACGATTGTGGTATTGGCCATTTGTAATCCAGAGACAATGGGGACCCCAAGTCCGCCTGCCCCAATAAATGCCGCCAGAGTTGCGGTGCCCACGGTGATCACAGCGGAAGTCCGCACGCCCGCCATCATGACCGGTGCGGCCAATGGGAATCGCACCCACCAGAGCAGTTGCCATTCCGTCATGCCGAGAGCACGTGCCGCTTCCACGGCGGCCGGGGCAGCATCGCGCAATCCCGAGTAGGTATTGCGGACGATGGGGAAGAGCGAATACATCCAGAGGGCCAAAATCGCCGGTAGGGCGCCCACGCCGAATATGGGGATCATGAACGCCAAGAGCGCGATGGAGGGAATGGTTTGGACTGTGCCGATTATCCGGATGACCGGTTCGGCGACAGTGCGCCGCCGTTCGAGCAACAACCCGAGGGGGACGGCCACCACAATTCCCAGGATTAGCGCAATTCCCGTCAGGCCGAGATGTTCCCCCGCCCGTATAACCAAGCGCTCCCGGTTTGCCCACATATACGGGACAAGAGATTTGTCAGGAGAGGAAGAGGTGTTGGGGGTGACGGCAGGGGTTGTGGATGATTCAAGTCCCAGGGACCGGAGCGCATCTCGAGCGACCTGTTCCACGGATTCTCCTTTTTCTTGGAGTCGAAAGTTCAAGCGGCGCATGGTGGCGACATCAAAGGCATTAGTCAGGAGTCCCAACACCTTCCCGAGTTCTGGATGTCGATCCAGCGTCTCTCCTCGAATCACTCCGGCGGCTTCATACGGCGGAAAGAATCGCTTGTCGTCTTCCAGAACAACCAGGTCGTACACGGCCAGCCGGCCATCCGTGGTGTAGACGTCGAGCACATCGATATTCCCGGCTGCGGCGGCACGATATTTCAGGGTCTGCTGCATGGCTCGCACGTGCTGAAAAGTCAATCCATAGCGACGCTGAAGGCCGGGAAGCCCGTCGGGCCGCTGAAGAAATTCGTACCCGAAGCCTGCGGTGAGAGTCTGGGCAACCCGCGCAAGATCGGAGAGCGTTCGCAGGCCCAATGCTTCCGCCTGGCGTCGCGGTACGGCCAGGGCATAAGCGTTTTCAAATCCAAGCGGGCTGAGCCACCATAGATTCCAGCGGTGCAGGAATTCCGATCGGACCCGATTCAGGACTGCTCGGGGGTTGGGAAGAGGAGGGAGCCCCAGAATGCTGACCAGCCCCGTCCCGGTGTATTCAGGATACATATCGATGGCTCCTCGTTTGAGGGCCTCGAAACAGAGTTGGGTTCCCGCGAGGCCAAACCGCCTCTGAACGGGGAGTGCCGTATGAGTTTCGATGAGTTGGGCGAAGATCTCCGCAAGCAGGCGGCTTTCCAGAAAATTTTTTGATCCAATGACGATGGGAGTCGGCTGAGGTTCCGCATGTGCCTGCATCATGGGCAGTCCAGCGCCGGAGACCGCCATGAAGACAAGAGCGAACGCAAGATGGCGTCTTGGCTTCATACTTCCCTCCGATAATAGGCCAACAAAGTGCGAACATACGCATCGGCAGGGTGCTCAAGGAGCGCTTGCGGGGTGTCCACCTGTCGGACTTGTCCCGCGTGCAGAATGGCGATCCGATCACCCAGGCGAAAAGCTTCATGTAAGTCATGCGTGACAAACACCATGGTTTTTTGGAGGGTGTGTTTGATCTTGAGAAATTGTTCTTGCAACTCATTGCGCGTGATGGCATCGAGTGCTCCGAATGGTTCATCGAGCAACACAATGTCCGGGTCGGCGGCCAGTGCGCGGGCGAAGGCCACGCGCTGGCGTTCCCCGCCGGATAGTTCGGCGGGATACCGGCCGGCGTAGATGCTTGGGGATAAGTTGACCAATTCGAGGAGGGTAGAGGTCCGCTGAAAAATGTGATCTGCGGGCCAGCGAAGGAGAGTGGGGACAAGTCCGATATTGTGCTGGACTGTCCAATGGGGGAGTAAGCCACCATCCTGCTGGACGTATCCGATATGGCGTCGTAGAGTGATGGGATCCATGTCCTCAACAGATTGTCCCTGTATCCGAACCACACCGGTAGTAGGCTGTTCCATGCGATTAAACAATCGTAGTAACGTTGTCTTCCCCGAGCCGCTCTCGCCGATCAAGACCAGGGTTTCTCCTTGAGCCACGGCGAGTGAGACGTGCTGCAGGGCTACCACGCCGTTGGCATAGCGTTTGGTGACGTCAATCACGTCCAAGGCGGGAAGGGACATCGATCATACTCCTCAAGATCCACGGCTTGAGTTTTGCTTGAAGCGTGCAGGGTGTTATAGTACATCCCCGCAAGGGATGCTATCCTCCTTGTCCTTCATACGGAAGATGGTGAAAGAGAGACAGTGGATACACCGCATCGTTTGAGCTAGTAATCAATCGTTTGAACCAGTAAAGGAGAAATGCTCATGCCAGCTTCTGTTGAATTGCGTACAGCTTTGACCGCCGCCCGAGCCTGTACGGATGCCATCTTTTCATTGATCAAACCGAATGCCCTTTACGAACGGCCCATTCCTGAGCGGCATCGACTCATCTTTTATCTAGGCCATTTAGAAGCTTTTGATTGGAATCAGATCTGCCGTTGGACTCTGGGATTAGCGTCGTTTCATCCAGAATTCGACCAGTTGTTCGAAGCGGGCATCGACCCTCCAGTCGGAGAAGCGTCTTCTGATCGCCCGCAAGACTGGCCCGCGGTCAAGGATGTCTACCAATACAATGGACAAGTCCGGCGAGAAATCGACCGCGTGCTTGACCAGGCACCGCCAGAGGTGCTCCATATGGCAATCGAGCATCGATGGATGCATGCGGAGACAACCGCCTATCTGCTTCATCGCCTGCCAAACACGATGAAGATAGCTCCGGCTCTTCGACCACTACCAGCCGCTCCGCCACCTATTCATCACATGATTGAGATTCCCGAGGGGCCTGCAACGCTGGGCCGCACCCGTGAGGAAGGCTTCGGGTGGGACAATGAATTTGAGCGCCATGTCGTGCAGGTTCCGGCCTTTGCCATCAGCAAATACAAGGTGACCAACGAACAATATCTGAAATTCGTCGAAGACGGCGCCAATCCCCCTCCATTTTGGAGAAGGCGAGGTAGGCAGTGGTTTCTCCTCACGACGTTTGGAGAGATACCTCTTCCGCCGCATTGCCCCGTGTATGTGTCCCAACGGGAAGCCCAAGCGTATGCGAATTGGGCGGGGCTGGCGTTACCGACGGAAGCGCAGCTCCACCGAGCGGCCTATGCCACACGCCACGGAGATGAACGGGCCTATCCCTGGGGGAACGATCCTCCAGATGAATCACGGGGAAATTTTCATTTCGCGTATTGGGATCCTATTCCCGTGACGGCCACTCCCGCAGGTGATAGTGACTTTGGCGTAGCACAACTCGTGGGTAATGGATGGGAATGGACAGCCACGCCATTTCATCCGTTTGAAGGGTTTGAGCCCTACCCCACCTATCCGGGATACTCCGCGCGATTTTTCGATCAGGATCATTTCGTGATGAAAGGCGCATCTCCCACAACCCCTCGAGATTTGCTGCGCCGATCCTTTCGAAACTGGTTTCGCCAGGACTATCCCTATGTTCACGCAGGCTTTCGGTGCGTGCATCCCGGCTAGGTCGGTGAGATGTTTTTCTCCGGGGGATGGGAGGATGCCTGTGCTGACGGCGGCATCCAACGAGCACTCGACCGGCAAGCGATCCCGTAGTGTGATTGCTCTCCTACGCGGACCACGCCGGTTGAGCCTTCATTGGAACAGGGGCCCCAGTTCTACGACCAGGCTGCGCAAGAGAGGGGCATTGCGGTTAGGCTCACGTCTCCTCCTCTTGGCCATCCTAGGAGTTGGTCTCCTCAGCAGCGGATTTTCCAGGTGGGCATGGGCAAAAGAATGGATCACGATCTTGCACAGCAGCGAACACCATGGGGTCGCGTTACCTTTGGATCAGCCAGGTCTGGTTAATATAGGGGGATTCGCGAGGCGGGCGACTGTCGTTGACCGCGTGCGGCAGGAGACCTCCAATGTGCTCCTTGTGGATTCCGGAGATATCTTGGTCGGGACGCCTCTCTCTTCGTGGTTTCGAGGTGAGCCGGACATCAAGGCCATGAATCTCCTGGGATACCAGGCTATGGTTGCTGGAAATCATGACTTCGATTATGGCCTGGAACACCTACGGCAACTCCGCCAATGGGCCGAGTTCCCCATTCTCTGTACGAACCTGATGAGTGTCCGAGCCACCCTGCCGTGCCAGCGGACTGCGACCATTCAAGTGGGATCAGTGACCATTGGGCTCCTCGGTGTGGTCGGGCGCAGCAATTTCCCGGATACGTTCAATCGTGAGGTGGTCGAGGTTCTGGCCTTACGTGATCCACAGGAGACGGTTCAAGCTCAAGCCCGAGCCTGGAAACAGGCCGGCCTGGTGGATCTTGTGGTGGTACTCACCCACCAAGATACTCGCGAAGACCTGGACTTGTTAGAAGATATTCCGGAGATTGATGTCATCATCGGCGGACATACGGAAGGATTTGATGGGCTGTGGACTCCCAAACTGGACCGCCCAGTGCAGGAACTTGCCGATCCCGGGCGTGTGTTCGTAAAGACCCACCGTCAGGGCCGAACACTGGGCCGGCTGGACCTCTTGGTGGATCACGGCCGTATTCTCCGTGCCAAGGCTCGCAATCTCCCGGTGGCCAAGTTCCTCCCTCTCACCCTCAGGTTGCAGCGCTGTTGGAACGGTACCGGCGTCAATTTGCGCGTCAGGCGCTTCAGCCGGTTGGACAAGCACTCGTCACGCTCGTGGGCGAACGGGCTGCAGTCCGAACCAGGGAGACCAACTTCGGCAATCTGCTGGCGGACTTGTTGTGCCGCGAATTCGCACAGGATATCGCGCTGATCAACAGCGGGCAGATTCGGGCTACTATTCCAGCCGGGACTGTCACGCTCGGCCAGGTCTTGTCAGCCTTGCCGTTCGATTCATCAGTGGTGACTCTGCGAATCACAGGACGGCAACTTTTGGCTGCCCTAGAAAACAGTGCGCGATTTCTTCCTGAGGCCTCCGGACGGTTTCTTCAGCTTTCCGGCCTCCAGGTAATCTATGACCTCTCGATGCCTCCAGGCTCGCGGGTTCAGGCGGTCGCCGTCAAGGGAAAGCCGCTTGATCCAAGTGGACGATATTTTATCGTGACCGATGCATTTCTGGCTGACGGAGGCGATGGCTACACGATGTTCAGGCAAGCCAGCCAGCGGATTGATCATCAGGTTCCCATCCGCGATGTCCTGCTTAAGGCTTTCAGACGAGGCCCTCTCACGGCCATTCGTGACCATCGAATTCAGATTGTTTCGGCGTCTGCCGCGTTATCTCCTCTTGCCCCTTGACAATGTGGATTCAGATATCTCCATGGTCACCACTCCGTTGGCTAACGGAACTCTCCCATGTCTGGCGCGACACGCGACTGATTGTCCTGACCGCACAAATCGCGGCGATCTATGCGGCGATTCTGATTCCATTCAAAGTCGGCATTCCGCTGATTCCGGGGTTTGCCGAGCTGCGTCCAGCCAACGCGATTCCCTTGGTTACGTCCCTGCTCTTCGGCCCTGCGGCCGCCTGGGGTGCGGGGTTGGGGAACCTCATCGGTGATTGTTTTGGGACGTTGGGGCCGGCCAGTGTGTTTGGATTTGCCGGCAACATGCTTTTTGGATATATCCCCTATCTCTTGTGGGGAAATATGGGTCCTCTCTCCTCAAGATGTGAGCCTGGCTGTACGTCGTGGCGCCAAGCTGTGGAGTTTGTCGTCGTCTGTCTTCTGGCCTCGTGGGCCTGTGCTGCGACGATCGCCTGGGGTGTGGAGGTACTGGGCCTCCTCCCCTTTGCCGTCCTGGCTCCAGCGATCTTTTTCAATAACGTGATTATGGGCTTACTGTTAGGCCCGCCGCTCTTGTACTTTCTCTATCCCCGGGTCAAGCGGTGGGGATTGTTGTATCGAGATCTCCGGCCTGTGCCCCCTCAATTAGAGGGAGTGAAAAATCGGGGAGGAGATCCAGTGGGAGATCCGGAGAGGGATTCGCCGATGGCGCCAGGGGCGACACTGCTCTCCCAACAGACCTCACAGCCGGGATCTCGGTCGTCGGCGCTTCTGTCAGTGCGCAATCTCACGTTTCACTACGCGGGATCTTCTCGTCCCGCTCTTTCACATGTGTCGCTCGACCTCTTTCCCGGGGAATGGGTAGTGGTGATGGGGCGGAGTGGCTCAGGCAAATCCACCTTATGTTATGCCCTGAATGGGTTGGTTCCACACTTTTGGCCGGGGGAAGTTTCTGGCAGCGTGCAAGTCAAGGGGGTGGATACGGTTCACTGTCCTGTCTGGAAGCTGGCGGAAACCGTCGGGGTCGTTTTTCAGGATTTCGATACCCAACTCATCTCCACAAACGTGGAAGCTGAGTTGCGTGTTCCCCTGGAGAGCGGACACGCGCGTCAGGAAGAGATCCACGCGCTGAAGGACCGCATCCACCGCACCCTAGAGGTGATTGGACTCTCAGGGTTGGAACGTCGCGATCCGGGGTCGCTCTCCGGAGGACAGCGCCAGCGCCTGGTCGTGGGATCCGTGCTGGTGCGAGAACCGGCCGTGGTGGTGATGGATCAGCCGATGACGGATTTGGATCCCGTTGGCCGGAGGCAGTTGCTTGAATTGCTGCATCAACTGCGACAGAGAGGTGTGACAATCGTGCTCACTGAGCATGACCCGGAAGTTGTGTTGTGGGCCGATCGAGTCTGTCTCCTGGATCAAGGTATGCTCGTCTGGGAGGGAAGGCCGGATGCGTTCCTGCGCCAGCCCCACATCGCCCTCCAGTTTGGTGTTCGTCCGACTCCCTTCGCACAGTGTTTCGAACACCTGAAGCTTCCAGAACTTCCTATCACGCTGGAAGAAGCCATGGATGCTGCCCGCCGTCATAGCTTGACCCTGTGTGTCCCTTCCATGATACGCGAAGCTCCTGCCTCTCGTCGGTTCCTTGCCGGCGCTGTCTCATCGACTCCGGCGCTGGAACTCGATCGCGTATCCTATTGGTATGAATCTGCGAATCGGCCTGCCCTCAAACATGTGTCCGTTACCATCCGTGCTGGCGAGTTTGTAGGCATCGTGGGCCGGAATGGCTCAGGCAAGAGCACCTTGGCTCAACTGCTCAATGGGTTGCTCATGCCCAGGGAAGGGAGTGTTCGCGTTTTTGGCCATGATACGCGAACAATCGAGATGCGGCGTATGGTGACGCTGGTTGGGTATGTGTTTCAGAATCCCGATCAACAAATTTTCGCGGAAACCGTATGGGAGGAAGTTGCGTTTGGCGTGAAGAATGTGGGATGTCCTCCGGAGGAATGCCGGCACCGGGTGCGAGAAGCGCTCGAGGCCGTTGGATTGGAAGGGACTGAGCAGCGCGATCCTTTTTCCTTGACCAAAGGCGAACGGCAGCGAGTCGCCGTGGCCTCGGTGCTGGCGGCACGCCCCAAGATTCTGATCTTTGACGAGCCGAATACCGGGCTGGATGCTCGAGAGACCGACTGCATGCTGGAGGTCATGGTGCGACTCCAACAACAGGGTCATACTGTTGTCATGATCACCCATACCGTGGAGTTGGTGGCCCGATATGCCTCACGCTGCTTGGTGATGCAGGATGGCACGCTCATGATGGACGGACCGCCTCGGCAGGTGTTCGCCAATGCGGATTTCGTGGCGGCCGCCTCACTGGAACTGCCGGCCGTGACGAGGTTTGCCCAGCACTGGGGTGTGACCTTGCTCACAGTGGAAGAAGTGCAAGCGTCGCTGAAGATCGTATGAAACACTCGCTGTATCTGGACGCCGAGACCTGGATTCACCGGCTGGACGCCCGCACGAAGTTCGCAGG
This sequence comes from Nitrospirota bacterium, assembly GCA_003696975.1. GTDB lineage: Bacteria > Nitrospirota > Nitrospiria > Nitrospirales > UBA8639 > J031. The sequence continues at coordinate 24,235 of RFGT01000182.1, read as the reverse complement.
TCTTCTAACCACCTTTGCGATGGCGGTGTTGTTTTCCGATCCCCGGTATTTATCGGTTCTCGTAGTGGGACTTCTGGCTGGCACTACCCTCGCGCATGCCATGGTCAACGTGCGGAGACTGTGGGTGCTTCTGGTGCTGTTGTTTGTTTATAGCGCGGTGTTGTGGCCCATCTTTATCGAGGGACAACGACCAATCGTGAAGATAGGCACGTATGTGGTGACCATGGAAGGCATCATTCATGGTGTGGGCATGGGGCTTCGGTTGAACGCGATGGTCATGAGCGGCATCCTCTTTCTGTCCACGACCACCATTGAGGATTTTACCTATGCGCTGTCTCGATTGGGCGTCCCTCAATCTGTGGGGTTTGCACTTTCTCTGGCATTCCGGTGGGTCCCCACACTTATCACGGGTATTGCGGGAATTCTTCAAGCGCAGCGCTCTCGGGGGCTCGATATGGCCGCAGGCTCGATGGTTCAAAAAATTCGGCGCTATTCTCTCCTGGTAGTCCCACTGATTGGCCATACGCTTCGCCGGACAAATCTCCTCGCGATGGCCCTGGAGTCCAAAGGCATTGGCCCTGGGCGGCGGAGACGGGTGATCGAGCCATCGACTCTCACTCGAGTTGATGTGCTGGCACTGGGAGTTTGTGCTGGGGTTTTACTCGGGTGTGTCTGGTTGCGAGTACACGGGTATGGTACTATTGAAACCATGATGGCGCGGAGATAAATAAATCCGAGGACCGCGACACAAAATGGTCTGACGACCCTACAGGTATTTTGTAGGATTTTAGGAAGTCCGTTCCCAACAACAAGTAAGGATTACAGCCACATCATCACGCATCATGCACACAGCCATTGGGAAGGGGGTGAGACGACGATGAACAACGTGAGGCTCCTGAGAGGTCTGCTTCTGGTGGCGATGGTGGTGACCGGAGGGGAAGCCGTGCCGCAAGTGTTGGCTCAAGGTCCTGAGGTTCAGCAGCCCACCAAAACCATCGTGGGAGATTTGCTCATGATCGATCGAGATCTGTACATCGTCCGCGGCGAGCGGGGAGAGATTCAAATTCAAGCCACTTCCAAGACCGAGGTGACCGAGGAATTTGGATTTGGTGACCGGATTAAGGCTCTTGTGCTCATGAATGGGCAAGCCTTGCGAATCGAGCGGGCCGCTCCGACGGACGTTCCCGGGGTCACCATCAACAAGCCCGTGGAGACACCCCCCGCGATGGCACGGGGGCAGAAGCCTCCTGAATCCCAACAACCGCGGCAAATGGTCCCTCAACGGCCAACTACCAAGACCGTTATCGGAGATCTCTTGATGATCGATGGTGACTTCTATGTGGTCCGCGGTGAGCGGGGTGAAATCCGTCTAGAAGCCACACCGGACACCAAGATTGCCGAGGAATTTCATTTCGGCGATCGCATCAAAGCCACGGCGTTGATGAACGACAAAGCCTTGACCATTGAGCGAGCGGGGCCGAATGAGTTGCCCGGCGTGATTATCCATGAAGCTCCAGCAGCGCCTGCCATGGCCAAGGAAGCGGCTCCTGCACCGAAAACATCAGGCAAACCTTCTGCCCTGTCGCCAATGCCGGAGCAGGCCGCAGGTTCAGCAGAACCGGAGACCCGCGTAGTGGAGGGTGAGGTGTTGATGGTTGACGGCGATTTTTATGTCTTGCGCGGCGAGCGGGGAGAGATTCGCGTGGAACGAACGGAAAAGACCAAGATGACCGAAGAGTTCAAATTCGGCGACCGCATTCGAGCGATCCTGCTCCCGAACGACAAAGCCTTGGTGATCGAACGGGCCAAATAAACAAGCCTATAACCTTTTTTCCAAAAGGAGGTGCAGGATGCCAATCTACGTCAGCTTAGTGAAATTCACGCCCAGCGGCCTGGAGACCATGAAAACCAAAGGAGTCTCGCGATCGGATCAAGTCAAGAAAAACATCGAATCGTTGGGCGGGAAGCTGCTTCATGCCTTTTATTGCCTGGGTGAATATGACGTGGTCGCGATCTTGGAATTCCCCAATAATCAGGCAGCCATGAAAGCGGCGGTCCTCAATGCCTCCATGGGACACATTCAAATCAAAACCATGCCGGCGGTCTCGAGGGAGGAGTGGAAAGAGATTCTTCGCGAGACCTGGGGAAAGAAAAAGAAATGATCACTCTCGATTAGAAGGGAGATTGGCGATCTCAATGGAGGGGATAGAATCGGCTGGGGTGAAGTTCAAAAGTCTGCCATAGAAAAAAAGCTCGGCCTCAAGGACGCGTTTCATGGTGTCGGCGCGGCGAAATCCATGCTGCTCGCCGGGGAAAACCAAAAGCGCCACGGGAATACCCTTAGCACGTAAGGCCTCGAACAGTCTCTCGGCTTGATTGGGCGGGACCACTGGATCCTCGAGTCCTTGGAAGAGAATGAGAGGGCGCGATAGCTGGTCGATTGCATGGAGGGGTGAGCGCTGGCGATACAACTCCCTGCACTGGGGATAGGGTCCCACCAATGTATCGAGGTAGTGTGATTCAAACTTGTGCGTCTCTTTGGTTAATGCCTCCAGGTCGGATACGCCGTAATAACTGGATCCGGCAGTGAAGCAGTCACGAAATGTGAGAGCGCACAGTGTCGTATAGCCTCCGGCACTGCCTCCCGTGATGACGACCCGCTGGTGATCCACCAATCCTTGGTCGACGAGGTGTCGCACCGCGTTGACGCAATCACCGACGTCCACAATTCCCCATTGCCCGTTGAGGCGTTCCCGATAGGCTCGGCCATACCCGGTACTCCCACCGTAATTCACGTCAACGACGGCGAATCCTCGACTGGTCCAGAACTGGATCAGCAGGTTGAACGCCGTCGTGGTTGCTCCGGTTGGACCGCCGTGGACTTTCACGAGTAATGGCGGCACTGCTCCGGGAGGAGGGTGGAAATCCGGATTGTGTGGGGGATAGAAAAAGCCATAGGCCGTGCCATTGCCTTCCGTGGGGTATTCTAGCGGCTGGGGAAGCGAAAAATACCTGCGGTCGAGCGGGACGGTCGTCGATGAGCGAAGGGTCTGCGGCTGGAGTGTAGCCAGGTCGATCTGGATGAGCGCGGGTGGATCGAGGGGCGAGCTGGCCAGGCAGTACACCCGGCCATTGCCGACTTTAACTCGGCTCAGGTCGGTGTACGGCAGGTCGAACGTCGTCAGACGGCCTGTCTCGGTATTGAGGCGAGCGAGGTGCCAAATGCCGCGCTGGGTATAGAGGCATATGAGGGAAGTGGCGCTCTCAAACGCATAGGTGGAGAGACCAAAGACCCATTGGGGTTGGCCGAATTCTGCCTCCATGGGACACAGCGCTTCGGAGTGTTCCGCTTGGAATCGGTACAGATTCCACCATCCAGTCCTGTCGGACACAAAGTGTAAGATCCCGCTGGGCGACCATTCCGGCTGAAAGATAGACTCGTCAAGTCCTCCGGCGATCTTTCGGGGAGAACGGAGGGTTCCGTCAGGTTGCACTTCAGCCATCCAGAGCTCTGTGCCGTCCCACGGCATGGCGGGATGGTTCCAGGCCAGCCATGCCAGGTAACGTCCGTCAGGGCTCAATCGCGGAGCGGCATAGAAGTCATGGCCTTCAATCAATAAGTCGCCGGCATGGTCACGAGCACCGGCTGTGAGGGAAAGCCCCACAATGGCATTTTTCGGTTCTGCCTGGCTGAGAGAATGGTCTTCGCGAACGCAGAGAATACGTTGGCGATAGGGGTCAAATATGCCATCAGCATAGAACAGAGGCTGGGGAGGAGTGATGGGAGAGGGCTCCTTGCCAGGAACAAGCCGATACAAGCGCTGGTCAGGAAAATGCGAGAAATACACCGCCTCTGAGGCGACGAGAAAGGCTCCCCCGCCATACTCATGGACGCGGGTGCGGACGTTATATGGGGGAGGAGTTAAGACCTCTGGCGTTCCGGTGTGCGAGCGACGGAGGAGAACGGTCCGCCCCCCTTCGGCAGGTCGGGTTTCAAGCCAATAAAGGGTATCCCCGGCCAGTGCCAAGTCCCCAAATCTGATGGTGTGGGCGGCAATAAGATCTGGCGTGATCGGAGAACGCCAGCTCCCATACGGAGCTTGAATTGACATAGGCGTACGTCACTGCGTAAAAGCGTTTGGGGAACTTCAGATTGAAGATGAAGTGCAAAAGACAAGGTAACCGGACGAGTCAGCAAGAAGATGCCGTAACGGATCAACGACAGCCCACAGCGTGTTGCTCGCCGGTGGCGAGTGCCACGAATTCATCGAGTTTCTTCAAGCAGCGGCCGCAGCAGTTCTTCCTGTCGGTCAAGCCTAGCGAGGAGGCGATGGCTTGAGGGCATACAATCCCATGCTGGCCCAACTTGCGGACGTCGGATTCCGTGACGCCTTTGCAGATACATACGTACATGATCTTTCACCTTCCTGGATTGACGATTTTGATAACTGTTCTCAGTCTTGTTGAAGAATACCCTCAAATTCATTTTTTGTCAAGCATAAACTTTCCATCCTCTCTGTGCCTCAATCGTGTTGGTGTGGCGCAACGATCAGCCAAGGCCAGTATGATAAGATCAGTAGATTAGATTATAGGCAAAAAGCGGCGGCCTTTTGTGAAGCAGCAGGAAGGAGATGGCATGGAACAGATTCTGCGTGAAACGAACGATGGGGTTCTGCTGCGGGTGACCGTGCAACCTCGGGCTGCCCGTACGGAATATGTTGGGCTCCACGGCGACACGATCAAGATTCGAGTCGCGGCCCCTCCGGTCGACAACGCGGCCAATGAGGCCTTGTGTCGATTCTTGGCCGACTGGTTTCGGATTCCCAAACGAGCCGTGCATCTATGTGCCGGACATCAGGGCCGGCAGAAACAAGTCAAGCTTCAGGGAATCTCTCTCCATCACGCCAAAACGCTCTTGGCTCAATTGAAGGCATAGTCCATGCCGGAGGCTGTGAGAATCCCCTTTGTCTTAGGAAAAGCGGATCCTTTACAGGAGAAAGGCTACGGGAATGTCGGCTAGCAAGCATTGCATGCGCAGAGAGGCCCGCTCGAGGCGGGTAATATCTTGCTGGGTTGGATGAGAGGGATTCACTCGGGCGGCCCATTGGGCATCCTGTCGTAACTTGAGCCATGATACGTAGGACGTGCCCGGGATTCGTGTATCCCAATTGGCGGCTTGGGCAATAAGAGGGCGAAATGTGGCCAACTCATCGGCAAATTCAATGCGGTGAGGATCGAACGTATACGGGAGATCATCCTGATCAATGGAGTGAAGGAGGTCGTGGAACCACCAGACCGTCGCCGCCATTCTCTCGTAATAAATGGTGTCGGGAAGATCCGTGGGCTGGTGATAGCGAGGGGTGCGGCCCGAAGAGAAGAAGGCATACGGAATGGCTGCATTGCGAAAGGCGTCATAATCGCTGAACGGAGTTCGCCCAAGAAGTGGAATCTGCTCGATCACGTGCATGCCAATGGGGCGAATGCTGAGGAGACTGCGGGCTTCGTGAACCGTAGCTAAGTGTTTGACATGGCGGTACAATGGGGGACTTTGTTCCGCTCCAGCCACAAATACGGTCTGGCAGAGCGGCACCCAATGGACTCCTCCCATAAGATCCATGATCAGCACGGCCTGAAACTGATCAGGCGAACTCATCTCCGCGGGAAGGTGATCGACAAAATACTGGGACCCCATCAAAGGCGTCCGAATAAACGGTGGTTCTTCGGCATTGAAGGCCACAAAGGCGAGAGAATACCGGCACAGCGGAGCCATCACACATGCGGTTTCCAGTAGAATGGCGACCGCCGAAGCATTGTCATCGGCGCCAGGATAGATCGTCCCATCAGTTGCCCCAAGATGATCATAATGAGCTCCAACGAGCACCCAGCGTTCTCTGGCATGAGGAGTTCTGGCGCGCCGGACACCGATGAGATTGTCGCCAATGGTCGGCGAGATGGATTGCGTGTACCCGCCGAGGGAGCCCAATGGTTCAAGTCCCACGTGGACAAAAAAATCGCGAATATACTGAGCAGCCTGCTGATTGCCGGGGGTGCCTGGCCTGCGGCCCCGCAAGTCAGGACTCGCCAAGTAAGCCACATGTGACGAGAGTCGCTTGGCGAGATCGGAGGAGATGGGAAGGGTGCGGGGATCGACGGGTTCCGAGGTAGGAGGAGAGGGCATGGGATGAATCAATTCGAGATGACGAAGCAGAAGATATTGTAAAGCAACTTTCTATGCTTGGCTACTCAGGTCTGTCGAACCGTTGTGTTTACAAGGTCCCAGAATGGTACCTATAATCGCACTCCCCTGCGAGATAAAGCCGTTGTATGGGGGTAGAACATCCGAAGGGTGTGAGTCTTTGGTCCATTACCATGCCCAATGCACAGAATGAACCTCGCCTCCGGTGGGAACGGCACCTCGAAGCAGTGGTGCCTCCTGAGATGCGTGCCGCCTTGAACGATACGGGCGTGGCGGATCAGGCCGCTGAATTGTGGGAAGAATTGTATGCCCGCTCAGAGCGGTTGGCCATTCGAGCCCTCGATGCCCTTCCGGATGTTCTCAGACGTTGTGGAGAGGATCTCCTGGTCCCATGGCTTGATCTTGCAGTGAGTCTGGCGGCTTCCTCTGGAGCGACCACTATGAAATATCTTCGTGAGAGCCCATGGCTCCTTGGCATGATGGAGACAGTGGCTGACCGGCAAGCGGCCGTGCATTATGCCTTGGAACTCGCCGACGCTCCTTCGGAAGTGGCGGCCAACTGCGCATACGAGTTTCTCCGCCATGCCCCGGAACTGGTTTCGCTCGTAGGGCGCGAACAGTTGGCCCGGTGGGCGGAAATTGGACTGGCACTGGCTGAAGCCAACTATGTCGTGGGAATCGAATTTTTCCGCGAGAGCCCTAAAATTGCCGCGGTCCTTGACGTAGAGCAGGTGCGAGACTGGGTGGAGTGGGGGATGAAACTGATCGTCCTCAATAGCTTGGGCAAGCCTGATTATGTAGGCACTTTGGAGTTTTTCCGGACCAGCCCCCAGCTTCTCGCTGCATTGCCGGATCGAACGTGTTGTCCGCTTGTCATTCGTATTGGCTCGCGACTCGCCGACCAGTCTCCAGAGAAAGCCTTAGCCTTCCTGGCCGACATTGGAAACATTCTTCAACGGATTTCCCCTCCCTCCCAGCACCGGATGGTCCTGCACTATGGTGCGCAGGTGGCTGAACGATCGGCGGCGGCCACGCTGGCCTACTTTCAGCGGTGTCCCGAGCTTTTTCATCAGATGGCATGGGAGACCGAGGACCGGGAAATTGCGCAGGTGTTTGAGGTATGGGTGCACGGAGGGCTGGAGGTGCTGGAATACAGTATCGAGGGTGCCGTTTCCTATTTTTCTTTGGAAACGGCAAGGGCGCTGACGTCTGTGGAGAAGGCCTTGCAGGGTGTGGCGCTGCGCCATGTGCGGCGTTCTCTCACATGGTTTGCTCGTCTGATATGCGGAGAGGAGATTGCCATTGAACCGCTTGTGGAGGAGGAGGTTATACCTCATGCATCTCCTCATCAATCAGACGCTCACTCCATCGGGCGAGGTCGGCCTGTGTTTGACCTTGAGACGCGGACGTTGTATTTGCCGGTTTTCATGAATCGCTATGCCGAATTAGAGCGCAACTTTCGATGGTACACTGTGATGACCGCTCATGAGGTGGGCCATGTGGCGTTCGGAACCTATTGCCTCGACGCATCCCTGCTTCAGAAGATGGCCCAGGCCGTTGCCAAGCGCTATGGTCGATTACCAGGCAACGGGGCACCGGTCACGACCTTGGCTGATTTGTTCGACCTCTATCCTCAACCTGGCATGATCCAAGATCTCTGGACGATCCTTGAAGATGCACGAATTGATGCTCGGCTTCAACATGAATATCCTGGACTCGGTTCCGATCTTGCTGTGCTGTCAAAGGAACTTGCAGAGGCCCGCTCACTTCTCCATGGCATGAGCGTACGGGAAATGGTCATCGAGGCGCTCCTTGTCAAATTGGTACATGGGGGATTGCCCCCTGCTTTTCCACGAGATCTCTATCCGTTGATGGACCAAGCCTGGGCACGGGCGCAGGCTATCCAGGCGCCGGAGGCTACACCCGAGGATACCGTTCGGATTGCCGACCAGATCTATGAATTCCTGGAACAGTCGGTGGGAACGGTCTCACTGGCTGCTTCGCCCCAAGCCCAGACACTTGATCCACGGGACCAAACTGGATCTTCTACGATTGCGCTTGGACCGCGGGCCGCGGAAGAGACCACGGCCCTGTATCGTCCTGTGACCAACTGGGCTTATCGAGGGACCCTGCGCCCCGACTGGGTGGGAGAAAAATCGCTTGCGGGTGAAGAGACGGTTGGCACAGGGGAGGAAGGGCGTCAGCCCAGAGCGAGTACAGGACAAGCTTCGCCTCGGCAACTGAACACTGAGTCCAACAAACCGGGAAAACCAGCATCTCTGGCACAGGAGGCTCTTCAGGAGGAGCATGCCTCAGAAGCTCAACCGCTGAAACAATGGCTTCAAGGAGGCGAGGTTCCAGGAACGAGCCGGTGGACTCGAGAAGGCCGGGTATTTTTGTACCCTGAATGGGATTACCGCCTGCAGGATTATCGAGTGAGTTGGTGCCAAGTGGTCGAACATGTCGGCGCGCAAGAAAATCCGGATCGCGTCCGTGCCATTCTCGAACACCATGCTCCACTCATCCGCACATTGCGTCGATATTTCGAGGCGATTCGTCCGGAAACGTGGCGACGCTGCGCTGGCCAACCGGAGGGAGAAGATCTGGACATGAATGCCGTCATTCAACAGGCCGTGGATCAGAAGGCAGGCATAGAACCCACGGACAGGCTGTATATCCGCCGGGACAAACGCGAACGGCGGGTCGCCGTGGCGTTGTTGATCGATTTGAGCGGATCAACTGGCCGGCAAATCGAGTCAGGGGCCGGCCGGGTAATAGATGTAGAGCAAGAGGGTTTGGTCCTCTTAGCTGAAGCGTTGGAGGCCATTGGGGATCACTATGCCTTGTACGGTTTTTCCGGACAGGGCCGGGACGATGTGCGGTTTATTGTCTTAAAGGACTTCGCCGAGCCATGGCGGCTCCAGGGGATGCAGCGGATTGCCGCCATCTCCCCGCAGCAGCAAAATCGCGATGGTGCCGCGATTCGGCATGCCACGTATAAGTTGCTTTGCTGTGAAGCACGGCACCGCGTGTTGCTGGTGCTCTCCGATGGCAAGCCGTTGGATGACGGATATCTGGACGAGTATGCCCTGGAAGATACCAAACGGGCCTTGTCTGAGGCGCGTCAGGCGGGCGTGGTTCCCTTCTGTCTGACGATCGATCATCAGGCGCCCAACTATCTCGCGCGGATGTACCGAGATGTCCACTTTGTTGTTCTCAAGGACGTCAATCAGCTTCCTGACCGGCTGCCCGGGCTGTATCGCCGGGTGACGAGGGTATAGTTAAGTAACTTAGCGTAGGAAGGGAGGTTCGATGGTAGAGAATCCCCAGTCCCGCTCTGTGCCTCCATGGCTGTACAAGTTATTTACTGGCCAGCAATATCCCTATGTCCGGCGACTGGCCAAGTTTGACAAGAAAGATCGTTCTGGCTCTTCCGAGCCCACCCCGGAGGAAATCGACGCGAAATTCTGGGAGGTCTTCCCCCGGTGTTCCGTGCGAATTCTCCAAGAAGTCAAAACTGGGATGATCGTCAATTTCGAGGAATTAGGATCCTATCCCCCAGGCGGCTATCAGGAGCTGATTGAGGCTCCGGAAGAGTTCTTAGCCAGGGAATATGGCAAGAAAAAGATCAAGATCAATTTCTACGATGGCGAAAATTTTGTTTGCACGATCAACTTCAAAGTGGGGGGATGGACGGGACACGAAGAATGATAAAGGGACTAACGATTCATTTCAACGGCGGGGAAAAGGTGAACAATGGCACGAGAAAAGATTACAGTGGTCGGTGCAGGGCACGTGGGCGGTTCAGTCGCCCAGCGGCTTGCCGAAAAAAACTGCTACGACATTGTCCTGGTAGATATTGTGGAAGGCCTTCCCCAGGGTAAGGCCTTGGATCTGGTTCAGGCGGGAGCCGTTTGCGGGTACGATACCGAGGTAATCGGCACCAATACCTACAAAGAAACCGCAGACTCCGCTGTGGTGATCATCACCTCCGGCGTGGCTCGCAAACCCGGCATGAGCCGATCCGAATTGCTAGAAACCAACAGCCACATCGTCCGGACGGTGGTGCAACATGTGGTCCGGTATTCACCGGACTGTATCCTCCTGGTGGTTTCCAATCCCTTGGATGCCATGACTCATGTGGCTTATCGGGTCAGCGGGTTTCCCAAACAGCGAGTAGTGGGAATGGCCGGCGTGCTGGATTCGGCACGATTTAGCGCGTTCATTGCCCAGGAACTCCATGTCTCGGTCCAGAACGTTCAGGCAATGGTGCTTGGCGGTCATGGAGACGCCATGGTCCCGCTTGTGCATCACACAACGGTGGCGGGAAGGCCGATACGAGAATGGCTTCCACCTGCTCGCATTGAGGCCCTGATCAAGCGGACCCGCGAGGGAGGAGCGGAGATCGTCAACTTGCTCAAAAGCGGAAGCGCCTATTACGCTCCGGCGGCCTCCGTAGTTGAAATGGTGGAAGCCATCTTGAAAGACCAAAAAAAGGTGCTTCCCTGTGCCGCCCTCTGTCAGGGAGAATATGGAATCCACGATCTGTTTATGGGGGTACCGGTCCGTCTGGGCAAACAGGGAGTGGAAGAAATTCTCGAATATGCCTTAACCGCCGAAGAACAGGCTGCGCTGTCCGTTTCCGCGAGCGGCGTGCGAGAACTCTGTGAAGAGGTGGACCGGTTGCTGCAACCGGGCTGACAGCCCTTAGGATCCGCTCTTCACCGGGGAAACCTGCTCTGAGAGCACCTGGGCTGTCTGTGCGGCTCGATAGTCGTATACTCGTCGGTGAAGTACTGCATCCGTGAGTGCCAAAATTTGAACGGCTAGCAATGCGGCGTTGGCCGCGCCTGCTTCCCCGATGGCCAATGTACCTACGGGAATACCCTTGGGCATTTGCACGATGGATAACAGTGAGTCCAAGCCCTGCAGACTTTTTGATTGCATGGGGACCCCGAGGACGGGGAGCGTGGTTTTGGCAGCTACCACACCTGGCAGGTGAGCCGCCCCTCCTGCTCCGGCAATGATCACACGAATCCCTCGCTCGGCGGCATGAGCGACATATTCGAATAACGCATCGGGAGCGCGGTGGGCGGAAATGACTCGGCATTCGTGCGGGACATCGAACTGGGCAAGTGTCTCACTTGCTACGCGCATTGTCTCCCAGTCGCTTTTGCTTCCCATGATGATGGCCACGTGCGGCGCTCGCTCTTCCCGAGAGGTCACCGTGGTTCCTCCTTTTTGGGGGGTTGGTGGATGCTCGGACCAGACCGCAAAAGCGGAGCCAGTGTATAGAAGGCTCATGTCGGTTGACAAGCTCTTCCCCGATGTTCTTACTCCCAACCTGAAATCTTGACGGACTCGCTGGGTGCCCCGTATAGTCAACCCTCAACCATGGTGCTGCAACTGAAATGATAACAAGAGAGAATCCCATGCTCACAACCCCTGAACCTCGACTGCTTCGCCCGCTGGAAGGAGAACCCTGGGAAATCGAGCCCTATATCCGACAGGGTGGGTACGAGGCATGGCAGCAGTGTCTCCGGGAGAACAACCCCGAGGCGGTGATCCAAGAACTCAAGCGAGCAGGGCTTCGGGGGCGAGGGGGGGCGGGATTCCCCACGGGGGTAAAGTGGGAAAAGGTCCTGCACCATCGGGTGACCGAGCATTATTTCGTGTGTAATGCCGGGGAACATGAGCCAGGGACGTTCAAGGATCGGTACTTGCTCCGGCATTTCCCCCATCAACTCATCGAGGGATGTCTCATTGCCGCCTATACAGTGAACGCCCGAGCCGCCTACATTTACTTGAATGCCGAGTTTGTCGAGGAGCGAGGTATTCTGATCAAGGCATTGGATCAGGCGAGGGCGCGCCGGTTGCTCGGCCAGGATATTCTGGGAATGGGAGTTGATCTGGAACTGGAGATTTTTGACGGGCATGGGAGTTATGTGGCCGGTGAGGAAACCGCGATGCTGGAATCCATGCAAGGCCGTCCGGCCAGACCCAAACAAAAGCCTCCTTTCTATCCCACGGACTTTGGACTACATGGGAAGCCTACGTTGGTGAACAATGTGGAAACCCTGTCCAATGTGCCGCATATTCTCCGGAATGGGGCGGAATGGTTCGCCAAAGTGGGTACGGACAAGTGCCCGGGAACCATGCTCTTTTCCTTGAGCGGAGCAGTCAATCGGCCGGGAGTGTATGAATTGCCGATGGGCACGCCGATTCGGTACCTTGTGGAGGAGTGTGGGGGAGGCGTGAAAGAAGGGCGCCGCGTGAAGGCTGTCTTCCCTGGAGGACCCTCGTTTGCTATGGTGGGCCCCGACCAACTTGATCTGCCCATGGACTTCGATTCTCTCAAGAAAGCCGGGACGGGTTTGGGGTCGGCGGGTGTTATCGTGGTCGCGGACGGTACCTGTATGGTGCGGGAGACCTTGCGTCTGTCGACGTTCTTTCGGGAAGAGAGTTGTGGCCAATGCCCCCCCTGCCGGATTGGTACGGAAAATCTGGAAGCCTTAGTGGCCAAGATTGAACGGGGCGAGGGCAGTGAGAAAGATTTGGACAAGCTCCTGCAGATATGCGGGTTTGTGAAAGGCACGGGCTTTTGCACCTTAGTGACGGGAGCTGCCGTCTTGGTGCAAAATAGTCTGCGGTTGTTTCGCCAGGAATATGAGCAACATTTGGCATTGCAGCGGTGTCCATTTCATGCGTAGTGTGGAGGCAGGTATGATTACACAAGGAGAGGAGCAATGCCGCGTGTGACCTTTCTCCATCCAGAAGGGAAAAGCGGTGAGGTTCCGGACAATGTCACGCTGCTGGAGGCTGCGGAATTGCTGGGATTTCCCTTAAAGCACGAGTGTGGGGGAAATGCTTCGTGTTCGACCTGCCGGGTGGAGGTGATCATGGGAGGGGATCATCTCTCGGAGATCGATTTTGACGAACAAGACTTACTCGATCGGGAAGCCTTGACGGAACCATATCACCGTTTGGGATGTCAGGCTCGGGTGTTAGGCGACGTGATTGTGCAGGTACCGGAGCAGAAGTGGGGAGCGACGGAATGGGCGGATCAGCAGAGATCTCAGGTGTGGTAAAGCAACACGGTGGAGAACAGGAAACAGGAAGGCGTGAACGGATCAGTCTCACCCGGGCTTATCAGTTTTGCGCGGCCCATCGGCTGCATACCTCCGCTTTGCCGGATGATGTCAATCAAAAGGTCTATGGCAAATGCAATAATCCACACGGCCATGGTCACAATTACACGGTCCTGGTGACTGTGGAAGTAGATTGGGATCCTCAAGAGGGCCTCCGGCTTGATCTTAGCGCGTTGGATCACCTCGTCCGCGAGCGTATTGTTGCTCGCTTCGATCACCGACATCTCAATCATGATCCCGCCTTTACGGAGCTTGTACCTACGGGAGAAAATCTCGCGCGTATCATTTGGGAAGAGCTCGTGCATGCCATTCCCACAGGACGTCTAAAGAAGATTGGGCTCGTGGAAACCCGCGATAACGTGTTCGAATACGTCGGCGCTGAGACGCGCATCCCCACGGAATCGTAATATGACCCCTCGCAAGCCAGTCAAAAACCTGAGATCTTCTAAACGCCGCCTCGACGCAAGAGAGAACTGGCCCGAAACCCTTCAAGCGCATGGGGAGATGGCAGGAAAGGTCCCGGCAAGCCCTGTCCAGACAAACGGGGGGCCTGAAACCGTCAAGCACGTGATCACGCAACTCTTGGCTGCCCTGGGGGAGAACCCGCAGCGGAATGGATTGCAGAAAACCCCGGAACGCGTGGCCAAGGCCTTGGACTTTTTAACTCGCGGCTATCGTGAAAATATCCCTCATCTGTTGAATGGTGCCTTGTTTCCCATCGACTACGAGGAAATGGTGATCGTGCGAGACATCGACTTCTTCAGCCTGTGCGAGCATCACTTGCTTCCATTTTTTGGAAAATGCCACGTGGGGTATATTCCCAACAAGCGGGTGGTCGGATTGAGCAAAATTCCTCGTATCGTCGAAGCCTTCAGCCGGCGGCTTCAAGTGCAGGAACGGTTGACCGTCCAGATTGCCGAAACTCTGCAAACCGCACTCAAGCCGCATGGGGTGGGAGTGGTCATGGAAGCGCAGCATCTCTGCATGATGATGCGGGGCGTGGAAAAGCAGAATGCGTTGGCCGTCACGAGTGAGATGGTCGGGGTCTTTCGCACGCAGCAGCAAACCCGGGAAGAATTTCTCAAGCTTATCGGACGGTAGCTTAGAGCTACGCAGCTTGTCCTATTTTGATCCTCTTCTGTTGTTTTTCTCGCCGCCCACCAGCGGATATCTGGGTGTTCCCAAATCCAGACTTGTCAGACAAGCTCTTGGGAGAGCACAGGAGACAGTTGTCCCGGCTCCTACGGCCATTGGCTTTATGATTTTCCCATTGTCTGGAGAAAGCTGAGAAGGGCTTGATTAAATCGTTCAGGTTGCTCGAGGTTGGAGGCATGTCCCGCACTAGGGATGACTTCGAGTCGGGCTCCTGGAATTTGGTCCGCCATGCGTTTGACCTCGGCTGGAGGGGTGGCAATGTCTTCCTCACCCACGATGACCAGTGTGGGACAGGTGATCTCCCGGAGCAGGGCTGTGGAGTCGGGTCGGTCGGCCATTGCGATCAGCGCTCCAATAATGCCTGATGGTTGATTGCGTGCGATCATCGCACGCACCGTTTGAACCACGTTGGGTCGGGAGGCGAGAGATGTGGAGCCAAGGAGCTTGGGAATCATGATCTCGGCGATGGCATCCATGCCCTGGTGATACGCAGTTTGCGCCATAGCCATGCGTCCTGATCGGACTTCCTCGGAATCCGCTTCCGCCCGCGTATCCGCCAGTACAAGAGCTTGTATCTGGTTCCGGTATTTCCGGTACAATGCCAGCAGTGTATAGCCTCCCATGGATAACCCGACAAACGTCGCGCGGGGAATAGAGAGGTGATCTAGGAGTGCGTGAACATCGTCGGCAAATTGCTCGATGGAATAGCGCCAGATCGGCGCATCTGATTCGCCGAACCCGCGAAGGTCGATTGTGATCACGCGAAAGGCTTCTGCGAAGGCTTGCACCTGCGCCTCCCACATCGCTCGATGGAGGGGAAATGCATGCAAAAAGACCAACGGTTCACCGTGTCCCTGATCGGAATAGGCGAGATGAATCCCATTGAGCATGATTTTCATAGCATCCTCCGGCTTGATTGAAGATTAATATGGCCTCTTTCCTACGACGCCCTGGTTACAACAGCGGTCGCAGGTTTTTCAAGATAAGTGTGAGAGGGAGTGATGGCCTTCACGGAAGATTCACAGACCGAGTTGTTTGCCCCCGCTGAGCCGAGACAGCGAGCAGCCACTCCACTGGCCGAGCGCATGCGCCCGCGGGATTTTGCGGATCTCGTTGGCCAGGATCACTTGGTGGGGGAGCATCAACCATTGCGCCGGGCCATCGAAGCGGATCAAATCCCCTCGCTCATTCTCTGGGGACCACCAGGTTCGGGAAAGACCACCTTGGCTGGTATCATCGCACGGAAAACCCGCGCGGCGTTTGTGCCATTTTCCGCGGTCACCAGCGGGATTCCTGAACTCCGGGCAGTGATCCGAGAGGCGATCCAGCGACGAACGGTCTCTGGACAGCGGACGATCGTATTCGTCGATGAAATCCATCGGTTCAACAAAGCCCAGCAGGATGCCTTTCTGCCTCATGTGGAGCGGGGAGAGATTATCCTGATCGGGGCCACTACGCAGAATCCCTCCTTCGAGGTTATTCCGCCTTTGTTGTCCCGCTCGATGGTTGTCGTCCTCAATCCCTTGGATGAAGAAGCCATGGGCCAAATCATCGATCGGGCCCTAAGGGACCCGGAGCGAGGGCTAGGCCAATCAGGAGTCACACTCGCGGAGGAGGCGCGGGAGCTGCTGATCCAGTATGGCAACGGTGATGCGCGCCAGGCCTTGACCGCTCTGGAGTTTGTGGTGGCACAAGTCGCTGCGCAAGGGCAGGCACCCACCGTGGTCACTCGCGAGCAACTGGCTCGGATGCTCCAGCAGAAAACCCTTCGCTACGACAAGAAGGGCGAGGAGCACTACAACTTGATCTCCGCTTATATCAAGAGCCTGCGGGATTCCGATGCGGATGGCGCCTTGTATTGGCTTGCACGGATGCTGGAGGGCGGGGAAGATCCCAAGTTCATCGCCCGGCGGATGGTCATCTTTGCTTCGGAGGATATCGGCAATGCCAATCCGCTGGCGCTGGTCGTGGCCACTTCGGTGTTTTATGCCGTGGAGGTCGTGGGGCTGCCGGAAGCCCAGATTAATCTGGCCCAGGGCACCACGTTTCTAGCCACTTGCCCTAAGAGCAATGCTTCTTATACCGGGCTGCTTAAGGCCCTGGCTGATGCCAAGGCCTGGGGTAATTTGCCGGTCCCGCTCCATTTGCGCAACGCCGTGACCTCGCTCATGAAGGATCTGGGCTATGGAAAAGGTTATCGCTATGTGCATCAGGATCCTGGTGCGGCAACTGAGCAGACTCACCTTCCGCCCGAGCTTCAAGGCCGCGTCTATTATCAGCCCAATCAGCCTTCAGGTGGCGATCCGTTGTCGGTGCAGCCACCCGGTTCCGATCAGGCGCACGACAAGGAAGCGGGACAGTCTACGACAAAGAGCATGAAGCCGCGTTCTGTTTAAGGGTTTCAAGCTCCGTGGCGAGGTCGGCCCAGCGAGTTGTAAGCGTTTCCAGGGTCTTCTTCCATTCTTCGTGCTCCTGGTACAGTGCCTGCCAGCGGGTGAAATCCTGATACAGATGCGGATTCGCCAGTTCAGTTGCCCGCTGGGTGATTCGCACTTCCCATGCGGTGATCTCTTCTTCGAGGCGGGCCAGTTGCTTTTCTAAGCGGGTGATGGCTTTGGTCCTCTCTCGCTGGGGATTGATGCGCGGAGATTTGGAAGCTGTGGGGGATTGTGGTGTTCGGGCGGATTTGGGGTGAATCTGGGGCGAGGGCTCGTGCTCATCACGCTGACTGAGCGTCTCGAGCTCTTGGGCTCGTTTCCACAAATAGTACTCGTAGTCCCCGGGATAGTCCCGCAGATGGCCATCTTCGATTTCCACAACCCGGGTGGCCACTCGACTGAGAAACGTCGGGTCATGGGAGATGAAGACAATGGTACCGGGAAAATCGACCAAGGCATCAGTGAGAACCTCAACAGAGGCAGGATCTAAGTGATTGGTGGGTTCATCGAGAAGCAAAGTATTCGCGGGATTCACAAGCATGCGGGCGAGGGCCACGCGGTTGCGCTCACCCCCGCTTAAGGCCTTGATGAGCTTGTGTTGATCACGACCGGAAAACAGAAAGACCCCCGCCAGGCTTCTGAGTACGTTCATCTCCGCTTGAGGTGCCGCCTCGGCCAACGACTCGAGAACCGTATGTTCAGGATGAAGCGCTTCCGCCTGATGTTGCGCAAAATAATGCAGCGTGACACCATGCCCCACGTGACGAGTGCCGGAGTCGTAATCGAGCACACCAGCCAACAATTTAAGCAGGGTGCTCTTCCCGGCCCCATTTTCTCCCACTAAGGCGACCCGCTGGCCTCGCTCAACGGAAAACGTGATATCCCGGTAGACGATCCGCTCTCCATAGGACTTCGTGATCCGTTCAAGGGTTAAGACCTGTTTGCCGCTGAGAGGCGGTTCAGGAAACTTGAACCGGAGGCGCTTGGGATCGCGTGTCACCTCTAGCCGTTTGATCTTTTCCAGTTGTTTTAAGCGGGATTGAACTTGACGCGCCTTGTTTGCTTGATAGCGAAAGCGGTCGATGAATTGCTGGATGCGAGCCACCTCCTTGGCTTGCCGCTTGGCGGCCGTGGCCTGGTGTGCGTCGCGCTGGGCCCGCAAGGTTGTGAACGCGGTGTAGTTGCCGCGATATTCATGAATGTGATAGTTCCGAATTTCCCAAATGTGGGTCGCGAGGCGATCGAGGAACCGCGTGTCATGGCTGATGACTAGCATGGTCATGTTCGAAGCAAGAAGAAAGGTTTCCAGCCAAGCCTGGGTTGCGCGATCCAAATGGTTAGTGGGTTCGTCCAGCATCAGGACATCTGGGGTTGAGAGAAGAAGATGCCCCAGCGCCACGCGCATGCGGAATCCACCAGAAAAGGTCTCAAGGGGGCGATGCCAGTCAGATTCGGTGAATCCCAGGCCAGACAAGATACGTTTGGCCTCATGCTCGGGATACTGGAAGCGATGGGCGGCTTCCAGGACCGTCTGGTGAGGAGGCATGTCTAGCTCTTGCGGGAGATATCCAATGCGTAATCCCGGTCTGGTGCGGATTGAACCGGTGTCAGGCGTCTCCTCATTCAGAATCATGCGCAGTAGAGTGGTCTTCCCAGTACCATTGGGGCCGACGAGCCCGACCCGAGCGTTGGGGCGAAGATGGGCCGAAGCTTGGGAAAAAAGCGGTTTGGTTGGGTATGCTTTGCTGATGTTGTCGATGTGCACCATGGGGTCTCGTATCTTCGAGGAAGCGAGTCCGTGCGTGCTTACCAGAATCGTAAGATCAGCGGGTTATCCATTTTTGAATATGGTGGGGAAGAAAATGGGAAAAAAAGAGTTGGTGGAGCTGGCCGGGATTGAACCGGCGACCTCGTGAATGCCATTCACGCGCGCTCCCAACTGCGCCACAGCCCCACGTCACTCTTGTTTCGGAGATGATCACTGGAACTTGAATCTAACATGCAACACCGCGACGGTCAAGGCGCTTGGGGCAGGGTAGGGTTTTCAGCCCCCTACCTTTCAGCATTGGTTGGGGCAATAGCGCAAGAGTAGCCACTCTTTAGAAACTTTGTTAAGGTGTAACCCATCTTAGGGTTTTTGGCTAGCTGAGAAGACAGGTTGTCAATGGATGGTGAACGCAGGGCTATCAAGGGCAAGGAGAGATAGGGATGAGTGAGATTCGCGTGCGCTTTGCTCCAAGTCCCACGGGGTATCTCCACATTGGAGGGGTGCGAACTGCTTTGTTCAATTGGCTGTATGCCCGGCATGAGGGAGGGACCTTTATTTTGCGGATTGAGGATACGGATCGCGATCGCTCCACGGAGGAGGCGATTGCCGCCATTCTTGAGGGCCTCCGATGGGTGGGGCTCACGTGGGATGAGGGTCCGTATCGTCAGACTGATCGGCTGGAGCTCTATCGCCAGAAGGCTATGGAATTATTTGACCGCGGGCTTGCCTACTGGTGCGTGTGCACGCCGGAGGAACTTGAGGCCAGACGAAAGGAGGCGCAGGAAAAGGGTGAACCCGTGAAGTATGACGGCCGATGCCGGGAGAAAAGGATTCTCACCCCCACGCAGCCTGCCGCTCTTCGCTTCAAGTCTCCCCAAGAAGGAGTGACGGTTATCAACGATCTTATCAAGGGTCATATCCAATTCGACAATACGGTGCTGGATGACTTGATCATTCTCCGATCCAACGGATACCCCACCTACAATTTTTCCGTAGTGATCGATGATGCACTGATGGGGATCACCCATGTGATTCGCGGGGATGACCATGTCAACAATACCCCAAGGCAGATCCCCTTGTTTGACGCTTTAGGCTATCCCGTGCCCAAGTTTGCCCATTTGCCTATGATCTTGGGGGCTGATAAAACACGGCTGTCCAAACGGCACGGAGCGACGTCGATTCTCGCCTATCGGGATATGGGGTATTTGCCCGAAGCCATGGTCAACTATCTGGTCCGATTGGGCTGGGCGTATGGCGACCAGGAGCTGTTTTCCATCGAGGAGATGATCGAAAAATTCTCCTTTGATCATGTTCAAAAATCTCCCGCGGTCTTCAATCCCGACAAGCTCCTGTGGATGAATGGCGAGTATATCAAGCAAGCCGACTCGAAACGCTTGGCGGAGCTCCTCATTCCGTTTCTGAAGGCGAAAGGCTATGATCCTCATGGGCCAGTCCAACCTGTGGGAGGAATAGAGGCCTTGATCCCACCTCTTCGTGAACGGGCGAAAACTTTGGTGGAGATGGCGGAATGGGCTCTTCCCTACGTGACCGACCCCATTGCCATCGATGAGGAGGCAGCCAAGAAATTTCTCACTCCCGATATTCTGCCGAGCCTTCGCAAGTTTGCTGAGTACGTAGAAGGCTTGGAGACCTTTTCCAAAGAGACACTTGAATCCGTACTCCACCGGGTGCTTGATGAGGATGGACTTAAGATGGGGAAATTGGCGCAGCCTCTTCGCGTGGCGCTGACGGGCCGGACCTTTAGCCCTGGCATCTATGATGTGATGCTGCTGTTGGGAAAGGAGCGCACACTCCAACGGCTTGAGCGGGTGCTCCACTCCCTTGACTGCAAGGGCCACCTCGATTAAGCTGCCAGTAGGCTTGGGGGATCGTCTAGCGGCAGGACGTCAGACTCTGGATCTGACTGCCCAGGTTCGAATCCTGGTCCCCCAGCCATTCTGTTTTTTCTGTCTTTTCCAGAACTTCTGACACTCCTTCCACCCCCGGTCCCACGCGGATAACTTCGCTGATCACGATTTTGGTCACTGTTTCACCCTGGGGTTTATCCAGACTTCCCTATGGCGTTATGGCTTCGGCTGCACAGTGTGTGAATCTTTCTGGCGGATCGCAAGAGCGGTGCTCATGACGCTCACACCCGAGTCAGCCCGGACGATACCGGAGAGGATCGAGCTTGAGGATGCCGCCGTCTGGTTGCTTGCCCAAGGGTTGAAGTTCACACCACGGGACCAACCTGCAAGGAAACGCCGGAGGTTCCGGCCATGACCGCCAACATCCCCCGGGTCCGGCAGCCCGTGGCAGGGACAGCAGAGCAAGCCGTGAGTGCTGGAATTGACGGCGACTCTCGTCCTGGCAGGAAATGAGGCATCTACCGCGCGAGGACTATGTCGCAGTCCACGGAGGAGAGACCTGCGCGGTTTATCCGGTTTCGGGGAATGTTGCGGCCCATGCGGAGCGACTGCTGAGGCTCTAGAAAACGACCGCAGCCAGGTACAGCGCCGTGTGCGGGAGCGATGCGGGGAACGAGAGATAGTCTCCCGCTGTGTCGATATTGGCGAATGATCAAGCCATCCGAGGCAATTGTGTCGGTTGGCCTGTGGTCGGCAGTGTCCGAACGCAAAAATCTTTCGCCAATGCTGGGCGCAATTCAGGGCCTCTTGTGACCAGCCTATTCAAGCGCCAAGGTTCGATGTAAGCAGAAAGCTTTTTGGACATTCCTCTTCCTCGTTTTTCGTTACGGTTCCTCTTTCCCAGAGGAAAATTGACACATGTCAAGATTGATCGCATAAGTACCAATATTCCATTATAAGCAGTTTATCGGTGTCGGGATATCCAGTTGTCCGAGCCTGTAACCACGGGCATTCACTCACACGAGTTATTGGGAGGTCTATCAATGAAAAATACCTTCATCCTCGGCGGCAAGGTCCTCTTGTTGCTCGTGGTCACCACGATGGCTACTGCTTGCACCACCACATTGATTAAAGACGATATTCGCCGGACTGATGCCACACTCGCCCATTGTTCCGGAGGTGAATGGGTGGACGATTCTTCGATCGCCGTGTTGCCGATCCCTTTTGTAGCGTTTTTTGTTCCACATGCGGATTTGGGTGAGATCAACGGGGCCGAATATTTGAATCGATGCGGCGATTCAACCCGACTCGTCAACCGCAAAGTGACGGTCAGCCGAACAGCGTGTATTCCCGCCGGACTGACGCGGATCATCAGCCTCGGAGTCTGGCAGTGGTGTCCGGCACATGTCTCATGGGAGGCTGATGTCGTTCAAGCGACTCCATAGCCATGCCGTAAGCCCGTGATAACCATTGGTAAACAGGAGGTTCACGATGACGTCATACTTCGATCATTCGTCGTCATGCACGACATACCTTGTTACGGCATGCCTTCCAGAGAGGCACCGTGACCCCTACGCCTTGAGGTTCACAAGGTTTCCAAATGGTGACGGAGCAGATAGAGCAGATCGAATAAGGGAGGCGAGCGAGTGGCCTAAAAACCTCTATTCCCTGACTTGACAGGATCAATCCGGTTCCTCATAGATACGCAGCCATAGCAGGGAGGGACATCTTATGATTGATCAAGAAGCGATTGCTCGTGAGTGGGCATCCCGCGGATTTAGTTGTGATCTGTGGATTGATCCGCCGGGCCGACGATGGGAAGACTTCGTCCATACGACGGATGAAGTTATTCTTGTGGTGGAAGGCCAATTAGAAGTGGAGATCAACGGCACACGGTATTATCCCCCAGTTGGAGAGGAACTGTTTATTCCTGCTGGTGCATCCCATTCCGTGCGGAATATTGGCCAGACGACGGCTCGGTGGCTGTATGGCTATCGTTCCAAATGATACGGGAACCTTGGGAAACGCATTGGCTCATCAGTGAGGGATCCCATGAGCGAGCCTACGGTTATTTGTCCGAACTGTAAGACCCCAATTAAGCTCACCGAGTCACTCGCCGCTCCACTGCTGGAAGCCACCCGGCGTGAATATGAGCAGCGGCTTGCGCAAAAAGAGGCGGAAACAGCCCAGCGTGAGGCGTCAGTACGCGAGCGCGAGGAAGCGCTTCGCCAGGCTATGGCCTCAGTTGAGGAACGAGTTGCGCAAACACTCCAAGAGGAGCGAGCGAAAATCATTGCAGAAGAAGCTCAGAAAGCCAAACAGACCGTCCAACACGAGCTGGAACAGCGAGGACGTGCACTCCAAGAGCTTCAGGAGCTGCTCAAGCAACGCGAGGAAAAACTGGCCGAGGCTCAGAAAGTCCAGGCGGATCTTCTGCGCAAGCAGCGCGAGTTGGACGATGCAAAGCGGGAACTCGATCTGACTGTGGAAAAACGGGTGCAAGAGGCGCTGACGAGTATTCGTGAGCAGGCCAAACAGGAAGCCGAGGAGGCGCTCAAGCTGAAGGTCTTGGAGAAAGAGCAGACGATTGCCTCAATGCAAAAACAGATTGAGGAGCTAAAGCGCAGGGCCGAGCAAGGGTCCCAGCAGCTTCAAGGAGAAGTGCAGGAGTTGGAGGTGGAATCGCTGCTGAGTGCGAAATTTCCTCGAGACACCATTCAGCCTGTTCCCAAAGGTGAACATGGGGGCGATGTGCTGCAGCGAGTCATGGGGCCTTTGGGCCAGGCGTGCGGGACTATTTTGTGGGAGTCCAAGCGCACCAAACACTGGAGTGACGGCTGGCTGGTGAAGTTGCGGGATGACCAGCGAGCCGCCAAAGCCGAACTGGCGGTGCTGGTCAGCCAAGCGCTTCCCAAAGGGGTGGACACGTTTGACCATGTAGACGGGGTCTGGGTGACCCATCCTAGAGCCATGCTGCCCGTGGCCATGTCCTTGCGCCACATGCTCATCGAGGTTGCGATGGCACGTCATGCGTCAGAAGGCCAGCAGACCAAAATGGAGATGATCTACCAGTATCTTACCGGTCCCCGATTTCGCCAGCGAGTGCAGGCCATTGTGGAAGCCTTTTCCACAATGCAGGAGGATTTGGACAAAGAAAAACGAGCCATTCTGAAGCAATGGGCCAAACGGGAGGAGCAAATCCAGCGCGTCATGCAGGCCACCGTCGGGATGTATGGAGACCTCCAGGGCATAGCGGGAAAGACCCTCCAGGAGATCGAAGGACTTGATCTGCGGGCCCTTGAGGGGCCAATCTCGCCAGGAGAGAACTCAATGCTCAAATGACCGACCTCTTTGTTCTTTTACAAACCTTCCTGCTACCAGCTACATTGGCAATGTCTTGAGCATGTAGAGTATAAAAGGGTCGAGTCCTATTGGGATATGGGGTCGTTGCTTGACTTTATACTATACCATAAATAGTAGTCGATCAGTTTATGTCCAGCCCAAGCACCTTCACATATTCCTTCGCGAACGCCAGGTAGCATAATCAAAAGCGTGAGACATTTGCTCAGCCTGAAACTGTAGCCCATTGATAATCTGTGCCATCAATCGGCGGGTTTGGAGAGCCGAGTGAATCTCGCATGCACGTCCTTGATAGGGAGGAC